>DATHRY010000122.1:0-9400 GCA_035464715.1 Longimicrobiales bacterium
GCCTACCTCAATCGCGAGGACCTCCGCGCCTACAACGCCCGACTCATCGACTACGTCGAGAACGGGGGGACGGTCCTGGTCCAGTACAACAAGTTCGAGTTCAACGACGCGCAGTGGGGTCCCTATCCCATCGAGGTGAGCCGGAACCGGATCACGGTCGAGGAAGCCCCCATGCGGATCCTGGACCCCGACCATCCGGTCTTCAACTTCCCGAACCGGGTGACCGAGAACGATTGGGACGACTGGATCCAGGAGCGGGGCACCTACTTCATCGGCGACAAAGACGAGCGCTACGTGGATCTCCTGGCGTCGGAAGACCCGTGGCCGTACAACGCCGGGGAGAAGCGTGGGATCTTCGTCGAGACCCGGCACGGCGAGGGCCGCTGGATGTACACGGGCCTGGGCTTCTACCGTCAGCTTCCGGAGGGCGTGACCGACGCCTTCAAGTTCTTCGCGAACATCCTGAGCCTGCCCAGGGCTCCGGTCGGGATCACGCAGTAGGTCGAGTCGTACGGCAAAGGCGCCTCCCCCGAGCACGAACGGGGGAGGCGCCTTTGTTCTTCGTTGCCGCTGCCACGACCGGCGAGGCGGCGGTTGGACCGGTGGTCGACGGACCGGCGTGATCGGTCAGGTGCCGTCGCGCCCGGTCCGGCCGCCCGCTACCCGGGGAAGGCCGCCGATGGCAGCCCCGGCGTCACCTCCAACGCGTTCTCGTAGTAGATCTTCCTCAACACGTCGTCCGGGAGATCCATGCCGTAGAGCTTCCAGTACGCGTGGTAATCCCGATAGTAGTCGAAGTACTCGTCTGCGGTCTCGAAGACGCGCCAGTAGTACGGGAACTCGCTGGGCTGGTAGGAGTCCTTCCCGAAGATCAGGCGGTCCTGGTACTCGATGAAGAACTCCCGGGCCGCCCGGGGTTGCCGCCCGAAGTCGTACAGGACGGCCGACAGGTCGAGGTACAGGTTCGGGATCGAGTCGAGGACCTCGGCCGCCCGCTGCAGGTCGTGGCCGTGGAACCCGAAGTGGGCTGCGATGAAGCGGGTGTTCGGGTGCTTCAGGAACATCCGGTCGCGCTCGGCGAGGAGCGTCTCGAAGTCGACCTGGTCCGGCCCGTAGTTCCGTCGGCTGGGGAACAGGGCCAGCTCGAGCCAGCGCTCGTTCGTATAGTCGGGCTCCTCGAAGAACGCCGGCGGCTCCGCGGTGTGGATGAGCACCGGAATGTTCAACTGGCCGGCCATCTCCCAGACCGGATCCAGCTCCGGGTCGTCGACGTGCAGCCGCGTGCCGTCGGCCTTGATGTTGGTCATTCCCAGGCTCTTGAAGACCTTGAGGCCGATGGCGCCGGCCTCGACGTCCGCCTGGAGCTGCGCTGCCGCCTGCTCGCCCCAGCCTGGGCCGACATCGTCGAAGTCGACGTTCGCGAACAGGCGGAACCGGTCCGGATAAGGGCCGTTGCGGACTGCCTCGATGCGCTCCCGCAGCTCCTCGCCGCTGCCCCCGCTGAGGTTGACCAGGACCTGGACGTTCATCGCGTCCATCTCCGAGATCAGCTCCTCCATGTTATCGGCGGTGGCGCGCTGATGGCTGTGGATGTCCACGACCGGGAACTTCGCGCTCGGGACGAGATTCTCCTCCGCGACGAGCATCGAGTTCGGCCGGTAGTCCAGGATACTCGGCGGGTCGAACTCGGGAGCACGGAACTGGCCCGGCCGGACCTCGGTCGTCCCGGGGCGACGCTCCGAGAAGGTCTCGGGTCGCGTCTGTGACTGGGCCTGCGGCTGCTCCTGTTCCTGCTCGGAGGGTTGCGTACAGCCGAAGGCCGCCGCTCCGCACGCGAGGAAGCCACCGACGACGAGATGTTTGAGACGCACGAGGAATCCTCCAGCATCGGGAAGAGAGGGGGCACTGCGGGGCGGTAGCGACTCCGGTCCGGTGCCGTCGCGCCACCTGGTCCGACTCGCCCAGGAATGACAACCCTGTTCACACGCGGGATCCGAGGGGTGTTGAGTGGCGTGCGCCCGGGCTCCCTTGCCGCGCGGCCGCCGTCGCCGTCCCGGGAGGGGCCTTCCTTGTCGCGGCCACGGGGAACGTCCATGATGGCTGCCACCTGCGGCCATCGCGGCGCCTCCACTGCGCCGGACCGAATGGCCCGAGTCGGAAACGTCGGCGCGCTGTCGACCCTCGCATGGTACCCGATCGAGATGAGCTCAACCGCCTTCGATTCCTTCTATTTCCGCGATCGCTTCGGCACCGCCGCCATGCGGGCCGTCTGGGAAGACCGGCGGACCCAGCAGCGCTGGCTCGACGTCGAAGCCGCGCTGGCGGAAGCCGAGGCCGAGCTCGGGCTGATCCCTTCGGATGCGGCGGACGAGATCGCGCGTGCCGCGCGCATCGACGAGCTCGATCTCGACTCGATGAAGGCCGAGTTCGACGCCACGTGGAACCCGGTGGTTCCGCTGGTCAACGCCCTCCGGGCGGTCATCTCGCCCTCCGCCGCCCGGTACGTGCATTGGGGAGCCACCAGCAAGAACATCTTCGACACCGGCATGATGCTCCAGATCAAGGATGCCTACGAACTCGTGCTCGACGATCTGGGCGCCCTGGGGGACTCCCTCGCCGGCCTCGCGGAGAAGCATCGCGAGACGGTCATGGCGGGCCGCACCCATGGCCAACACGCCATCCCGGTCACCTTCGGCTTCAAGGCGGCGGTCTGGCTGGACGAGGTCCACCGACAGCAGGAACGTCTCGTGCAGGCGCGCCCCCGCATCCTCGTGGGAGAGTTCGGCGGGGCGGTGGGCACCCTGGCCTCGCTCGGGCCGGTGGGCCTCGAGGTCGAGCAACGCCTCATGGAGAAGCTCGGCCTCGCCGAGCCGGTCATCCCGGTGAAGACCGCCGGCGACCGCGTCGCCGAGTTCGTCCTGCTGCTGTGCATGCTCTCGGCCACCCTCGGGAAGATCGCCCAGAACATCTACAACCTTCAGCAGACGGACATCGACGAGGTCACCGAGTTCACCGAAGGCAAGGTCGGGAGCTCGGCCATGCCCCACAAACAGAACCCGGTCGCCTCGGGATCGGTGGTGTTCCTCGGACGCCTCCTCCGGTCCAACGCCGGCCCGGCTCTCGACTACATCCATGCCGAATGGGAAGACGATCATCGGCAGGGCGAGACCGCCTGGAAGTTCGTCCCCGAGGTGTGTCTGCTGATCTCGGCGCAGCTCGAGACGCTCCGCCGGGTGCTCGACGGCCTCATCGTCAAGCCGGAGAACATGCTTCGCAACCTGGAGCGCCAGCACGGCCTGTGCTGCTCGGAGGCGCTGCTGATGGCGCTTGCCGAGCCCCTCGGCCGCGACACGGCCCACGAGTTGATCCGGAAGCTCTCCGTGGAGGCGGTGACCACGGGAACGGCCTTCGACGAGATCGTCTCCCGGGACCCTGTCGTCACGGAACATCTGGCACCGGACGACCTCACCCGGGCGCTGGCGCTCCAGAGCCAGATCGGGCTCGCGGTCATGTTCGTCGATCGCGTCGTCGCGCGTCACCGGTCGTGAGGCCTTTCTGATGGAACAGAGATCGCTGGGTCGGACCGGCATCCGGGTTTCACCGATCACGATCGGGGCGTGGCAGCTGGGCGGCCCGCTGGTTCTCGATGGAAGGCACGACGGCCATCCAGATCCCGGTGAGGCCGACGTCATCCGGCTGATCCACGAGCTGGGGGAACTCGGTGTGAACGCCATCGACACGGCCGAGCAATACAGCGCGGGGGAGTCCGAGCGACGGATCGGCAAGGCGCTGAAGGGCCGGCGCGACCGCTGGGTCGTCACCACCAAGTTCGGCTACCGCGTCGGGCCGGGGAACACCCGGGTGGACGACTCCAGCCCCGAGACGATCCTTCCCAGCCTGGAGGGGTCTCTGCAGCGTCTGGGCACCGACCATGTGGACGTGTTCCTCTACCACTGCGCCCCCCGGCCCCATCATGTCGCCGCCGGCGTGGCCGTCCTGGAGACGGCGAAGACGCAGGGCAAGATCCGGGCGTACGGGATCTCCACGGGCCAGCTGCCCGTCCTGGAGGCGATGGTGGAACAGGGCGCCGTCGAGGTGCTCCAGTTCCCCTCCAGCCTCCTGAACCCGCGGAAGGACCTCTGGAGGATCGCGCAGACGCACGATCTTGGGACGCAGGTGCGGGGCGTGATGGCCCAGGGGCGTCTGAGCGGGAAGTACTTCGGGGGGCAGCCCCGGTTTCGTCCGGACGACAACCGCGCGGAGGGGTGTCGGGATACCGATTTCGAGAAGTACGCGGTCCTGGCGGAACACCTGCCCGAAGGGATGACGATGGCACAGGCCGCGATCCGCTGGACGCTCGATCATCCCGGCTGCGACACGATCTGCCTGGGCGCCAAGAACATCGCGGACTATCGGACGGCTCTGGCGGCCACTGAGCTGCCGCCCCTCGACGCAGCCGTGGCCGCGGGCCTCGAACGGTCCGCCGCCGACCTTTCATGAGGACCCGATCCGACGCGAGGAGGCAGGTCGTGAGAGCCCGTTCCATGGTATTGCTCCTGGGTGCTCTCCCTCTGTCGGGAGCGCCGACCGGGGTCCCCGTGGCCCCGTCGACCGGCGCGGCCCTGCAGCAGTCGGGGACGACCCGGGCGGCGTCGGACACCGTGGAATCGGGGCCGACGATCCTGGTCGACGCGGCCATGGCTCCGCCGGCCTGGGTCGCGGCCCAGCGCACCCTCCTCGAGTCCAGCGCCGAGATCGCCGAGGCCTACGCCGCGTCCAACTTCGATGCGGCGGGCCACGCCATCCGGACCTCGCCTCCGGCCTGGGGCACGGGCGACGGTCCGGACGACATCATCAACCGGGCCAAGGACTGGCCCCTGGCCTACATCCTCGGAGGACCGGAGTCGCTGGTCGAGACGTACCGGAGGATCTGGGAGGGTCACCTCGAGCAGTACACCGACGGGAAGGTGCCGGAGGTCGAAGCGGCGAGGGACGGGATCTTTCGCAACGACTTCATCACCCAGTTCGACTGGGAGCATTCCAGCGAGGAGCTCGCCTCCTTCTACATGTACTCTCTCGCTCGCCCCGACGACCCGACGAACAACGTCCGGGCCCGGCGCATGGCCGGACTGTACCTGAACGAGGACCCCGCGGCCCAGAACTACGACCCGGAGACGAAGGTCATCCGCAGTCTGTTCAACGGGAGCCTCGGACCGAGGCTGACCCCGGTCACGCCCACGGACTGGGAGGGGCTGAACCCGAGCCTTCGGTTCTGGAGCGTGGCGGCCACCGACGTCAGTGGCGACCACCCCCTGAACATGGCCGCGGCCATGCTCCCCTTCACGGCCTACCTGCTTACACAGGACGAGAAGTACAGGGATTGGGTGCTGGAGTACATCGGCGCCTGGCGGGACCGGACCGAGGAGAACGGCGGCAACATCCCGTCGAACATCGGGCTGGACGGCACCATCGGCGGCGGATGGGGAGGGAAGTGGTACTGCGGCGTCTGGGGTTGGACGGGGGAAGGTGAGCGGAACTACGTGTTCCGTGGCCCGCCCGAAGGGTTCGACGTGGCCCTCCTCCTGTCCGGGGATCCGTCCTACACGCAGGCGATGCGGCACCAGATCGACAACCTCTTCGCCGCGCAGAAGGTCGTGGACGGCAAGGTCCTGGTACCGCACCTGTACGACGACCGGGGGTGGGGTGGTTATGCCGAGATGAGCGAGGGCACCCGGTACGTCCAGCGCGGGAACGGCAGCGGGACACAGGGCAACCTGGTGAACGTCCTGGTCGACCTCTACATGACGTCGTTGCGTCCGGACGATCTCGAGCGGATTCCGATCCTCCCCGACGACAGGTCTCCACAGCGCCCCGGCACGGACACCCCGCCGGGAACGACCTGGATCAACTACATCAAGGGGAACGATCCCGGGTATCCCATGCGGGCCCTGGAGGCCGCGCTCGCGGAGCTGCGCGCGAAGGCCGTGCCCAGCGGTGGCGACGGGCCCACCGCGGCTCGTGCGCCCGCCCGGAGCTCGGGCGGGTGGCTGGGTGTGGACGACCAGGCCTACCCGTCGAGCATCTCGATGGCTTCACTGGACGAGCTTCCTCCCATGCGGGAGGGACTCGGCGGGTGCGTGCCGGAGAACGGGAGGCGCCTGACCGCGACGTCCCCCGCGGCCGTGTCGGTGGCCGCCGCGGCGACCGGGGCGGGCCCACGTGGGCCCGCCAGCCCAGCCCCGACCGGGGGTGGCGGCGGTGGTACGGACGACGTCGGTGGCAACGGCTCCATCCCCATCGCCGCCCTCGTCCAGCTGACGATGGGTGGACCGAACCCCGGTGGTGAATCCCATGGTCCACTGCCGCTGAACGTGCAGGTCCGCCACTTCGACCCGCAGAACCGACGTCCGGGCCTGCCGGAAGACGTGGGCGCCCTGGTCGAGCACTTCGACGCCTCGAGCGTGACGCTGACCCTGGTCAACGCGAACCCCCTCCGGGAACGAACGGTGACGGTGCAGATGGGCGCGTACGGGGAGCATGCGGCGACGGAGGTCAGGGTGGGCGACCGGACCATCGCGGTGGACGGCCCGTGGTTCGACGTGAGGCTGCTGCCAGGAAGCGGGGCGACGCTGACCATCGGCGTGCGCCGCTACGCCAACATGCCGACGGCTGCGTTTCCCTGGGATCGTGCGGCCCGTTGATCCGAAGCCGGGACCGGGGGATTCGGCGTCAGCGCCGGGCGCCTGCGGAGGGTCCGGGATCAGAGACCGGACGGATCCAGGCCCATCGTCCACCGGACGAGCCGGGTGAGGAACTCCGCGTAGTGGGAGCCGACCTCGATCTCGACGGCCCCCGGTGCCCGGGCCCCGACACGGTCGGGCCCCCAGTCCACCAGCCCCCCGACCCAGTGCGGTGCCACGTCGGTGGTGAAGGCGGCGACCCGCCCCCGGCCATGGCGGCCGACCACCAGCAGGGGCGCCTGGTCGCCGGCGGTGAAGGTGTAGCCCTCGCCGAGCCCATCGTCCCGGCCCGCCTTCGACAGGTCGGTCGTACGGGCTTCGACCGCGAAGTGCCGGGCGGCGAGCAGGACCTGGGCGTCGGCCCTGGGCCGCACCCGGTTGTATCCGCCGATGCTCGGCGGGTGTGTCCACGGGAGGTCGCCGAGGATCGGATGATCGGTCCGCTTCTCCACGAGGCACGGTTGCGGCGCGTTGACCCGGTCGTCCGAAGCCTGCATACGGACCGGAAGCACGTCCGCCAAGGGCGATCGGTGATACTCGCCCGTGGCGCCGTGGAACGATGCCCACCCGCCGATCATCAGCAAGCCGCTCCCCCCTTCCACGTCGGCGACGATCCGTCGGAAATCGGCATCGGTCAGATTCTTGACAGGGTAGTCGCTGAGGACGTACGACCCGGGCTCGCCACGCTCCGACGACAGCTCCAGGGGCGCGTCGCTGGGGACGTAGTCGAAAGGGAGGCCGGCATGGGTCAGCACGCCGGCCAGGTAGGCGGCTGCGCTGCCGAGGTCCGTGTCCCCCGCGTAGAGGATGCGGTTGTTCATCACCACAGCATACCGGTTCGCAGGTCGACGTCGGGAAGGACCAGGGCCGCAACAGACGAAGGGAACAGACCATGAGCAAGGGCAACGCCGTCGTCGGACAGTCCGGCGGCCCCACGAGCGTCATCAACTCGAGCCTGGCCGGCATCGTCCACGGCTGCGGTCAGGTGGCCGACGTCGACCGCGTGCTCGGCATGCGCTGGGGGATCGAAGGCTTCATGGCCGGCCAGCTGGTCGATCTGTCCGCGCAGACGGCCGCGACCATCGAGGGACTCCGCCGGACGCCCTCGTCCGTCCTGGGCTCGTCGCGCCACAAGCTCCAGGAGGCCGACTTCCCGAGGATCCTGGCCCAGCTCAGGCGGCACGACATCCGTACGATCTTCATGATCGGCGGCAACGACACCATGGACACCATCCATCGCGTCACCGACTTCGCGGCCAGCGAAGGGTACGAGCTCCGTGGCGTCGGCGTGCCCAAGACGGTCGACAACGACCTCTATGCGACCGACCACACGCCGGGGTACCCGAGCGCGGCGCGCTACACGGCCCTGTCGGTGCAGCAGGCCGGCCGCCTGGCCCGTGACATGAGGAAGGTCGACCAGTTCACCATCTACCAGTCCATCGGCCGCGACTCGGGATGGCTCGCCGCCGCCGCGGCCCTCGCCAGACGGAGCGAGGAGGATGCGCCGCACCTCGTGTACCTTCCAGAGCGCGCCTTCGACGAGGAGCGGTTTCTGGCCGACGTGGCGGACGTGCACGACCGCTTCGGCTACGTCTCGATCGTCTGCGGCGAGGGCATCCGATACGCCGACGGGACTCCGGTATCCGCCTCGCGGACCACGGACAAGTTCGCCAACGTCGAGTTCGGAGCCATGGGTGGGGCCAGCGTGGGACTGCGCCTGCATGGCATGGTCAGCGAGAGATTCGGCTGGCGGGGCGAGTTCCAGATCACCGAGTCCCTGCCCATGTGCGCCGTCGACCGGGCCGTCGAGTCGGACCTGACCGAAGCCTACGATTGTGGCCGCGAGGCGTCGCGCCTCGCCGGCGAGGGCGCCACCGGCGTCATGGTCACCATCGTTCGCGAGTCCGACGATCCGTATACGTCCACCCTGGGCACGGCGCCCCTGGCGGATGTCGCCGTACGGGCCAAGCCCATGCCCGAAGCGATGATCAACGAGGCCGGCAACTATCCGACCGAGGCGTTCCTGGAGTACCTCCGTCCGCTGGTGGGCGAGATGCCCGAGTACGCCGACCTGCGGTTCGAGCCGGTGGAACCGTCCGTCCAGAGACGCACCGAGGAACGAGAGACCCCACGATGAACGCCACCGACGCCAGGTACACGCAGTTCGCCCTGTGCCGCGAGATGATGGACACGGTCCGCGTGATCGACCGTTTCGATCCGGCCCCCTACGCCGAGGCCGGCGAGGCCATCGCCCGGGTCGGGAGGCTCTTCCTCACGGGCGAAGGGTCGAGCCGGATCTTCCCGGCCAAGAACGCCATCCGCAAGGCGCTCACATGGGGTGCGGATCTCCAGGTGGTCACCGAGGGAGCGAGGCAGGCGGCCACGTACGATCTCTCGAAGTTTGCGGTCTTCGGGGCCTCGAACTCCGGACGGACCGCCGAGGTCATCGCGGTCCTGGAGCGGCTCGCGGACGCCGGCAACCCGAACCGGTTCGGGCTCACGGCCAACGAGGGCACCCTCCTCGAGAGCCACGCCGCCACGACCTTCGTCCTCCCGGGCGGCTGGGAGCAGGCCGTCGCGGCCACCAAGAGCGTGGCCGAGCAGGCTCTCGTGTACCAGGCGATCGTGAGTCACGTCGCCGGCCGCGACATGACCGGGCA
>DATHRY010000123.1:0-72658 GCA_035464715.1 Longimicrobiales bacterium
CCTCCTGGGAGGGGGGAGGGGCCAGCGCGGAAGGCGAGGACCCGAGACTCCGACTGCCGCAGGTACGCTCCCGCAGGCGTCTGGCCAGTAAACCCGCAGAAAAGCCGGTCCAGGGGGCCGGGTCGTCGCGCCGTCGCAGGCCTCACCCCCTGGTGGCGACAGGCCTTGGACAGGTAGCCACTCCCGTTGTCGGATTCGATGTCCGACCCGCTCGATCCACGGGGCCCCTATCCCCCCGTGGCGAAATTCCACCGGGGGAGCACCGCCTCCGTCCGGGACGCCATGACGTCGCGAGCCCTCGCCACCACGTCGGGGTGGTCCGCCGCCACGTCGGTGGTCTCCCCCGGGTCGCGGGTCAGGTCGTAGAGCTCGATGGGGGCGTCGGGGTCCTCGTGGCCGCCCAGCCGGACCGCCTTCCACCGCCCCATGCGCACGGCCTGCGCGCCGTTCCACAGACCGTGGTACTCCCAGTAGAGGGCGTCGTGGGTCGGTTGGGCGCCCTCGCCCAGCAGCGTCGGCACCAGGGAGATCCCGTCGGTGGGCACCGGCAGCTCCACCCCGGCCAGCTCCGCGAAGGTGGGCATCATGTCCCAGAACGCCGAGACGTGGTCGCTCGTGGATCCCGCCTCGATCCGTCCCGGCCATCGGGCCACGAAGGGGACCCGGATCCCCCCCTCGTAGACGGAGCCCTTGAGTCCCCGCAGGCCCCCGGTGCTCTCGAAGAAGTCTGCGTCCACGCCCCCCGTGTACGTGGTTCCGTTGTCGCTGGTGAAGATGACGAGGGTGTTCTCCTCCAGCCCCAGCTCCTCGAGCTTCGTCAGGATCCGACCGATGTGCGCGTCCATCCGCGAGATCATCCCGGCGTACGCCGACAGGGGCCTGGGATGCGGGAGGTAGCTCCGGTCCCCCAGATAGGGTTCCTCCTCGAAGGCCCCGTCGTAGGGGGCCAACGACGAGTCCGGCACCTGCAGCGCCAGGTGCGGGATGGTGAAGGGCAGATACAGGAAGAAGCGCTCGTCCCGGTGTCGCTCCAGGAAGTCCAGCGCGTCGTCCGCCATCACGTCCAGGGAGTACTCGTTCCCCTGGTATTGCGCGTACTGGGAGGGGTCGGAGGGATCGTCCCCGGCGAAGCGCTGATGGGGCGAGAAGTACGCGTTGTCGAGCTCCACACGTTCCCCGTTCCGCCACAGGTGGGTGGGGTAGAAATTGTGGGCGAGCTGCTGATCCAGATACCCGAAGAAGTAGTCGAAGCCCTGGAACCGCGGTTGCCCGAGGGAGGTCCGCCCGCCGAGCCCCCACTTGCCGATGGCGCCGGTCACGTACCCGGCTTCCTGGAGCATCGTCCCCAGGGTGTACGTGCCCGAGTCCAGCGGCATCTGCCCCAGCTCCTCCGGGTCCGGGTAGCCGCCCACCTCGAAGTTGTCGCGGATCTTGGTGTGGCCGGTGTGGAGACCGGTGAGGAGCGTGGCCCGGGAGGGGGCGCAGACGGGACTCCCGCTGTAGTGCTGGGTGAAGCGCATCCCCTCGGCGGCCAGGGTGTCCAGGTGGGGCGTGAGGATCCGGGACTGGCCGTAGGAGCCCAGCTCCCCGTAGCCCAGATCGTCGGCCAGCATGTAGACGATGTTGGGCGGTTCGGGACCGTCCGCTTCGGGGGAGGCGCAGGCGGCCAGAGCCAGGACGGTGACGGCCAGCAGTGTGGTCCCGGTCGGGGTCGTGGCCGGAAGAGGTCGTCTCGGTCTCATTCGATCTCGCGGGGATGGGGCGCCTTCTCGGACGGGAGCTTCGGCCCAAGCTGTGGATCGAGGGGACGGGCCGCTACCGCTCCGCCGTCCTTCGGCCGGCACGGCGGGGCCGGGTCGATCCCTCGCCGGGCCGGGGCACGGGCCTGCTCCGGGCGGCTCCGTCGCTCGGCCTCCTGCGATCTGCTCACCGTCCAGGAACCGCATCGATGACCGTCATCCGGCGCACCGGGAGCCCATCCCCAGACGAGCGTAGTCGGAGGTTTCCCCGCCCGATGTGGCGGATTTCCCGACTGGACGCGGGGGATGCGACCTCGTTCCTTTGATCAGGCCGTGGAGCCACGAGCCACGGACCGCTCGACGCACGATCCCTCGGGGTGTCGATAGAGAAGGTTCCCGATGATGCGAGTCCTGCAACGGCTCACCACGCGGTTCCGACGGCGCCTGCGGAGTCTGTCTCCGGCTGCCATCGCAGGGCTCGTGGCGATGGCCCTCGGGATCGGCGCCACGCCTCTGGCGGCCCAGTCCCGACCGTTCGACCACGAACGACATCGATCCGTCGCCTGCCAGAGCTGCCACACCACCGGGACCTCCGTGGTCCGAGGCGACCCGGGGTGGTGCGACAGCTGCCATCATCAGAACCGCCCGGAGAGCCAGTGCGTTCGCTGTCATGCCGACAACGCCGGATCGTCGCATGAGTTCGTGGTTCTGATGAACCTCCCGGGAGGGCCGGAGGAGCGACCGCTCGATTTTCCTCACGAGGGTCACCGGGCGCGCTCCTGCAGCGATTGCCACGGAGCGCCTGCCCAGCCGGTGGCCGACGACTTCTCCTGCACCAGTTGCCACGTGGAGCATCATGAGGCCGAGGCGGTCACGTGCTCCCAGTGTCACGGAGCACCTCCCCGGTGGGCCCACACCGAAGCTCTGGCTCATCGGACCTGTGCCGGCGGGGTCTGCCACCAGAGCTTCGACGCCGGCCCCCCCGAGGAGTGGAGACCGGCGCTTTGCCTGTTCTGCCACGAGGACTTCCGGGGTCGGGAGATGCCTCGGCTTCCAGGCCTTCCGTCCGACAAGGCGGGTCCTGCCCTCAGTGAGTGGGGACGTTCCCTACATGTGGGGAAAGGCCCTACGGCCGGCCGGGGTGGATCGACTACGGGAACGTACGCACCTCACCTAGCCCCTTCGGCGGGCAGGCCCCTGCATCAGGTCGTCCAGCGGCGCTGAATATTGTAGGTACTGGAATACCAAAGTCTTCCGAAGCCGCCTGCCCCTCCCTGCAGGGCGGCATCACAACAAGGGAGACGCCCTTTGAATCCGCGCTCGGCGCGGGAGGGAGGCAAGGTGAAACGCTTTGCGACGACAGTCGCAGGAATGGCACTGGCCCTCGCGGTGGCTGCGCCGGTCAGCGCGCAGACCATCGAAGGCTCGGCCCACGACTTCAGCGGTGAGACGTGGGCGGTCAATGGCGAGATCTGCAACGTCTGCCACACGCCACACGCCGCGGATATTACCGTAACGGCGGCCCCGCTGTGGAACCACGACCTCACCACAACGGATTGGACCGGCAATTTGTACGGTGGCTATGACATGCAGTCGTCGCCCTCGACGCCGACCGGTTCGTCCCTGCTGTGCCTGAGCTGCCACGACGGGACGGTCGCCCTCGACGCGTTCGGCGGAGGCGCCGGTACCTCGGGGACGATTGC
The DNA here is from genome assembly GCA_035464715.1 of Longimicrobiales bacterium. Taxonomy (GTDB): domain Bacteria; phylum Gemmatimonadota; class Gemmatimonadetes; order Longimicrobiales; family Gaopeijiaceae; genus Gaopeijia. Next base: position 3,443 of record DATHRY010000123.1, read on the forward strand.
GACGCTGTTCCCGGCTCGGAACATCGGTACGACGCTGGCCGACGACCATCCGGTGGGCATCGACTACACCGTTGCGTTCGCCGGGGACAACGAGATCCGCGATCCGACCGCCGATCCCGGCTGGGCGGGGTCGGGCATCACCGCGATCTCCGAGGTTCTCGACGGGGGCATCACCATGGAGTGCGCGTCGTGCCATGACGTGCACAACAATGGGGCGACCGGCGCGGGGTTCCTGCTCCGGGCCGTCAACACCGGTAGTGACCTCTGCCTGGGCTGCCACATCAAGTAGTCCGGCGGGAAGGGATCGGGTCACGGGCGGTCTCGCCCTGAGTCATTCGAGTTGCGGGGCGGGCCGTCCGACGGCCCGCCCCGATGCTCAAATGCCGTCCCAACCTTCCTCGCCCAAACCCTCCATCCAATGACGACTCCTACCCTCCCCAAGCTCTCCCTCGCCCTCGCCGCCGCCGTTCTCGCGGGAGCCTGCGCATCCGGACCGTCCGGACCGGCCTCCGAGTCGTTCGGGCGGGTCCCGGCGCCGGGCCAGGAGGTCCTCTACCCGGCGCCTCCCGACACCACCCGGGTCCAGTTCCTCGTCGCGATCTCGTCGGAAGGGGACATCCGGGGGGAGGGCGGGGGCGGACCCTCGGTGTTGAAGCCCTACGGGGTGGAAGCCGGGAATGGTCGGATCTTCGTGTGTGACCTCGACCTCCACGGGATCACCATCTTCGACCTGCGGGACCAGAGCTTCCATCGTTTCGTGCCCGGCGGACGGGGCGCGCTGCAGGCCCCCGTGAACTGCAGCGTCGATCCCGAGACCGGGTTCCTGTACGTGGCCGACGGGCGCAGGAGCGACGTCGTCGTCTTCGACTCCACCCTGACCTACGTCGATCACATCAAGATGGAGCTGGGCCGGCCCGGCGACGTGTTCGTGGAGGGGGACACGCTCTGGGTCTCCGACATGGAGCGCGGGGTCGTCGACGTCTATGAGAAGAGCTCTCGACGATGGGTGCGATCGATCCGGGGCGGGGAACGTGGGACGGAGGGGGCGCTCACGCAGCCCGCCAACATCTGGGTCCGGGGCGACCGGCTCTACGTGAGCGACTTCGGCTCCTTCAGGATCAAGATCTACGACCGGGCGGGGAACCACCTCCAGACCGTGGGGAGCTACGGTCGCAAGATCGGCCAGTTCCTGCGGCCCAAGGGGGTCGGGGTGGATGCGGAGGGTCGCATCTACGTCGCGGACGCCGCCATCGCCACCGTGCAGCTCTTCAACCCCCAGGGGGAGCTCCTGCTCTTCTTCGGGGGTCCCTACGGGGGCCTGGGTGGCCTCTGGCTCCCCGCCGGGCTCACCATCGTGGACGATCCCGTGGAGGTCGATCGTTTCCGGAGCTACGTGATCCCGGGGTATGAGCTCGAGTACCTCATCCTGGTGGCCAACCAGTTCGGGCCGGACAAGGTGAGCGTCTACGGCTTCGTTACCCCGGCCCAGGGTTCCACGGTGGGTCCATGACCGCCCGGATCCGCCTCGCGGTGTTTGCGGCCGCCGTCCTGGGGGTCAGCGGCTGCATGACCGTCGCAGGCGTCTTCCTCGACCTGCCGGAGGGTACCGGTGAAGAGGTCGAGGAAAGTCCGGGACTCTCCATGGAAGTCCTCGATTCCGTCCTGAAGGAGTTGGCGGCTGGTCCGGTGTTGCCGCCTCCGCCCATCGAGGCGGTGACCGATGCCGACAGCCTCATCCAGCTCCTTCCCAGGGATCGGGCCGGAGGGATCGACTGGGTGGCGGCCACCGAAGACGGGGTCATCCGGCCGAGAGCCGCCCGGCCCGACGCGGAGCGGGACAGCACACGGGTCTTTCCCTTCGACTTCTACCTGGCCGAAGGCGCGGGTCCGGAGGCTTACTTCCCGCATTCGACGCACCAGAGCTGGGTGAGCTGTCAGAGCTGCCACCCGACGATCTACCGGCGCAGGGGGGAGGCGGTCCCGGCCGAACGAATCCACGAGGGTTCGTCGTGCGCCTATTGCCACAACGGGCTTGCGTTCCCCATCTCGGCGTGCGAACGCTGCCACCAGGCCGCCTCGGACCTCCCCGCGAACCGCCTGGAGCCCGAGTTCGGGGGCGTGATCCAGATGTCTCGAGGAACCTCCGGACCTCCGGAGAACAGCGATGCGGAACGGTACGGCACCGCCTCGCGAAGCTACGCGCCCGCCGTGTTCCCCCATGGACCCCACCGGGTCCGATTCCAGTGCCGGGCGTGTCACGAGGCCCCCTACCCCATGCAGCGGGGCGCCACGATCCTGACCGAGCAGCAGGCCCACGGCGTCATGGGGTGTGGTTTCTGCCACGACGGCCGTACGGCGTTCGATACCGGATTGGATGACTGCTATCGGTGTCACGCCGAGGTCGGTGCGGGAGCCCCGGAGGGATCGTGATCCGGCGCCTGGGTGCGGCCCTGGGCGTGGCGGCCCTCCTCTACGGGGGCGGGCTTGCGGAGCCGCTTGAGGGACAGTGGCTGAACGTGTCCAGACCACAGGGTTCGGTGGGGTCCACCTTCAACGGCGCCTGGCACACCGGCCCGGGCGTGACCGACCTGGCTCGGCTCCGGGAGTACGCCCAGGTCAACCTCGGCGGACAGATCGGACCGCATCCCCTGCTTCGCGTGACCCTCATCGCACGGCCCTACATCGGTCAGGGATGGTCCTCCGCCCTCGCCGAGGGTGCGAACATGAACGAGAACGGGGTGACCGGCCGCGCCTCCATCGGCGTCCTGCCCCGCAAGCAGATCAACGGCCTCGTGGAGGGGTGGATCTACGATGCGTTCCAGCCGGACCAGCTCGGCGGCTTCCTGCAGCGCAACGAGAAGGCGTGGTCGGCAAAGGTCCAGGACGTCAACCCCCTGCTCCCCGCCTCGGTGACCTTCACACAGTCCGACCGGGGAGACCTCCGCTTCTCCGGTGTGAGCGAGAGCAGCCTCCTGGTCAACCAGCGCATCCGCGACCTGAGGTACATGGCCCACAACTACAAGACGCGGCTCATGTACCTGCAGCGGAGCGTGGACAGCGAGGTCAGTGGACGGCTGCCGACCGAGCAGCTGGAGCGTCAGGCGTTGGCGGAGAACCGCATCCGATGGGGAAAGGGAAGTCGGTTGCTCACCCGGGGCCGGTACCTGGAGCGCACCCGTGGGTCGACGGCCCGGAGCCTGCGATACGGTAGCGTCGCTACGCTCCAGCACTGGGCCCGGGTTGGCACCGAGTACGACTGGATGCGATACCGGCAGTGGGGGGACGGGTACGACCTGACGACGGACGACCTCGCATGGCGGATCCGCTACGAGGGTCCCACGGGACGGTACGCAGGCCTCGAACTCGGCCGTCGGTCCATGAAGTCGGGATCGTTCTACCAGCGCGCCTTTCGGATCGCACCCCAGGTTCGCTTCGATCACTCCTTCTCACCCCGGGTCCGCCTGCTGGGTGACGTCTTCGCGGCCCACTCCTGGAGGGATCGTGGTGCCCAGGTGGTGTCGTACATCTATGTCCTGGACGAGCGCCAGATCTTCGGTCCCACCCGACAGGTGCAGTTGGAGAACCCCTTCGTGGACCTGGCGAGCGTGGTCGTGATCTCACCGGAGGACGGGACGCGCCTGGAGGAAGGCTTCGACTATCGACTCCAGCAGGACGGGCCCTTCGTCCGGGTCGTCGCACTCCCCGGCGGCCGGATCGGGGACGGCACGGAAGTCCAGGTGGAATACCGCTACGAGGCCGTGCCCTCGGTCAGCTCCCGTGTCTTCGAGCTGCGAGCCTCCCTGACGCTGGCGTTGGGAGGGGTGAACCTCCTGTACCGGCGGACCATGAGACAGGGGCTCGACGATGCCCCCGTACAGGATCTGCCCGTGCTGGAAGATCACGACCTCCGGGAATTCGGCGTCCAGTACGTCGGAATGGTGTCCTTCGTGAGCGTGGCCGCGTACACGGGCCTGTCCCAGTGGAAGACGCGACTGGCCCGCGGCGATCGGTACCTCGCGACGCTGTCCCTCCGGTCCCCGGCCACCCGCGGATTCGTGGTGGCGGTCCGGAGCGGGGTGTCTCGTACCGTGGGTTCGTCCAGTCGTTTTGTGACCGCGGATTCAGAGGCACGGCTCGTGTGGATGGGGTCCAGGTGGCTCAAACCGGAGATTTTCGCGACCCACTTCTACTGGGACGAGGAGACGCGACGGGACAACTTCCTCGGGGTCGGGACGGCCCTGTCCATCGACGTGGGTCGGACGCGCTTCCGGATCCGCTTCGACTCGATCCGGCGTGACAGGCTCACCTGGTCCTCCACCGAGTACCGGGTTTCCGCCCACTTCCAGCAGCGGTTCTGATGAACGGGCGCCGGCGGCACCCACCCGGACTGATTCGCTCCGTGACCGGCGTGCTGGCGGCGCTCGTCCTCGTGGCGGATGGCGCCTCGGCCCAGGCCTCGATGGCGTCCCCGTTCGAGCACACCTGCGTCGATTGCCACATGCGGGATCACGACTACTCGACCGGGTCTCGTGAGGCTGCGGGCTCGAGGGTCGCTGCTCGGGCCATGACGACGATGATGCCCGGGCTCTCCATCGCCAGCGCAAACTGCCTGGAGTGCCATTCCACCGAGGAGCAGCGGGGACGGCGGAACGCGGACGGGAATGGAGATCCCGTGCCCCTGAGGGGGGGGGCCTACCTGGGCCTGATGAATCTCGGCGACCATCCGTTGGGAACCGAGCGACGAGGCACGAGTCGCGCCTCCGCCGTGGTGTCGAACCCCTTTGACGCGGATTTCGACGCGCGGGACCCCTTCGAGTCCATGGAGGGGACCGTCAACTGTGCCGACTGCCACGACCCGCACGCGTACGACCTCCTTCTCGACGTGTCGTCCGACGAGCGCACCGTCTGCCTCGAGTGCCACGACCCCACGTACTACGCCTTCCAGGAGCACCTGACGCCGAGCTGCGGCGACTGTCACCAGCAACATGGTGCACCGGGGCCCGCCCTCACTGCCGAGCGAGACCTCGACGCCCTCTGTGCAGGCTGCCATCGGGGAACCGGCCGGGCCACCACTCGCCGCGTTGATCAGGCGTTGTACGGACCGCCCTCCCATGACGATCTCAAGCCGGGTCGCTGTGTCGACTGCCACAAGGTCCACGGGGACCCGGGAGGCCGGTGATGGCCCGGTGTGAGCGGCGTCGCGCGTGGGGACACGCCCTACGGGAAGATCCTGATTCAGCCCGGCATCGTGAGGCTCCGGCGGGGGCGATCTTGGAGCATGATCCCAGGATGCCCTCCCCCCGACGCGTCGACGTGAAGAAGATCCGGTGGACCCGGGCATGCGCCGGCCTGTTGGCCGCCGGGCTGGTTCTCGCGACGTGTACCGACGATCAGCCGTTCGGGCTGGATGGGACCGGCGACGGCAGTGGCACCGGCGAGGAGGTGCCCCTCGACTCCGGGCCGTCCCTGCCGAGCATGTGGGTCGAGAACATGCGCTCTCCGCTGCGGATCGCGGCGGTGTCCGACGCCCTGCTGGTCACCGACTCCCGCCGGCAGCTGGTCGTTCAGCTGAATCCCCGGACGATGGACCACCGCGCCGCGATCTACATCGACGGCAAGCCGCTGGGGGTGGCCTACCTCAGCCCGCACGTCTTCGTGGGGAACGCGAAGCGTCAGACCGTGGAGATCTACGAGGGCCGCGGAGGTCGGCGGGTCGGCGACTTCCGGGCGGGCCGCATCGGCTACCCGTCGGACATCGCCGTCGACTTCGACAACGCCCGGGTGCTCGTCGTGGACGGCAGGGACAAGGTGGTGAAGGTCTTCACGCCCACTGGACGTCAGATCTTCACCATCGGGGGACCCGGGGGTGGTGCGCTCTTCAATCCCATCGGTGTCGCGGTGGATTCGGCACGACGAGAGATCCTGGTCTCGGACTACGGTGATCTGTCGGCGGGTGGAGAGGCGTCCGTCGTGATCTATGGTCTGGACGGCGAGTACCGGACTCGGATCTCGGGGGCGGGCCGGTGCGACTCCGGCATGTGCGTGGACGGCTTCTCCAGGCCCCAGGGCCTCGCAGTGGGCCACGATGGTCGCATCTACGTGGCCGACGCCCTCCTGGGCAAGGTCCTCGTCTACGACCGCGAGTCCCTCTCCTGGGCCGGGGAGATCGGGGACCGGGAGAACACGCCGTTCCCCACCGACGTCGCCGTGGGAGACGACGGCGACCTCTACATCGTGATCAACCGGACGCAGGAGGTCCGGGCGCTGCGGGGGGCGACGGCGCGATGAAGATGGCCCGCGACGTGGCCGCCGGGCTCGTCCTGGCCCTCGTGCTCCTGGCGGTTCCCCAGGGCGGGGGTCCGTTGTCCGCTCAGGTCCACCAGTGTTCGTACTGTCACGACGTCCACGGCGGCATCACCGGTGGCGAAACGGCGCTCAACCGGGAGGCGGTGGTGGAGGACGTGTGCATGACGTGCCACGGCGATGCCGGCCCAGGCTACCTGGTGGGACCCGACCTGGTGAACGACACGGTCAACTCCTCCATCGACTTCACGAACGGGGTCCACAACGGGAACCTGCACCAGAGCCTCTCCAAGCCCCCCAACTCCTGCTGGGACTGTCACGGCCACGAGGCGGACGCCCAGGGCAATCTGTTCCTGGTGCCCCGGAACTTCTCGGTGGGCGATTCGGCGGTGAAGACCGTCGTCTTCACGGGGAACACGACCCAGGCCGACTTCACGGGGACGGACGGGATCTGCTACGTCTGTCACGAGGCGCCGACGACCCAGTCGAATGGTCTGAACGGTCACAACGGGCCCGACGTATGCACCACCTGTCACGTCCACGAGGGCGGCTTCCAGGGGGCCGGGGGGGGCAACTGCACGTCGTCCTCCTGCCATGGCGACCCGAACGGAAAGGGCAACCACCGGGAGATCGTCAGCGAGTTCGACCGGGCCACGCACCACGTCCAGCTCGGCGGCGCCGGCGCGGACACCCCTCCGGAGGACTGCACCGTCTGCCACAATCAGGACGGCCATCCGCGGGCGGGTACGGATTTCGTCGTCCTCATCAACCAGAACGACAGCTCCTCGATCGCCTACGACCGGGACGTGACGGCCACCTCGGTGCTCACCCCCTTCTGCCTCTCCTGCCACGACGGCGGCGGGGCGGACGTACAGCCCACCCCCCTCATCCCCTTCAGCGACAACGTCACGCGGCCCGAGGTCGACGAGACGGCCTGGATCGCCTCGTCCCACGGGACCAACGCCGCGTGCGCGGACTGCCACGAGAGCCACGGATCGGAGCTGCAGCGGCTGTTCACTCCCGGCGGCACGATCCCGAACACCACCACCAACTACGAGAACGAAGAGGGCTTCTGCTTCCAGTGCCACGACGGTGGAACCGCCGGCACCGACATCAAGTCGCAGTTCGCGGACTCGACGATCAACTGGGTGACCTCGGGGCAGGGGGTCAGTTCGATCGCCACCTTCAACGACCGGCACGACGTGCAGCACGCGGCCTCGAGCGTCAGCGGAGCGAAGATCGAGTGCTACGATTGTCACGATCCTCACGTCGACAACTCGTCCCGCAAGTACAAGCTCGATCCGGACACGTCCAATACGCCCCCGACCTGGCCCGGGCAGACTCCCTTGAGCGCCTTCTGCGTGGACTGCCACGACAGCGAGCTGCCCCCGGGGCGGGTCCAGGGACACAGCGCGGGCCCCATGGCGGACGTAGCCCTCTTCTGGACGCTGCCGGCTTCGGACAACCGCTCGGACAAGATGGGGGTCTCGGTGACCAGCGGTGAGTTGATGAATGACAACATCTGGATCGAGGCCACTGTCGGGGCCGGTTCGACCGACACGATCATGATCGCGAATCCTTGGGTTACCGTGCCGGACACGATCATGGAATGCTCCGAGTGCCACCGGCCGCACCCCAAGGCGGCCAGCGAGTGGCCGGGGCCGGCGGCGAGGTTCGACCTGTTCAGCATGCAGGATTCGATTCGCCTGACCGACGGCCGTGCGGTCGCGTATTGGGAGCCGCGATCCAGTATGGGGAATAGCTGGACCGCCGTGCTCTGGGACTACGGGATGAGCGCGGACGTCTCGAGCGACTTCACAGACGAGACTACGGGCGGCTGGTTCTGCAACACCTGCCACGATCGGAGGGGCATGAACGGGAAGACCGGGGGGTGCGGCTCGGGTAACTGCCACTTCCATGGGAGTACCGGCGCCGGGCTCTAGTCACCGGGCATCCGTCACCCGTCAGCCAACTCCAGCAGGTGCCGAAAGAAGAAGGACACCTCTTCGCCGGGGAACATGCTGTCCTTGTGCTCTTCGAAGAGCGCACGCGCGGCATCCGGCCTGCCCAGGCGCAGGTTCGCGACCATTCCCGCACCCACGGCGTACCGCCTGCGCGCCGGCCCCGCTTCCCGGCTCGAGTCCAGAAGACCGGGAACGAGTGCGGCCACGGCCGAAGCGTCGCGTGATCCCACGGCCCTCAGCAGTGAGAGCCATCCACGTCCGGTCCGATCCAAGAGACCCACGCAGGGCTGTGTGGCGAGCGCGGCCCAAACGGACTCCATCTCCTCCGGCCGGAGGTCGGTGATCACCGCCAGCCCGATTTCGTAGAGTTCGTCCAGAGCCTCCGTAGGCGCTCGGGTGGTCAGGCAGGCGTGCGCCAGGCGCTCCGCCTGGTCGATCAGGAGCGAGTCCGCCGGCGTAGTGTTCCCGGCCGGGCCGGACGCCTCGCCGGTCGAGTCCGTTTCCAGCAACACATCCCTGAAGTGGGTTGCAGTGACGGCCCGAGTGGAATAGAAGAAGTTCGGGCTGAGGGTCACGTCGCTGGATGTCCACGACGGATTCGTCACCCCGAGGATTTCGAGGACGGGCAGCGGTTGTACCATGAACCGGAGGAGTTCGACCGCGGCCCCTCCCTTGAAGCGGGCCCGTGCGGCATTCTCCTCGATCACCGGGTGGAAGTCGGAGTTGGCTTCCGCGCCGAAGACCCCGGGCAGGACGCCGAAGGTAGCTTGGTTCCCCGCCTTTCGTACGGCGACATCCTGACGGGTCCGGATCTCGGCACGGTCCAGGGCGGCGAGGAGGCCCGGGCCGGCGTCTTCCCATACCGGGGAAGTGACTTCCGGAATCCGGCGCCCGGTCGCGGCCACGACGATCAGGTCACCGCCCGTGGCCGCGTAGACGTCGTAGATCGGGAACGACTCGGACAGCGCAGCCAGGATGGACGCGACGAGGCCCGCTTCCGTCTCGAACGCCTGGATCCACTGGATGAGGAGGCCTCCAGATGCCAGGCTCCTGGCGGCCGTCCGATAGAACTCACGGGAGAAGAGCCCTCCCACTCCGGAGACCCACGGATTGGAGGGCTGGGCGACGATGTAGTCCAGATCGCCGGGGATCATCGACAGGTAGACGCGAGCGTCCTCGACGATCATCGTGCTCCGTGGATCGTCGAAGACGGAGCGATTCCTTTCCTCGAAGGCCCTCGCGAGGTCGATCATCGCGGGATTGATCTCCACCGTTGCCAGTCGCTCGAGCGCGGGGGAGGTCAGGAGTACGCTCGAGGTGATCCCGGATCCGAGGCCGATGTTCACTCCGGTCCTCGCCTGCGGGTGGAGGAGGACGGGCAGGGCTCCCAGGAGAGTCGTCACAATCTCATCGCCCGTGGGGGGGAGGGAGGGATCGAGCGAGACCGAGGCAGACGGCTTGCCGTTCGTGCGGATGCTGAGGATCCCCTCCTCCTCGACGAGGGAGACGCTCGCCACCACCCCGTCGCGGTAATCGATCACGGTCCTGGGCACGTCGAGGGCGATGTTGCGGCGGTAGATACCGGAGGCGGCGACCGACGGATCGATCCTCGCGAGGGCAACGACGAGAACGCCGGCGAGCGTCAGGGGGAGGAGGAGGCGAAGGCTCCACTCCTTCGGCGACCGCGCACACACGCCCCAGAGGAGGAGGAGTCCGAGGCCCACGTCGAGACCGGCTGCGGCGGTCAGGGTGACCTTCAGGCCCAACAGGGGGAAGCCTAGGTGGAGCGCCAGCAGGGCACCCAGGACCGATCCCGCCGCGTTCAACGCGTAGACTTGTCCGATCCGCCGCTCACCACCCCCTTCACGAAGGAGGAGGAGGGTCAGGAGCGGGAGCGTCATTCCTGCGCAGAAGGTCGTCGGAAGCATGACTGCGAGCGCCATCGCGTAGCTCGCGAGCGCGAAGACGGCGTAGCCGGCATCGGTCGAAGGGAGTGCGGCCAGGAGATCTTCCATGATCGGGAAGAGCGGGCCGTACGCGAGCAGTGTCCCGGTCGCGAGCAATCCCATGGCGACCTGAACTCCGGCGAGGAATCGAGCCGGGTCGGCGAGGTCATCGATTCGGCGCCGGATCCAGAGACCGCCCAGCGCCAGTCCCAGGACGAAGGCGGCGACCATGAGTTCGAAGGCGTGGGAGGAGCTGCTCAGGAGCATGCTCAGCATCCGCATCCAGACGATCTCGTACGCGAGGGAGGCGAGGCCCGTGACGGCCCCGACAGTCAGGAGGATCACGGTCCGCCGATCGGCGCTCGCGGGGTCCGGCCGCTGGGGATGCACGTCGGCCTCGAGACCGGCCCCGGTGCGGACCGATCCACCCGGGCCGGCCGCAGGCGTGATGGCTCCGGGATGGGTGAGAACCGGGGTGGGCTCGGGGGCCCCCGCGGAGAGCCGAAGGGCCACCATGCCGACCAGAAGGTTGACCATCCCTCCCGTCACCACGGCGCCCGGGAGGCCCAGCATGTTCACCAGGAGGAACCCACTGGTGAGGATGCCGAGCGACCCACCCAGGGCGTTCGCGAAATAGAGGACCGCGAGTGCTTCCCCCGAGCGAGCCGGGTCACGCCGGACCAGCGCCGCGCTCATCAGCGGAAACGTCGTCCCCAACAGGACCGACGGGCCGAGAACGAGGGCGACCCCCGCTCCCCAGGTGACGCCATGGGCGGCGAGGCCCGGGCCGAGCGCCGGGAGAAGCGAGTCCAGGAGCAGGCGGCGGGTGCCCAGGAAGACCGGGTGGAAGAGGAGGGCCGCGCCGCCCAGGCCGATCTCCACCCAGGCGTAGGCTCGAAGGGTCCTGTCCCAGCCCGTGGACCGACGCGAAGCCCACCACGCGCCGAGGGCGGTTCCACCCATGAAGACCGCCAGCGTCACGGACTGAGCGTGCGCCGCGCTCCCCATGAGAACCTGAAGATATCGCGCCCAGACGGACTCGTGGATCAGAGCTGCGAAGCCCGAGAGCAGAAAGAGTAGGGCGAGCCTTCGGTGCATGCGGTGTACCGGCCGGGGACGCTCGGAGGCGGAAGGTAGGAGGGGAGATCTCCTACACAAACTACCGACATCCTACCGAGTTACATGGCGTGGCGCGCGTCGCAGTTTTCACTCGTGAGGAAGCGCGGACCTCTCCCGACATGATGCTCATGAGCCGCACCAAGACCCTCCCCTGCCCGGCCTGCGGAAAGCGGTCCCATGGCAACTTCTGTCGGCACTGCGGCAACGCCCTCGCCAGCCTTTCCTGCAGCGCCTGCGGCGCCTCGGTGGACGGCCGGTTCTGCAGTGAGTGCGGTGCGCCCACCTCCGGTGGCACGACCGCGGTCTCCGCGAACACCGGACGGGGCCGGCAAGGTCCGACCGGTGGTGGCTCGCCGGACGTCGCGTGGTGGGTCGCCGGCGGGAGCTTCTTCGCGCTGGCCTTCGCCCTCGGACTGAGCCTGGTCGCCAGGGAGGATCCGCAGCTACAGGCCGCATCGGGCGCAGGGGCTCCACCCCCGCCGATGGATCTGTCCCGAGTGACCCCGCGGCAGGCCGCGGACCAGCTCTTCAACCGTGTGATGACGGCGTCCGACAACGGCGACCCCGCCACGGTGGCCCAGTTCATGCCGCTCGCCCTCCAGGCGTACGAGTCCGCCCGTCCACTCGACATCGACGGGCTGTTCCACATAGCGCTTCTCCAGAGGACGGGCGGGGACTACGAGGCTAGCCTCGCCTCGGCGGAGGAGATCCTCTCCGTCGAGCCCAATCACATCCTCGGACTGGACGCAGCGGCCAAGGCGGCGCTCGCCCTCGGGCGGGAGGATGCCGTCTTCGGGTACTACGAGCGGATTCTGGCGAGCGTGGACGTGGAGATGCTCCGGCAATTGCCGGAATACCAGGCGCATTCCCGCTACTTCGGGGTGTCCAGGCAGGAAGCTGTAGCGTTCCTGGGGTCCCGGTGAGCCTCCTCTGCGGGCGCCTCGGAACCGTCCTCGTCGTCCTCCTGGGGGCGCCTCGGGCTCTCGTCGCTCAGTCGGTGCCACCGCTCGTGGACGAGGTGATCGAGGCATACGGGGGCACGGCGGCCATCCAGGCACTGGACACGCATCGGCAGGAGGGGATGCTCGTCGCCCTCAATGGCGGGGGACACGGAGAGGTCGTCCGGATCTCCAAAGGGATCGGCTCGCTCAGCGTCCTGGTGGCCTATCCCAGCGGCCCGGAGATCCGGATTGTCGAGCAGGGCCGAGGGTGGCGCGGTGGATCGCCCCAGGAGATGGCCGAGGTCCAGGGGCCGTTGCGACTGGCCATGGTGGCACAGGCGGCCCGGCAGTACCTGCCGCGCCTGCTGGCGGATCACCGCGAGCGCATCGTGCTGCTGCCACCGGATGCGGACAGTGCCCTGGTGCTGGTCCTGCCGGTCGCGCAAGGGCTCGAGCTGCGGATGTTCGTGGATCCGGACACCCGGTACATCACCCGCACGGAATCGGTGTTCACCGAGATGGGTGGGCCGTTCGGATTCGCTACGGACTACTCCGACTTCCGCGATGTCGACGGCGTGGTCTTCGCGTTTCGGGAGGAGACGTTCGCCTCGGGGGTGCACACCGCCTCCCTGGTCCTGAGCTCGGTCGAATTGAACCCGCCCCCGATGCGCGCTCGCCTTCCCGTCCGGAATTGACCCGGCACAGATCCCGACTCGGGATTCTTGAGAAGAAGAGGAGAGGGACCATGAGATCGATTCGCCGGAACGGATACCTCGGCTTCGTCGTCGCAGCCACATCGGCGGGCCTCCTGGCCTGTGGCGGCGGCGTTTCGGAGCCGCCCCCAGCGGCCGTGCCGCCTTCCGCGGACTCGGGTCTGCCGGAAGGCCACCCCGTAATGGAGGCTCCGTCCCTGGAGGCGATCTCCCGCCAGACCAGGACGACCGAAGGTGTCGTCCAGGAGACGCTCGAGGGCGGTGGGTACACGTACGCCCGTGTCCTCGTGGGGGAGGAGGAGATCTGGGTGGCAGGCCCGGCGACTCCACTGGAAGTCGGATCCGATATCGCCATATCGGGAGCGACGCCCATGGGCGGTTTCTCCAGCCCGAGCCTCGGACGCACCTTCGAGAACCTCTACTTCGTCGGAAGCTTCGGCAGTGCGGCCCCCCCTCCCGACGCGACCACGGGGGAGGCACTCGAGGTGCTCGTCGGAGGCGGCTACACGTACGTCCGGGCGCAGATCGGGGAGACGGAGCTCTGGCTCGCCGGCCCGGAGACGGAGATGCGCGAAGGTGATGCCGTCCATTGGAAGGGCGGGTTGGAGATGGGTGAGTTCACCAGCTCGTCCCTGGGCCGGACCTTCGAGAACATCGTGTTCGTGGGTCGGTTCTGGGTGACACCCGACTGACCCTTCCCGCCGCGCTCCCCGACCGGCTGCGCTCTGCCTCTGCCGCCGCACGACGACGGGTGGATGGCGTCCGGTAGGAGAAACTCCCCGGATCTTCAGGTAATTCCCCCGACTTCGGTACGAAATGGCGCGCCCGACTTTGGAAATGAGTCTCGTTCCGCTCGTGCACACAGGATCCGCTGTGGATCCCAGGACAGTGTGCCAGTCGTACTGGCCGGAGGCCGAAGACCCATGCCCATCTGCGGTTATGTAGTCGTTCCTCGAAAGGGAGAGCTCGCCGGCACGGCCGAGGCCCTCTCTCGCCTGGAGGGATGCGAGGTCTTCCCCGCGGAAAACGAAGACCTGCTGCTGCTGGTCACGGAGACGGAATCCCTGGAGGCCGACGCGATCCTCCGGCGGAGCCTCCGGCAGTCTCCCGGCATCCAGGCCCTCCTCCTGACCTTCGGCGAGATCGACCCCGATGCGCCCGTGGGGGACCCCGTTCGGGAGCTCGAACGATGAACGTCGTGGATCGCAGAGGCTTCCTTCGTCGCTCCGCCCTGGTATCTGCGGCGGCCGCCGCCTCGTCGATGGTTCCGGGGGTTGCGTTCGGCGACCAGGTCCAGGCGGCTCGGCGGGAGGACATCGAGTGGCGGAAGGCCCCCTGTCGCTTCTGTGGAACCGGGTGCGGACTTCTGATCGGGATCTCGGAGGGGCGGGCCGTCGGGGTTCGGGGTGACCCCGCCTCACCGGTGAACCGGGGCCTGTGCTGTGTGAAGGGCTATCACTCCGTCCAGGCCCTCTATGGGCAGGACCGGATTCGTCGCGCCATGGTGCGGCGAGAGGGGCGACTCGTCGAGGTGCCGTTGGAGGAGGCCCTGGACCTGGTGGCCGAGAGGATGCGGCAGACGATCGACGAACACGGGAAGGACGCCGTGGCCATGTACGGCTCGGGGCAGTGGACGATCCCCGACGGATATGCCGCGTTGAAGCTCTTCAAGGGCGGCATCGGCACGAACAACGTCGAGGCGAACGCCAGACTCTGCATGAGCAGCGCGGTCACCGGGTTCATGTCGACGTTCGGCCTGGACGAGCCCATGGGGTGCTACGACGACATCGACCGGGCCGATGTCTTCGTTCTCTGGGGAAACAACATGGCGGAGATGCACCCCATCCTCTTCTCCCGGATGCTGGAGCGCCGACGCGTCGATCCCCACGTCCGCATCATCGACCTGGCCACTCGTACGACCCGCACGAGCTACGCCTCCGACCGCAGCGTCCTCTTCCGGCCCCAGAGCGACCTGGCGCTGGCGAACGGCATCTGCCACGAGATCGTCCGCAGCGGATGGGTGCACGAGTCGTTCGTCCGCGACCACGTCTCCTTCAAGAAGGGAAAGACCGGTCTCGGGTACGGGCTCGAAGAGCGCTTCTCCTTCACGGACGAGGCCGAAGACGCCGACTTCGAAGAGTTCGAGACGTTTCTCGAGGACTACACGCCCGACGCCGTCGCGGAGCTCACGGGGGTTCCCGCCGACGAGATCCGGTACCTCGCCTCCCTCTATGGGGATCCATCCAAGAAGGTCGTGTCCTTCTGGTGCATGGGGGTGAACCAGCACGTACGTGGCACGTGGATGAACAACCTCATCTACAACATCCACCTGCTGGTGGGGAAGATCTCCCAACCCGGGAACGGTCCGTTCTCCCTCACGGGGCAGCCGAGCGCGTGTGGGACCGTCCGGGAGGTGGGCACGCTGACCCACACGCTGCCCTACGGAACGGTCGGACAGGAGTCCGCCCGAGAGCGTGCGGCGGAGATCTGGGGAGTTTCTGCCGATCGCATTCCCGATCGCCCGACACATGACACCGTCCAGATGTTCCGGGCCTTGGACCGGGGGGACATCCGCTTCATGTGGATCCAGGTGACCAACCCCATGGTTTCGCTTCCCAAGCTCGCCCGGTACCGGGAAGGGGCTCTCAAGGACGACCGGTTCGTCGTGGTCTCCGACGTCTACCCGACCCCCACCACGGACGTCGCCGACGTGGTGCTCCCCTCCGCCATGTGGATCGAGCGCGAAGGGATGTTCGGCAACTCCGAGCGCCGAACGCAGCACTGGGATCAGATGCTGGAGCCTCCGGGCGACTGCATCAGTGACACGTGGCAGCTCATCGAGGTGGCGCGCCGGCTGGGATTCGAGGAGCTCTTCCCCTGGAGCCGGGCGGAGCACGTCCGCGGCATATGGGAGGAATACACCCGGTTCCACGACCACCCGGCCCATCGCATGGCGACGTATGACGAGCTCCGGGCTCGTCCCGGGGTGATGTGGCCGGTGCAGGGGGGACGGGAGACGAAGTGGCGCTACAACTCGGAGTTCGATCCGGCGGCTGATCCCGAGCATGCCTTCGACTTCTACGGGCAGCCCGACCACAGGGCCTGGATCTGGCTGAGACCCTACGAGCCTGCGGCGGAGGAGCCCGACGACGAGTTCCCGATGTGGCTCTGTACGGGTCGGGTGCTCGAGCACTGGCACACCGGTTCGATGACGAGACGGATCCCGGTACTGCACCAGGCGATGCCCTCGTCGTACGTCGAGATGAATGCCGAGGACGCTCGGAGGATGAACATCCGCGACCGCGACGTCGTGAGGCTCGTGACGCGGCGGGGATCCCTCGAGATGACGGCGCGGGTCGACTACCGCGGCCAGCCGGCGCCGGGCCAGGTGTTCGTTCCCTTCTTCGACGAATCGTACCTGGTCAACGAACTGACGCTCGACGCCTTCTGTCCCATCTCTCGAGAGCCGGACTACAAGAAGTGTGCGGTCCGGGTCGAACCCACCGGAAGGTCGACGACGCCTTGAACGCCCACCGGCGGCCGGACCCGGCCAGACTCGCCCGACGCCTCGGGGCCATCCTGGCTGCGCTCGTCGTGATGGGTGTCGCGGTGGTGAGCATCCTCCCCGAAGCCGAGAACCTCTCGAGCTTTCGCACGGTGGCCATCGTTCCGGAGCAGCGGGTGGGGG
The DNA here is from genome assembly GCA_035464715.1 of Longimicrobiales bacterium. Classification (GTDB taxonomy): domain Bacteria; phylum Gemmatimonadota; class Gemmatimonadetes; order Longimicrobiales; family Gaopeijiaceae; genus Gaopeijia. Next base: position 20,117 of record DATHRY010000123.1, read on the forward strand.
CGCCCATCGCCCGGGAGGCGGGGGCCTTCCGTGACCTGAGGGAAGACCTTCATGCCGTGGCGGTCGGGGAACCGTCCCCACACGTCGTGGTCCCCTCCCGACGGGACCGAAGGGTGCGTCGAGACTACGAAGGTGCCCCTCCTTGGATCCCGCACCCGGTCTCCCAGGAGATGGATCGGACGCAGGACTGCGCACCGTGCCACACCTTCGGTGGGTACAATCCGGGGATCCGGACCTATGCGCCCAGAACGCCGCACACGGAACTGGTCGGGTGCCTCCAGTGCCACGTCCGTCGTGTCACGGACGAGGTGTGGGTCGAGACGGAGTGGGTGGCTCCGCCATGGCCGGAATACGGTGGGGAGCGGGAGCTGGAGGGCGCCCCGCCCCGGATCCCCCACACGCTGCAACTCCGGGAGCGTTGCCTGAGCTGCCATGGAGGCAGTTCGGCGGCTCCCGACATCCGGACGACCCACCCGGATCGGTTCAACTGCCGTCAGTGCCACATGTTCATCGAGGCACCGGGAACGTCCTTCAGAAGGCAGACGTCCGGGAGCGGACGATGACTCGTTCCGTCGGTTTCCTGGCGTTGGGCGCCTGGCTCGCGCTGTCCGTGGGGTGCGGCCCCGATGAAGCGAGCCGTGCGTTCCCGGACCAGGGGCACGGCGCCGGGGAAGCCGGCTCGGACCACGAGGTCGAGGTCGGCGACCACGGGCCCTCGGACTTCCCGGACGTTCCGGCCGGCCAGGTGGACGACTTCGCGGTGACCGGGGTGCTGCGCTCCATCCCCGCGGCAGAGGCCGTCGAGGCGGAGGGGCCTGGTGGGGAGCCCTTCAGGGTCGCGCTTCGGACCCCCGAGATCGGACACTTCCCGTGTACCTCGTGCCACGTCCGCCCCATCGGGCAGAAAGCCGAGGCGCTGATGCAGATGCATGGTCCCCGGGCCGAGCACGAGGGAGCGACCCGGGTCGAGTGCAGCCGGTGCCACGATCCGACGAGACCCGGGGCCTACGTGCTCGACTGTGCCGGATGCCACGAGCGTGAGGGCCGCCGAGAGTTGATGCCGAGTCGCACGGCGCACCTTACGGTGAAGCTGAGTCACCCGGGTGGCATCTATCGCAACTGCCTGACCTGTCATTCGCCGGACAACCCTGGGATGCTCGTCCTTCGAGAAGGGACGCAGGCGTCCCTCGACCAGGCCTATCTCCTTTGCAGGGGGTGTCACTTCCTGCAGGGTGAGGACTGGGCGAACGGTGCCCACGGCAAGCGCCTGGGGGGGTGGGCCGGTGAGCGGACCATCCTGAGCTGCACCGGCTGTCACAACCCCCACGACCCCCGCTTCCCGGTGCGAAGGCCGGTCACCTTCCCGAAGATCGCTCGACCAGGAGGTGGCCCGTGAGCCATCGCCTCGACTCTCCGTTCTCCCCGGACCCCTCCGAGCGCGACGGCGCGGGGCCACGTGAGATGACGTTCGAGGACGTTCTGCGGTGGCAGGGTATGTCCGCCATCGCAGGGCGTCGGCTCGAGGATCTGGGCCGTGCCGAAGGAGAGGCCGTCGAGCCGGCCTCGAGGGAGGGCTGCAGGGCGGGGGAGGGGAGCTGCGCGGGCCGGCCCCCGGAGGTCCCGGCCCCTCCGTCGACCACCGACCCGCCCTCCACCGTCCTGGACAAGCCCATGAGTCGGCGGGGTGCCCTTGGAACCCTCCTGGGTGCGCTGGCGGCTGGATCCCAGGCGGCCTGCTCCAACGTCCTGCCGACGTCGGATGAAGACCGGGAGCGGCTCCTCCTGGAGTTCCAGGAGCGGCTGAAAGGGAACTTCCGACTCATGAGCGACGACGAGAAGCAGGCCACGATCCAACGGCTGGAGCGTCTCGCCCACCTGAAGCGGAACGTCCACGTCAATCTCTCCGGCGCCGACGCCGAGGAGGGCGTGCTCTTCGGCTACGCCTTCAATCTCTCCAAGTGCAAGGGCTACCGGGAGTGCGTCGCGGGCTGTCTCGCGGAGAACAACCAGGATCGCCGCAGCGGGATCCAGTACATCCGCATCTTCGAGATGGAGGGTGGCGAGATCAACCTGGAACATGCCACCGCGGAGTACCAGCACGAGGTACCGCAGGAAGGGCGGGTCTACCTGGGCACGCAGTGCTTCCAGTGCGCGAACCCGCCGTGTGTCGAGGTCTGTCCCGTCGCCGCCACCTGGCAGGAGCCGGACGGGATCGTCGTCATCGACTACGACTGGTGCATCGGCTGCCGGTATTGCATTGCGGCCTGTCCATACTGGGCTCGCCGCTTCAACTGGTCCGAGCCCGTCGTGCCTGCCGAGGACTTCAACCCCAACCAGCACTATCTGGGGAATCGCAAGCGCAGGAAGGGGTGCGTGGAAAAGTGCACCTTCTGCATTCAACGCACGCGGGTCGGACGCCTACCGGCGTGCGCCGAGGCGTGTCCCACGGGCGCCCGCGTGTTCGGGAACCTCCTGGACCCGGACTCGGAGATCCGGTGGATCCTGGAGCATAAGCGGGTCTTCCGCCTCAAGGCTGAGCTGGGGACCGAGCCGCGCTTCTGGTACTACATGGATTGAGATGGGCGCATGACGAACCAGATCCTGCACCTGAGGGCATTCCTGATCTCGGCGGCGGATGCCGCCACTCGGGGGGGACGGCGCTACCACCTGTGGATGGGCAGTCTGACCCTGGTCATGCTGGTGGGTGGATACGCCTACTCCGTGCAGCTCCGTGACGGCCTGGGCGTCACGGGGATGACGGACCATGTGAGCTGGGGTCTCTACATCTCCAACTTCACCTTCCTGGTGGGGCTGGCGGCCGCCGCCGTGATGCTCGTGTTGCCTGCCTACGTGCTGAAGGACGTGGACTTCGCCAAGGCCGTGCTGATCGGTGAAGGAGTGGCCGTCGCGGCGCTCCTCATGTGCCTGTGCTTCGTGGTGGTGGACCTCGGGGGCCCCCTCCGCTCCTGGCACCTCACTCCCGGTATCGGCTTCCTCAACTTCCCCCGGTCGCTCCTGGCCTGGGATGTCGTGGTCCTGAACGGGTACCTCGTCCTGAACCTGGGCATCCCGTTCTACATCCTGTTCACCCATTTCAAAGGTGGGACGCCGGACAAGAGGAAGTACGTACCCTTCGTCTACCTCTCGGTGTTCTGGGCGGTGAGCATCCACATGGTGACGGCCTTCCTCCTCGCGGGGCTGCCCGCCAGGCCCTTCTGGAACACGTCACTCATGGGGCCGCGCTTCCTGGCCTCGGCATTCGCGGCCGGACCCGCGTTCATCATCCTGATCCTGTCGATGATCCGGGCCAACACCGAGTACAAGATCGACGACGCGGCGATCAACAAGCTGGCGATGATCACCACGGTGGCGGCGCAGATCAATCTCGTGATGATCGGGTCGGAAGTCTTCAAGGAGTTCTACTTTCCGACTCATCACGGGATCAACGCGCAGTACCTCTTCTTCGGTCTCGAGGGGCACGATGCCCTGGTCGGGTGGATCCGGACCTCGATCTTCCTGAACGGTGCCGCGACGCTGACCTTGATGATCCATCCCCTGAGGAAGAACCGGCGGGTCCTCATCGGGGCATGTGTGGTCCTCTTCGTCGCGATCTGGATGGACAAGGGACTGGGCCTCGTCATCCCCGGCTTCGTCCCCTCCCCACTGGGTGAGATCGTGGAGTATCGACCGACCTGGGTGGAATTCTCGGTCACTGCGGGGATCTGGGCCTTCGGACTCTTCGTCCTGACGGTTCTGGTACGGGTGGCCCTGCCCATCGAGCTCGGACAGACCCGGAGCCCGTTCATCGATTCGGGCCGACGATCCGGGCCCGGAGACCGGGTGACCGTCGCCTCCCGGATGTCCGGCTAGCCTTCGCGGTCGTGGGCGGGTGCAAAGAGAGCTCCTCCGGGACGGACCGACGGGCCCGTGCGGGCCGGCCCGGGCCACAGCGTGCTCGACCGCCACTGTGAGGCCCAGCACGGCCCCGTGCCGAGCCGGATCGCGCAGACCGTGGCGTGGTTCAGGGCTCGGGAAGGACGCAGTGCCGCGCTTGCGGCCCCGGGATGTGGGGCGGGAACTCGTTCAGCGCGGCACCACGAGGGGCAGCTCGTCGTCGGCGGCCCACTCCGTCATGGAGCCGTCGTAGAGGCGGGCGTCCCACCCCAGGGTCCGCGCCGCGAAGACCACCGCGGAGGCCCAGTATCCGATGTGGCAGTAGGCCACCACCTGGTCCCCCTCCTGGAAGCCCGCGGCCTCGAAGAGGGAGCGAAGCTCGCCGGCGGGCTTCAGGCGCCCCTGGTCGTCGTACAGCTCGGTCTGGGGCAGGGAGCCGGCGCCGGGGATGTGCCCGACCCGGCCCGGCAGCTCCGGACGGGTTCCGTCCCACGAGACCGTCCGCCGGGCGTCGACGAGGGCGATCCCGGCGTCCTGTCCGTGGTCCAGGACCCAGCGGGCGTCCACGCGCCTATCGAGGGCCGTCGGAAGGGTCAGCGAGCCGGGAGCCGGCGTGGACGGAGCGGTCACCTCGCCGCCGGCCGCCACCCAGGCCTCGAGCCCTCCGTCCAGGATCGAGACCCCCTCGTCCCGTCCCAGGACCTGGAGGGTCCACACCGTCCGGCTGGCGTTGGGGAAGGCGCCTCCATCGTAGAGGACCACCACCCGGGACTCGTCGGACACCCCCGCGGCCTCGAAGGCCTCCCGCACCCCGGAGAGATCCTCCGGTAGATCCAGCATCACGTGGGGCTCACCCTCCTCCATCCGGTTGTACGAGATCTGCCCCAGGTGGAGGGCCGCTGCCCCCGGCACCGTCTCGAGACCGGCGAGGGCCTCCTCGTTCCGGGCCACGTGCAGGAGCACGAGGTCGTCCCGGTCCAGATTGTCCATGAGCCAGGAGGCGTCCACGAGGAGCTCGTTCCGGCTGTCCGGGGACTGGGCCGTCGCCGGGGCGGCGGACAGGAGGAGGGCCAGGGCTCCGGCGAGGGCGCCGAAGCGGCGGGCGGTGGGGATGGGGAGTCGAGCGACCATGGGAGTCTCCTTCGAACGGGTCGGGTCACCCCGGTCCCCGGCATCCGGGGTTCGGGGGTGCGTGGGTTCAGGGTGCGCTGAGGGTCTCTGGGACGCGGATACGGGCGATGCGGCGGGCGGGGGCGATGCAGGCCAACGCCGCCGCGGCCAGGAAGACGACGGCTCCGGCGGCCAGCACGAGGGGGTCCGTGGGCTGCACTCCGTAGAGCAACCCTTCCAGGAGCCGTGCCGTTCCAAGGGTGAGAGCGAGCCCCGCCACCCCGCCCAGCGCCACCACCCCGAGCCCCTCCCGGAGGACCAGGGCCGACGCCTGGCTCTCCGTGGCGCCCAGGGCCCGCCGGATCCCGATCTCCCGGGTCCGGGCGGCCACCGCCAGGGCGGTCACCCCGAAGACCCCGGCCAGGGCGAGCCCGCCGGTGACCAGGGCGAAGGCCAGGAGGAGCCCGGCCATGAAGCGCCGCGGGGCCACCGTCTCCCGGCGGAATTCCTCCAGGGATCCGGCGTTCCGGACCGCGAGCTCCGGGTCCCGGGCGTGGACCGCACCCACCATCTTCAGGAGGGCCTCCTCCGGCGAGCCGGTGACCCGGGCCACCAGGACGGACGTAGACCAGTCGGTCTGGCCCAGGGGGATGAAGACCTCCGGAGCCACCTCGTACTCGGCCCCGTTGATGCGGACGTCCTCCACGACGCCCACGATCCGGGCCTCGTCCCCACAGGGGACCTCGGGATCGCAGGCCCGGGCCGTGGTCCCCAGGGAGGCCACCCCCTCCATGTGCCGCCGGTAGAAGGTCTCGTTCACCACTACGACGCCGGGGGCCCCGGCGGAGTCCGCATCGGTCAGGCCCCGCCCCGCCACCACCTCGATCCCCAGCGTCTCGAAGTAGGAGGGATCCACGCCCCGGCCGTCGCCCACCGCGGCGTGCCACTCTCCGTCGTCGCCCCGGAGGAAGTAGCCGTCCCGGTGCACGTGGGGGCTCGCCAGGGGCGTCCATGGGATCCGGGCCGTGGCCAGGAAGGTGGGATCGGCCTCGAGCTCGGTCCGGACGTCCGCCAGCATGTCCCGCATCTCCATGACACCGGGATAGCGGTCCCACCCCCCGGCGAACTCGGCGCTGATCACGTGCTCGGTGTCGATGCCGATGGCCAGCGAGTTGGCCTCCCAGAAGGAGCGCAGCAACAGCCCCGCCCCCGCCACCACGGAGAAGGCCACGGCCACCTGCACGCCCACCAGCGCCTGCTGCAGGCGCCGCGCGTAGCGCCCCGTCGAGGCTCCGCCTGCGCGACCCAGCCCCCGGGCCACCCGGGCCGACAGGGCGACGGGCGCGACGCCGAAGACGATCCCGGTCAGGAGCGAAGTGGCCCCGGCGAAGGCCAGGACGGTCCGGTCCACCCGGATCTCCTGGGCCCGGGTCGTGAAGTTCGCCGCGAAGGTGGCCAGCAGGTCCGACCCCACCAGGGCCAGCGCCAGCCCGGCCATCCCGCCCACGAGCCCCAGCACCGAGGACTCGGTCAGGAGCTGCCGGGCCAGTCGCCCCCGGCCCGCCCCCATGGCGGAGCGCACGGCCAGGGACTCCATGCGCTGGCTCGCCCGGGTGAGGGCCAGCCCGGCGGCGTTGGCGCAGGCCACCAGGAGCAGGAGCGCCGACACCCCGATCAGGGGCCACATGACGGGCCGGGCCCGGGCCACCAGCTCCTCCCGGAGCGGGGTCATGACCAGGTCGTGCCCGCCGGGCATGGCGGCGTACCCCTCGTGCTCCCGGTGCATGCGCTCCGCCGCCCGGGCCAGCTCCGCCTCGCCGTCGCCCAGCGTCGCTCCGTCGTCCAGCCGGGCGTAGGCGGTGAGCAGCCGGCCGTCCCGGTCCGCCATGAAGCCGGGGTTCGACCGGGTCGGGCACATGGAGATCGGCAGGTAGACGTCGTTCACCTGCGGGAACTGGGGGATCGGCGGGAGGACGCCGACGATCTCGTGCTCCTCGCCGTTCATCCGCACCGTGGACCCCACCACCTCCTCGTCCCCCTCGAACACATCCCGCCAGAAGTCGTGGCTCAGCACCAGGACCGGCCGCGCACCCAGGCTGTCCTCCACCGGGTCGAAGAGCCGCCCGACCATGGGCGCCATCCCCAGGAAGTCGAAGTAGTTCGACGACACCACCGCCGAGGTCACCAGCTCCGGCCCCCCGGGCCCGATGAGGGTGAAGGTCATGCGGTGGTACTCGGCCACGTCCTCGAAGGCCTCGACCCGTTGAAGGTCCTCGAGCTCCGGAACCGACAGGGTGATCTCCCGGGTCCCGGCCATCCCCTCCGACCAGTCCGGGCGCACCGAGGCCACCCGGACCAGCTCGTTCCCGTCGGTGAAGGGGAGGGGGCGGCCGAAGACGGCCCAGGCCACGCTGAAGAGGGCCGTGGTGGCGCCGATCCCCAGGGCCAGCGTCCCGGTGACGCCCGCCACGTAGCCGGGGCTCGCCCGGAGGGTCCGCACGGTGTACCGGAGGTCGACGTTGAGGTCCCGGATCCAGGCCAGCGGCCCTCCGGCCGGCAGCCGCACCCCGCCGCTCCCCATCCGGTAGCCCCGGAGGGAGGCGCGCTCCCGCAGCCCGCTCCGGACCACGTCCAGGGCGGTCCGGACCCAGAACGCGAAGCGGGCGCCGGTCCCCCGGGCCTCGGCGGCGAGCCGGAGGTGCTCCAGCCCTTCCACCAGCTCCGGCCCGTACCGCGCCCGGAAGGGGCGGGGATAGGCCCGCAGCAGGAGGCGGTAGACCCAGGTCGGCATGGTCAGCCGTCGGCCAGCAGGTCCCGGCGGGCCACGTCCATGAGGACCGCCATCCGCTCCATCTCCGCCGCCACCACGGCGCGCCCCAGCTCCGTGGAGCGGTAGTACTTCCGCCGGGCGTCGGCGCCCTCGGGGCGATCCGCCTCCACGATGAGCCCGTCGTCCACCATGCGGTTCAGCGTCACGTAGAGCGTCCCCGGCAGGATCACCGCCCGTCCCTCGGACTTGTCGGCGATGGCCTCCATGATGCCCAGGCCGTGGAGATCGTCTCCGCCCAGGGCGAGGAGGATGTGGAGCACCGGCGTGCTCAGCGGAAGAAAGCGGTCGATGTCGGTCATGCCCGGACGATCTCCACGGATGTCTTGCGGGGCAAGGTGTCGCGCCTCATTCCACCCCCAGCGTCCGCATGGGCGAGACGCGGGTGCCCCGAAGGGCTGGCCCCAGGATGGCGGCCACCGCCACCAGCAGCAGCAGCCCGCTCACCGCCCCATAGGTCACGGGATCCAGCGTGCCGACCCCGAAGAGGAACCCTTCCACAACCCCCACGGTGAGGGTCGCGATGCCCAGGCCGGCCAGGAGCCCCAGGACGACGATCCCGAGCCCTCGCCGGAGGATGCGCCGGACGATGGAGGCCCGCTCCTCTCCCAGGGCCAGGCGGATCCCCGTCTCCCGCTGCTGCTGCTGGACCGACCGGGCGATCACGCTGAACAACCCGGCTGCTGCCGTGATCAGGGCCACCATGCCGAACAGGCCGAGGAGGCCCGTGATGGTCCGGGGCGACGCCACCCGGTCCGCCTGGGCCTCCGCGAGCGTCTGGATGAAGGAGACGGGCTGCCGGGGGTCGATGGCCAGGACGTCCTCGGTGACGGGGCGGATCAGGAGGGTGGGGTCCTCCCGGGTGCGGACCAGCAGCCGCCGCACTCCCGGGGCCTGACGGTAGGGCCGGTAGAGGTCCTCGCCGGGCTCGGCGTCGAACCCGGCCTGCCGGACGTCGTCCACCAGCCCCACGACGGTGATCCAGGTCTCGCCGCCGTCGGTGGAGATCCGGGCCCCCACCGGGTCCCCTTCGCCCAGGTGGCGCTCCGCCAGGGACCGGCTCACCACCGCCACCGGCGCCGAGCCCTGGTCGTCCGACCGCTCGAAGGCACGCCCTGCCAGCAGATCGATCCCGAGGGCCTCGAAGTACCCCTCCGAGACCCGGCGGAAGCCCACCTGGGGCGGGTCGGTGCCCGGATCCCGGGGCGTGCCCTCCACGTCGAGCCCCGCCTGGTTCTGGAAGGTCACCCCGCTCATGGGGAAGTCCTGGGCCACGGCCACGGCCTCCACCCCCGGCCGCTCCGCCACCCGGTCCACGAGCCGCACGAAGAAGTCCTGCCGGGACTCGGCGTCCGTGTACCGGGCCCAGTCCAGGTCCACCGTGACGGTGAGGACGTTCTCCGCGTCGAAGCCCGGGTCCACCGAGGTCAGCGCGGAGAAGGACCGGATCATGAGGCCCGCGCCCACAAGCAGGACCACGGCGATGCCCACCTGGAGCGCGACCAGTGTGCTGCGGACCCGTGCGCCCGCACCCGAGGTGCCCTTGCCATCGCGCAGTGTCCGGCCCATCCCCCGGTCCAGGACCAGGGGGGCCAGTCCGAGGACGACCCCGGTGGCCACCGCCACCAGCGCGGTGAAGGCGAGCACCCAGCGGTCCACCCGGACCTCCGCGAAGCGGGGCGTGAGATCGGAGGCGAAGTTGGACAGGATGCCCACCGTGCCGTAGGCCACCGCCACCGCCACAAGGGCGCCGGCCAGGGACAGGACCACGCTCTCGGTGACGAACTGTTTCGCGATGCGGGCGCGCCCCGCCCCCAGGGCGGCCCGGACCGCCACCTCGTGACGCCGCTGGTTCACCCGGGTGAGCGTCAGGTTGGCCACGTTCGCGCAGGCGATCAGGAGGACCAGCCCGGCCATGGCCATGAGCACCAGGAAGGTGGGCCGGGCGTCGCGGGTCAGGACCTCCTTCAGCGGGGTCACGTCGGCCGCCACCGAGGCGTCGGGCGCGTAGGTGTCCGGGTACTCGCCGTGCAGGTCGTGGGCGATCCGCTCCACCTCGGCGTGGGCCGCGTGCTCGTCGGCGCCGGTGCGGACCCGCCCCACGGTGAGCATTCCCCGGGAGGCCCGGTTCAGGTGCCAGCCGTCGCCGATCCGGAAGGGGCAGGCGTACCAGGGCATCCATACGTCGTTCTGGTTGGGATAGGTGGGGACCTGGGGCAGGATGCCCACGATGCGGTGGGGCCGGTTGTTCATCTCCACCATCCGGCCCACCACCTCAGGGTCCCCGCCGTAGCGTCGCATCCAGTAGTCGTAGCCCAGGAGGAGGACCGGCTCCGCCCCGATCTCGTCCTCCTCGGGGCTGAAGAGGCGCCCGTGGAGCGGGGGCACGCCCATGACCTGGAAGAAGTCCCAGGACACCACCCCGACCTGGGTCCGCTCCGGGTCCACCCCCTCCTCCAGGAGGTTGAAGAACATGGTGTGGTACTCCACCAGGTCCGTCAGGACGGCGGAGCGCTCCCGCAGGTCTTCGATCTCCAGGGGCGACGGCCCCGGGGGGATGCCGGCGGCGTTCACGGGGCCCGCCTGGACCCGGACCAGCCGCTCGCCGTGCTCGTACGGGAGCGGCTGCAGGAGTACGCCGTTGATGGCGCTGAAGATGGCGCTGTTCACGCCGATCCCGAGCCCCAGCGTGAGGACGATCACCGCGGCGTAGCCCGGCGCCCGCCGGAAGACGCGCATCGCCGCGTCGAGATCCCGCACCCAGTCGCCCATGTCTCACCCCTCCCGTCGTGGATCCGCTGCCCGATGGCGTCGTCGTCATGTCTTGCGTCGCAAGTATTGCAAAATAAGACTTATGACGCAAGGTGTGCTGGGCGTGGCTCTCCCCGGTGTCCGGTTCCGGATCGACGCGGTGCTGGAAGAACTCGGCGGTTCGCCCTGAGGGGGGCGCGCGGACGGTCGCCCGGCGTGGTTCGGGAGCCCGGAAGGGGTGAGCCCCGCGTGGGCTCCTACGTCCTCCCCTCCGCGCGGAGCCCGTCCCGCCGGACGTCCTCCGGCGTGAGGGTGCGGGTGGCGGCCGTGTCCAGGTACCCGAGGCGCTCCAGGTGCTCGTCGATCCGCCCCGTGAGCACCCAGCTGTAGTGCAGGGGGATGGCTCCGGGCCGGCTCTCGTTGGCGTAGCGGATGAGCGAGCTGGTGCAGTTGTAGAAGGCCGTGTTGTACCAGCGGGGGTGGTCCACCAGCGCCCGGGTCTCCTCGGCCATCCTCACGAAGATGGATGCCCGGCTCTCCGGATCCACCTCCAGCCGGTAGCGGTTCACGGGGTCTCCGGCGTAGACGAGTCGGCGGGTCGCCAGGTCCTCCTCGGTGGCCCAGATCATGGCCGCCTCGTACGACCGGAACATCCCCCGGAGGATCGAATAGGCCTCGTCCGCCTCCCGCCGGGCCTCCATGGATACGCCCAGAAAGCGGCGCTCGCCGTAGCTCTCGTCGAACTCGAACACCAGGAAGGTGTGGGCGGTGAGGCCCCGCTCGTCGAACACCTGCTCGTACATCCACAGGTCGGTGAGATCCGCCGGATCCCAGACGCCGTCCAGGGTGCCGGTGGAGACCACCGAGTCCGGGGCGTAGCGCCAGTCCCGGACCCCGTCCAGCCGCACCCGGCCGTCGGCCAGCACCTCGGGTCGCACGAGGCGCTGCATGTCCGGAGCCCAGTCCCGGTCCGTCCTCGGTCGGCGGAGGGCCAGGAGGAGGAGCACCAGGACCGGGAGGCCCAGAAGGACGAGGATCAGGGTCTGGCCACGCATCCGCCTCACCCCTCCACTCCCTGGCCGAACACGAGCCGATGCCCGTCGGGGTCCTCCACCTCGAACTCCCGCATGCCCCAGGGTTGGGTCGCCGGGGGGCAGGTCACGTTCGCGCCCCGGCCGGCCACCCGGTCGTGGAGCGCGTCCACGTCCCGCACGAAGAGGTACAGGAGGGTGGGCCGGGCGTCGGGCCGGGGCGGGCCGTCGACCAGGGTGAGGTGCACCTGCACGCTCTCCCCGGCCCGGAGGACGGCGTAGGTCGGCGGATCCTCCCACTCGAACTCCACGGTGAAGCCCAGGACGTCCCGGTACCAGTCCCGGGCCCGGGGCAGGTCCGCCACCGGGAGCACGGTGGCGTGGTGGGAGTAGAGGCTCGAGGTCTCGGGCATGGGGCGTCTCCGGCCGGATCCGACGGGTGGTCCACTGATACGCGCCGGCGGGCCGCCGCGTCCAGCACCACCTGGGCTTGCCCGGGGGGCCCGGCGTGACACACCGGCGCCTCCGGGCCATTCTCCCCGCCGAACCTCCACCGGAGCCGCCCATGATCACCTCGCGCCGGACCCCCCGCGCCTTCGTCGTCCTCACCCTCCTCGTCCTCGGCGTACCGGGGCTGTCGGCCCAGGCGCTTCCCATGGCCGCGCCCGAGGCGGTCGGGATGTCGGCGGAGCGGCTGGCCCGGCTGGACCGGACCCTCGACGCCTACGTGGAGGCGGACCAGCTCGCCGGTGGGGTGGTGATGATCGCACGCCGAGGGCGGCTGGCCCACCAGTACGCCTTCGGGCTCCGGGACGTGGAGTCCGGCGACCCGATGGAGCTCGACGACCTCTTTCGCATCGCGTCGCAGTCCAAGGCGGTGGTGAGCGTGGCGGCCATGGTGCTGGTGGAGGAGGGACGCCTCCTCCTGAACGATCCGGTATCGCGCTTCCTGCCCGCCTTCGAAGCGACCACGGTGGAGACCGAGGACGGGGCGGTGGTCCCCGCCGATCGACGGGTGACCGTCCGGGATCTGCTCACCCACACCGCCGGGGTGGACTACGGCATGGGCCGGGAGGCGTGGGAGGCCGCCGGGGTGACCGGATGGTACTTCGCCGACCGGACCGAGCCGATCGGGTCCACTGCGTCGCGCATGGCGGAGCTACCGTTCCGGTCCCAGCCCGGGGAGCGGTGGGTCTACGGGTACTCCACCGACATCCTGGGCGCGGTGCTGGAGGTGGCCTCCGGGATGCCCCTGGACCGGCTCCTCCGGGACCGGATCCTGGACCCGCTGGGCATGGACGACACCTGGTTCTACGTGCCCCCGGCGGAGGCCGACCGCCTGGTGACCGTGTACGGCTCGGGAGAGGCGGGCATCCGGCGGGCCCCGGATGGCCCGGGCATGCGGACCCAGGGCAACTACCTCGAGGGCCCGCGGGCCAGCTTCTCCGGGGGGGCGGGCCTGGTCTCCACCGCCGGGGACTACGCCCGCTTCCTCCAGATGCTCCTGAACGGCGGTGAGCTGGACGGGGCGCGGGTCCTCTCACCCGCCAGCGTGGACCTCATGACCCGGAACCACACGGGAGACCTCTTCCGGGGGCCGGCCTACGGGTTCGGGCTCGGCTTCGAGATCCTCCAGGACCCGGGGGCGGCGGCCCAGTACGGGGACCCCGGCGCCTACGGCTGGGGCGGTGCCTACCACTCCACCTACTGGGTGGACCCGGCCCAGGAGCTCGTGGTGGTCTACATGACCCAGCTCATTCCGGCCCGGGTGGACGACCACGCGCGGCTGCGGCCGCTGGTCTACCAGGCGGTGGTGGAGGCGGGGGGGCGGTAGCGTGGACGCAGGCGAGGAGCACCCGGGCCGACCCGTCGGCCGACTGGTGGTCGTCGGCGCGGGTGACGTCGGGGGCGAGGTGGCCCGTCGGTGGGTCGAGGCAGGCGGCTCCGCCGTGGGCGTCACCGCCACCACCGCCCGCCACGAGGCGCTGGCCGCCTCCGGGGTGGAGCCCACGACCGAGGATCCGCGCCGGACGATCCGGGCCGGGGACGCGGTCCTGCTGTCCACGCCCGGAGGCTCCTCCCAGGCCGCCGTGGCGACCGGTCTGGTGGGATGCCCCGTGGCCCGGGCGGTGATGACCGGGACCACCGGGATCCATGGCCGGGCCCGTGGCACGGTCCGGGAAGACGCGCCCGTGGGGGTCACCGACCGCGCCCGCTCGGCTGCGGCGGCCGAGACGGCCTTCCGAAGGTGGGCCCCGGAGGGCGTGATCCTGCGGCTCGGGGGGCTCTACCGCCGAGGGCGCGGTCCGCTCCAGCCGCTGCTGCGTCGAGGGGCGCCAACCCCGGGCCCTCCCGACCGGCCTCTGGCCCTGATCCACCGGGACGACGCCGTGACGGCCATCCTCGCGGCGCTGGTCCATCCGCGGCCGGCGCCGGTCTACCTGGCCGTGACGCCTCCGGTCCCGAGCCGGGAGGACTTCTACCGGAGGGCGTGCACCCGCCACGGCCTTCCGGACCCGACCTTCACGCCCGGAGACGGAGCGGGTCCGGTCACGTTCGACGTCACCCTCCTGCGCCGGGACCTCCTCCCGACGCCGGCCCACCCGGATTGGCGGGAGGCCGTGGAGGGCTGAGCCATCGGCGCGTCCCGGTCGGCGGACACCCTCTCCGGCGGCCTCAGCCCCGGTTCAGCGTCAGCACGCTCCCGTTCACGATCCGCCCGGCCTCGCTGGTGAGGAAGGCCACCACCCGGGCGATCTCGGCGGGCTTCAGCCAGGTGGAGGTGTCGGCGTCGGGCATGGAGGCCCGGTTCGCGGGGGTGTCGATGATGCGTGGGGCGAGGGCGTTCGCGTTCACCCCGTCGGGCGCGCCCTCGGCCGCCAGGGTCTGGGTGAGGCTCACCACGGCGGCCTTGGAGGCGGCGTAGGCGCCCATCCCCTCGGCCCCCCGCCTCAGGGCCGGCTCTGCGGCGACGGTCACCAGGCTGCCCCCGTCTTCGTTGGCGGCGAGCCGTGGAAGCAGTTGTCGGGCGACCTGGAAGAGGCTGGTGGCATTCAGGGCCACCATGCGGTGCCAGGTGTCGGGATCGGTCTCCGCGAGCGGGGCCATGGCGAAGCCGCCCACGAGAAGCACGCCGGCGTGCACCTCCCCCGCCGCGGCCAGGGCGTCGGCCACGCCATCGGGCGCCGTCACGTCGGCCCGGACCAGCACCAGCGCGTCCGTCGCGCCGACCCGCTCCTTCAGGCGGGGCACCTCCTTCTCGACGACCCAGGGGACCACCACTCGCCACCCGTCCTCCAGATAGCGGGCCACCACCCCCTCGCCCAGGAACCCCGTTCCACCGGTGATGAGTACCGTCCGTGCCATGGTGCCTCCGCCGTCGTGCTCCGCGTGGGTGTGCTCATCGGGGGCAACCCGGCCCCGCACCGGGGGTTCCGGGGTCCGGGCGAGCCTTGCTCCGGAACCGCGGCGGATCCAAGTTCCGGCGCCGGTGGCGCGGCCTCCCCGGCGCCGCCCTCGCCCCCAGCATCCACCTGCCACTACGCCGGAGTCCTCATGGCCGATTACCTGCACGCCCGCGTCCCCGACGCCGGAGACCCCATCACCGTCGACGACGGGACACTGCGGGTGCCGGATCGCCCCATCCTGCCCTTCATCGAAGGGGACGGGATCGGGCCGGACATCTGGCGAGCCACCCAGGCCGTGGTGGATGCAGCCGTGGAGAAGGCCTACGGGAGCGACCGGGCCATCGCCTGGATGGAGGTCTACGCCGGCGAGAAGGCCTACGAGAAGACCGGCGAGTGGCTCCCGCAGGAGACCTTCGACGCCCTCACCGAGTTCAAGGTCGGCATCAAGGGACCCCTGACGACGCCGGTCGGGGGCGGGATCCGCTCCCTCAACGTCACCATCCGGCAGGTGCTGGACCTCTACTCGTGCATCCGGCCCGTCCGCTGGATCCCGGGCACCCCGTCGCCCATGAAGGAGCCCGAGAAGCTCGACGTGGTGATCTTCCGGGAGAATACCGAGGACGTCTACGCCGGCATCGAATGGGCGTCTGGCACCCCGGAGGCCGAGAAGGTCCGCCGTTTCCTCGTCGAGGAGATGGGCTCCGACATCCGGGAGGCCTCGGGGATCGGCATCAAGCCCATCTCGCCCTTCGGCACAAAGCGCCACGTCGCCGCGTCGATCCGCTACGCCCGGGACCGGCATCGGGGCTCCGTGACGCTGGTCCACAAGGGCAACATCATGAAGTTCACCGAGGGCGCCTTCCGGGACTGGGGCTACGAGGTGGCCAAGGAGCGCTTCGACGACCTCACCGTCACCGAGGCCGAGACCTGGGAGGGCGTGTCCGCCGACGGGAAGATCCTGATCAAGGATCGGATCGCCGACGCCATGTTCCAGCAGGTCCTCCTGCGGCCCGACGAGTACGACGTCGTCACCACGCCGAACCTCAACGGCGACTACCTTTCCGACGCCTGCGCCGCCCAGGTGGGCGGCCTGGGGATGGCCCCCGGGGCGAACGTCGGGGACGAGGTTGCCGTCTTCGAGGCCACGCACGGGACGGCGCCCAAGTACGCCGGTCTCGACAAGGTCAATCCCGGCTCCCTGATCCTCTCCGCCCACATGATGCTCGAGCACATGGGCTGGAACGAGGCGGCGGAGCTCGTGGATCGCGGGCTGGCCGGGGCCATCCAGGCGAAGACCGTGACCTACGACCTGGAGCGCCAGATGGAGGGGGCCACCCTCCTGAAGGCCTCGGAGTTCGGCGAGGCCATCGTCTCGCGCATGTGACCGACCGCACCCCGCCTCTTCCTGCCTGCGCATCCATGGATCTCCATTTTCACGCCGCCGGCCCCCTCACCGGGCTCACCACGTCGCTCCTGGTCGTCCCCGTCTTCAAGGGGGAGGGCGGCGCCGCGGTCACTCCGGGCAACGCCGGTCGTGAGCTGGCCGGCCCCGACGACCGGTGGCACGGGGACCTCCGCTGGCAGGCCGGGAGCCGGCTCGTCACCTACGGGTCCGGGGCCCCCGGTCCCCGACGGGTGGCGTTCCTGGGCCTGGGCAAGGAGACGGGGGAGCTGGACCGGGAGACCGTGCGGCGCTTCGCGGGATCCGCGGTGCGGCTGGCGGAGAGCCTCCGGATCGCCGACCTGGCCCTCCTCGTGCCCCAGGGGGGCGAGGTGGACGGCGCCGCGGCCCATCAGGCGGCGGCCGAGGGGCTCGTCCTCGCCGCCTGGCGGTTCCGTGAGCTGAAGACCGGGGTCGGGGAGGAGGAGGCGCCGGCGGAGGTGACCCGTGCGACCCTGGTGCCGGTCGGCGGGGAGAGCTCGTCCCAGGCCGAGGCCATGGAGCGGGGCCGCATCCTGGCCGAAGCGGAGAACCTGGCCCGGGTGCTCCAGTCCCGACCCGGGAACCGGGCCACGCCGTCGGGCCTGGCCGAGACCGCCGAGGGCTGGGCGAAGGAGTACGGCCTCGAGATCGACGTCCTGGGCCCGGAGCGGCTGCGGGAGGAGCGCATGGGGGCGCTGCTGGCCGTGTCCCAGGGCTCCGCAGAGGAGCCCCGCCTGATCGTGTTGCGGCACAACGGCGGCGCGGAGGGCGACCCCCCGCTCGTGCTGGTGGGGAAGGGGCTGACCTTCGACGCGGGCGGGATCTCGCTCAAGCCGCCGAAGGGCATGGAGGACATGAAGTTCGACATGTCCGGGGGTGCCGCGGTGCTGGCGGCCATGACGGCGGTGGCCCGCCTGGACGTGCCCCGGAACGTGGTGGGCGTGGTGCCGTCGTCGGAGAACCTGCTGGGAGCCGCCGCCGTGAAGCCGGGAGACGTGATCACCACCCGGTCGGGGATCACCGTGGAGGTCATCAACACCGACGCCGAGGGCCGGCTCATCCTCTGCGACGCCCTGGACTACGTGACCGAGATGAACCCGGAGGCGGTGGTGGACTGCGCCACCCTGACCGGCGCAGTGGTCATCGGTCTGGGACACCAGGCCATGGCGGTGCTCGGCACCGACGACGCCCTCGTGGAGGAGCTTCAGGAGGTCGGCCGGGCCACGGGTGAGCGGTGCTGGCCGCTGCCGCTGTGGCCTGAGTACCGGCGGCAGCTGGAGAGCGAGACGGCGGACCTCAAGAACGTCGGCGGGCGCCCGGCGGGAACGATCACGGCGGCCATGTTCCTGCGGCAGTTCGTGAAGGACATGCCCTGGGCCCACCTGGACGTCGCCGGCACCTCGTACGGCGACGGCGGAGAGATCCCCTACCGCCGGGTCGGAGGGTACGGCGTTCCCACGCGGCTCCTCGTGGAGTGGGTGCTGCGGCGGGCCGGATGACCCTGCGCCGCCTCCCGGGTCCGCGTCTCCGGACCGGGGTCCTGTCGTCCGTCCTTCTCGCCGGGGTCGCCCTCGCCAGCCTTCCGGGAGCCGCCCGGGGCCAGGACACCCTGATCGTGGCCGACACCACCCTGGTGCCGGATTCGCTCCTGCTGGTGCCGGACACCCTGCCCCTGGACTCCCTGCCGCCGGACACCACCGTGCGCCGGCTCCCCGACGTCCTGGGGCTGCCTCCCGCCGACGCTCCGGGGGTGCGGGTGTGGGACCAGGCCGCGCTGCTGCGGACGCCCGCCTTCACCCTCCGGGAGCTCCTGGCCCCGCTGGCCGGGGCGGTGCCACAGCGGACCGGGGACTTCGGGTCCCCCCAGGGGATGATCTTCGAAGGGATGGCGGGCGGACGCCTGCGGGTCTTCACGGACGGCATCGAGCAGCTCCCCATCGACGGGAGCGTCCCGGACCTCGCACAGATCTCCCTGGCAGGAGTGGACGAAGTGCGGCTGTCCCGGGCCGGGGGTGAGCTCCGGGTCCACCTGCGTACGGTCCAGGCCCGCGAGCCGGAGCCCCAGTCCATGGTGGAGGTGGGGACAGGGGATCTCGACACCAACTTCTTCCGGGGCTCGTTCATCCATCCCGACGCCTTCGGCGGGGGGATCAACCTCGCCTTCGAGCGCATCGACACCGAGGGCCGGGCGGACGAACAGAAGGGGACGCTCCAGGCCGTCTGGCTCCGCTACTTCCGCCCCCTGGGGGAGCGGTTCGCCCTCTCGGGCCAATACCGCCGTCGGACCTCCGAGACCGTCTTCGAGGAGCTCGCCCCGCCGTCGACAAAACGGTCGGACCTGTCCATCGCCCTCCGGGCGCTGTTGGCGGAGGGCGTCGTCGCGGAGGCCTTCGCCATCCGCACGTCGCTGGATCTCTCGGAGGATTCCGTGGTCCGGGAGAACCTCCGGGTCCGGCAGTTCGGAGGCCGGCTGGGCGTGGAGCGCGGGCCCGTCCATCTCCGGGCCGACACCCGGTACATCGACGGGGCCGCCGGGAACCAGCCCTCCCTCAGGGCCGATGGGGATCTGACGGTGGCCAGCAGGTTCGGGGGGGTCAGCGGGCGGATCGGCTACGACCGGTTCGAGGAGGGCGGGCGGATGGTCCAGGGCGTCTCGGCCTGGACGGGCCGGGTCCTCGGCCTGTCCGCCTACGGTTCGTGGGACGCGGGAGAGCGGGGGTGGACGCCCCTCCTGGCCCAGGCCCTGGGCCGGCAGCCCGACTCCCTGGATGTTGCGCCCCTGGCGGGAAGCGACCGGACCGCGCTCCGGGCGGGCGTGCGCTTCGACCTCGGTCCCGTGGGGCTCGACGCCGCCTGGCTCCGGACCGAGATCGACTCGGTCCTTCCCCTGGGCAACCGGGTGGACCTGGGGACCGCGGCGTATCCCGGCGACGAGGCGACGGGCTACGAGGTCTCGGGCCGGATCGGGCTGTGGCCCCGGGGGGTTGCGGTGACCGGCTCCTGGCAGTCCTGGGACGAGGAGGGCTTCTACCGGCCGAAGACCATCTACCGGGGAGGCTTCACCTTCGACCGGACCTTCTACCCCACCGGCAACCTGGAATTCAACGCAGGCTTCCTGGTGGAGGGGCGGGACGGCATGCTCCTTCCTCTCGAGGATCCCCTCACCGGGGACCCCCACCGCGTGCCCTTCTACCAGAGCTGGAACGCCCATCTCATGATCCGGGTGGTGACCGTCCGGCTCTTCCTCCGCTGGGAGAACCTCTTCCTTCGGGAGAACAACCAGGACCTCCCCGGACGCCTCCTCCCGACCACCCGCGTCATGTACGGTGTCCGGTGGACCCTCCGAAACTGATCGGC
The DNA here is from genome assembly GCA_035464715.1 of Longimicrobiales bacterium. GTDB lineage: Bacteria > Gemmatimonadota > Gemmatimonadetes > Longimicrobiales > Gaopeijiaceae > Gaopeijia. Next base: position 39,917 of record DATHRY010000123.1, read on the forward strand.
TACGTTTCAAGGCTCCACAGGGAGGATCGATGATCCGCAGCATGACGGGGTTCGGCGAGGCGGAGCGCGCCGTGCCCGCCGGCCGCCTCCGGGTGTCCATCAAGACGGTGAACCACCGGTTCCTGAACACGAGCGTGCGCACGCCGCCCGGGTTCGACCGGTTCGAGCACGAGATCCAGGGATGGCTGCGGCCCTTCCTGGCCCGCGGGCACGTGTCCGTCAGCGTGGTCCTGGATCGGAGCGAGGAGGCCGCCGGGGCGCTCCTTCCGGAGGTGGATCACGTGCGGGCCGCGCGGTACGTCGCGCTCCTCCGGGAGCTGCAGGAGCGTCACGGACTGCATGGAGACCTGGACGCGGTGGCGGTGGCGCGGATGCCGGACGTGATCCGCACGCCGGACCCCCGGGACACGGGCCCGGAGGTGGACCAGGAGTCCCTCCGGGCGACCCTGGAGGAAGCGGCGCTGGCCGTCCGGGGGCTCCGGGAGGCCGAGGGCGCCCGCCTGCAGGCGGACCTCGAGGAACGGCTGCAGGTGCTGGGAGGGGAGGTGGACCGGGTCGAGAAGCGGGCGCCGGTTCGCCTCGCCGCGGAGCGGGACCGCCTCCGAGCGCAGATTCGGGAACTGGTGGAGAACGAAGACGTAGACGAGGAGCGCCTGGCGAGGGAGATCGCGTACCTGGCCGAGAAGTGGGACCTGAACGAGGAGATCGTCCGATTCCGGTCCCACCTCGCGCTCTTCCGGGAGACGCTGGCCTCGGGAGACGACGAGGCGGTGGGGAAGCGGTTGTCGTTCGTGGTGCAGGAGCTGCACCGGGAGGCGAACACCATCGGCAGCAAGGCGAACGACGCCGAGATCACCCGGGCGTCTGTGGCGATGAAGGAGGAGATCGAGAAGCTGCGGGAGCAGGTGGAGAACGTGGAATGAGCGAACGCGCGAGGCCTCTCGTGCTGGCGGCGCCCAGCGGGACCGGGAAGACCACCATCGCCCGTCGTCTGGTGAACGAGGGCGGGAACTTCGTATTCTCCGTGTCCGCCACCACCCGGCCGCCCCGGGCCGGAGAACGGGACGGGGTGGACTACCACTTCGTGGATCGCCCCACCTTCGAGGCCATGGTGGGGCGAGGGGAGATGGCGGAGTGGGCCGAGGTCCACGGACGCCTCTACGGGACGCCCCGGGCCAATCTCGATCATGCGGCGTCCTCCGGGCTCCACGCGGTTCTGGACATCGACGTGCAGGGGGCGGGGCAGATCCGCGAGACCTTTCCCGAGGCCGTCCGGGTCTTCGTGCTGCCGCCGTCGGGCCGCGAGATGGTCCGGCGCATCGGTCTGCGGGCGACGGAGGATGGGTCGGAGATCGCCCGCCGCCTGCGGTCGGCGCTCCGGGAGCTGGGCAGGGCGGGGGAGTTCCACCACGTGGTGATCAACGAGGACCTGGATCGGGCCGTGGCCCGGGTCCGGGAGCTGGTGAAGGACTCGGCCGTCGCGAGGCGGCCGGAGGATCTGGACGAGCGCGTCCGGGGCCTGAAGGAGGAGATCCGGGAGATCCTCTCGGACGAGTTCGCAGAAACGACGCGCTGACGCGCGCGAAGGAGCACACATGCGGGTCTTCACACCCGACGAAGTGGCGAGCCACACCTACTCGAAGTACCTGGGCGTCCTGGTGTCGGCCAAGTACACGCGGGAGCTCAACTCCCTTCCCCGTGAGGTCCTGCCCCTGGGGGAGGAGAAGAAGCTCACGACCCGGGCCCTGGAGGCCCTCACCTCGGGCCAGATCGAGTTCCGGCTCGTGAAGCGCCGGAAGCCCGGCGAGTAGCGGCCTCCCGCCGGGAGCCCGGATCGTGACGATGCCCGACCGACCCCGGCCGCCCTGGGCGGACCGGCGGGTCGTGTTGGGCGTCACGGGTGGGATCGCGGCGTACAAGACCATCCTCCTCGCCCGTCGCCTCACCCGTCTCGGGGCCGAGGTCGACGTGGTGCTCAGCCGGTCCGCCCGGGAATTCGTCACGCCCCTCACCTTCGAGGGCGTGACGGGTCGGCCCGTGCTCACCGAGTTGTTCAGCGTGGAGGGCGCGGCCCGGCACATCCGCCTGGGCCGCGAGGCCGACGTGGTGTGCGTCGCCCCGGCCACCGCGGATCTCCTGGCCCGGGCCGCCCAGGGCCGGGCCGACGACCTGCTCACCACCACCCTTCTGGTGACCCGCGCGCCGGTCCTCCTGTGTCCGGCGATGAACGACCGCATGTGGGACCACCCGCAGGTCGCCGCGAACGCCGCCCACTGCCAGGGCGCCCTGGGCTACCAGCTCCTGGGACCGGCCGAAGGGCCACTGGCCGTGGGGGAGGCGGAGGGGCCGGGACGGATGGTGGAGCCCGACGTGATCGTCGAGCACCTCGGCCGTCTCCTCACCTCGCCGGGGTCCCTGACCGGGCGCCGGGTGCTGGTGACCTCGGGCCCCACCCGGGAGCCGCTGGATCCCGTACGCTATCTCGGCAACCGCTCATCGGGGCGAATGGGCTTCGCCGTGGCGACCGCGGCGTGGCGCCGGGGGGCCGAGGTGGTGGTGGTGTCGGGGCCCACGGGCCTGCCCGCCCCCCCCGGGGTCGAGGTCGTGCCCGTGGAGACGGCCGTGCAGATGGCCGAAGCGGTCACGGCGCGGATTCCGGACGCCGACGTGGCCGTCTTCGCCGCGGCGGTCGCCGACTACCGGCCCGCGGACGCCTCGGATCGGAAGCGCAAGCGGAGCCGGGACGGCGACGCCTGGTCGGTGGAGCTGACCACCAACCCCGACGTGGCCGCGACCGCCATCCCCCTGCGCCGGGATGGCGCCGTCATGGTCGGCTTCGCGCTGGAGACCGAGGATCTCCTGGCCAACGCCCGGGCCAAGAGGGAGGCCAAGGGCTTCGACCTGGTGGTGGCAAACCCTGCCGACGCCCCGGACGCCGGGTTCGGGGCGGACACGAACCGTGTGACCCTGGTCGGGGACGGCGAGCCCGAGTCCCTCCCGCTCCTCTCCAAGGACGAGGTGGCCGAGAAGATCCTGGACCGGGTCGCGGCGCTCCTGGAGCGGGGCGCGTGAACGGCCCCGACCTCCGGGAGGTGGCCCGCTTCCTCCGCCAGCGGAGGGAGATGGGGCTCCCGCCTCTGGTTCTGGGCGAGACCCCCCGGGAGGCCCTGCTCGCCTTCGCCCGGGAGCTGGCCCGCCGGCTGCCGGAGGAGGAGGCCGGCGCGGCCGTGCAGCCGCCGCCCTCCGCCTCCCGTCGGCCGCCGGCCCGGCCTGCGCCGACCCCCGAGCCCGCCCCGGCTACCTCGGGCTCCGGGGCCGCCGCTCCCGCCTCCGACACACCGGCCCCGTCGCTTCCGGACCTCTCGACCCTCGACTACGACGGCCTGCGGGAGCTGGCCCTGGGGTGCACGCGGTGCGGGCTCGCCGAGACCCGGACCCAGGTGGTCTTCTCGGACGGGAATCCCGATGCGCGCCTCGTGGTCGTGGGGGAGGCCCCCGGGGCCAACGAGGACCGCACCGGGCTGCCCTTCGTCGGCCAGGCGGGGCAGCTCCTGGACCTGATGCTGGCCAGCGTCGACCTCTCCCGCGAGCAGTCGGTCTACATCTGCAACGTTCTGAAATGCCGGCCCCCCGGGAACCGGAATCCCCAGCCCGACGAGATCCGGGCGTGCTCGCCGTTCCTCAAGCGCCAGCTGGCCCTGGTGCAGCCCGAGGCCCTCCTTGCCGTCGGTACCTTCGCGGCACAGCTTCTCACCTCCAGAGACGCCCCTCTCGGGAAGCTCCGGGGGGAGGTCCACAGCTACGAGGGGATTCCCCTCGTGGTGACCTACCACCCCGCCGCTCTCCTGCGGAACTCCGGGTGGGTCCAGGCGGCCTGGGACGACCTCCAGCTTCTTCGCCAGGTGATGGATTGAGCGCCCCGGACACGACTTCCGTCGAGACCCGCTTCGGACCGGATCTCCCGTACGCACGGGAGGCCGAGCTCGCGGTGCTAAGCGGGATGATGCTGGACCGGGACGGGGTGGCCCGGGCGGTGGAGATCCTGGACGGCTCGATGTTCTTCGCCGAGCGCCACCGCAGGATCTTCCGCTCCATGGCCCGCCTCTTCGAACGGGGCGACGTCATCGACGTCATCACGCTGAAGTCGGACCTCGAGCGGACCGGCGAGCTGGAGTCCGTGGGCGGGCTCGACACCCTGGCCGAGCTGGCGGACTTCGTTCCGACGGCGGCGAACATCGAGTACCACGCCCGGCTCGTCCGGGAGAAGGCCCTCCTCCGTCGGCTCATCGACGCCTCCCAGGAGATCATCCGGGACGCCTACAGCCCCGGCGAACGGGAGGTGGACGAGCTCCTGGACCAGGCCGAGTCCCGCATCTTCCTGGTGGCCCAGAGCCACGAGCGGGAGGGCTTCGTCCGGGTGAAGGACCTCCTGTGGCCCACCTTCGAGGAGATCGAGCGACTCCAGGAGTCCGGTTCGCCGGTCACCGGGGTGCCCACGGGCTTCACGGACCTGGACAAGATGACCACGGGCCTGCAGCCCGGGGACCTCGTGATCGTGGCGGCCCGGCCCTCCATGGGGAAGACGTCCTGGGTGCTGAACGTGGCGGCCACCGCGGCCATCGAGCATCGGCATCCTGTGGCGGTGTTCTCCCTGGAGATGAGCAAGGAGCAGCTGCTCAAGCGACTCCTCTCCGCCGAGGGGCGCATCGATGCCCAGCACCTGCGCCGGGGGGGGATGAGCGCCGAGGACCACAAGCGGCTGGCCCAGGCGGCGGGACACCTGAACACCGCGCCGATCTGGATCGACGACTCCCCGGGGCTGTCGGTCCTCGAGATCCGTGCCAAGGCGCGCCGCCTGGTGTCCGACATCAAGGCCGAGGGCCAGCAGCTGGGGCTGATCGTGATCGACTACCTCCAGCTCATGAGCGGGGACCGTGCCGAGAGCCGGGTCCAGGAGGTCAGCCAGATCTCCCGGGGCCTCAAGGCGCTGGCCCGGGAGATCGACGTGCCGGTGATCGCCCTCTCCCAGCTCTCCCGAGCGCCGGAGCAGCGGAACGACAAGCGGCCCATGCTCTCGGATCTGCGGGAGTCCGGCAGCATCGAGCAGGATGCCGATCTGGTCATGTTTCTGTTCCGTCCCGAGTACTACTTTGGCCCCGTGGACCCCGAGGGGAATTCCATCGAGGGCCACGCGGAGCTCATCGTCTCGAAGCAGCGGAACGGGCCCACGGGCACGGTTCCCCTGTACTTCCACAAGGCCTACACCCGCTTCGACTCGCGGGAGTGGGAGTCGGGTGGGGGGAACGGTGGCCCGGGAGGACCGGGCCCCGGGGCCGGACCGGGCCCCGGGCACGGGGCGCCGTCTCCGTTCCGCCGAGGCTGAGGCCGTGGGGCGGGAGTCCGTCGGCGTTCGGGTGGGCGTCGCCGTGCCGGCGGCGGGGCAGGGGCGTCGCATGGGCGGGGCACGGAAGCCCTTCCTGATGCTTGCCGGGGAGCCGCTCCTGACCCATGCCCTCCGGCCGCTCCTCGGGGACGCCCGGGTCGAGGCGGTGGTGGTGGCCGTCTCCCCCGGGGACGTGGAGGAGGCCCGGGACCAGGTCGAGGCGATGGACGCACGCATCGTGGTCGTCGCGGGAGGAGCCACCCGGTCCGACTCGGTGGCCGCCGCCGTGGCGGCGCTGCCGGCGGACCTGGACGTCATCCTCGTGCACGACGCGGCTCGACCCCTCCTCACCGGAGCCACGGTGGATCGATGTATCGAAGCGGCGTCCGGGGGGGTGGGAGCGGTCGCGGGGTGGCCGGCGACCGACACCCTGAAGGAGGTCGATGCGGAGGGCCGGATCGTACGGACGCCGGACCGCCGGCGGGTCTGGCACGCCCAGACGCCACAGGCGTTTCCGGCGGACGTCCTCCGCGAGGCCCTTCGGGACGCCCACGCCCGGGCCGCGGCCACCGACGACGCGTCCCTGGTGGAAGCCCGCGGCCTCGAGGTGGTCATGGTGGAGGGAGCTCCCGACAATCTGAAGGTGACACGCCCCGCGGACCTCCCGGTGGCGGAGCTTCTGCTGGCCCGGCGGAGCGCCGACGGCTGAGCGCCCTCCGGCCCCGGGGGTGGGAGGGCGGCGGCTCGCAGGGCATCACACGGGCCGGATGGGGCGGTCCCGGGGGTCCCTTCCGCCTCGCCGCTCGTGCGCTATCGTTCACAACAGGCCCGGTCCCCGGGAAGCCGCCTCCCCGGCCCGCGCCACCTCCCCCGACAAGCCCCACCACTCATGACCGACCGGCGCTTCCGCCTCCTCTTCGTCTGCACCGGCAACACGTGCCGCAGTCCCCTCGCGGAGAGGATCGCTCGCCGGGAGGCGGGCCGCCGGGGCTGGGCGGACGAAGTGGACATCCGGTCCGCCGGTATCGCCGCGGTCCCGGGCCAGGAAGCGTCCGAGGGCTCGCTCCGGGTGGGTGAGGAGGAGGGGCTGGACCTCTCGGACCACCGTGCCGACCTCCTCACCGGGGAGCTGGCCCGGGGGGTCGACCTGATCCTGGGCATGTCCCGCAGCCACGTGCATCGGGCCGCGGAGCTGGGGGCGGACGTCCCTGTGGCCCTGCTGGGGGACTTCGCCGAGGATCGGCCCGGCGAGGGTCCGGACGTGCCGGACCCCTGGGGCGGCCCGGTGGAGCGGTACCGGGAGACCTTCCGCGCGCTCGAGGCCCTCGTGACCCGGGCCCTGGACCGCCTCCCCCTTCCACAGGACGCGGGGGACCCGGCATGACGATCAGCGCCCGCACCCGCCTCTTCGTCCTGCTGGGCGATCCCGTCGCCCACTCCCTCTCCCCCCGCCTGCACAACGCGGCGAACGAGGCCGCGGGGGTGGACGGGATCTACGTGGCCCTGCGCTGCCTCCAGGACGACCTTCCCGGCTTCCTCCGGGGCCTGTCCCGGGGCGGGGGAGGGGGCAACGTCACGCTTCCCCACAAGGAGAAGGCCGCCACCGTCCTGGACCGGCCCCTGGAGGCCGTCCGACGGACGGGAGCGTGCAACACCTTCTGGCTGGAGGACGGGCGCGTCGTCGGGGACAACACCGACGTAGAGGGGTTTCGGCGAGCCCTCCGGGAGTTCCTCGGAAGGTCCCCCTCCGGGGCCCGGGTCCTCCTGGTGGGTGCAGGGGGCGCCGCCCGGGCGGCGCTCGTCGCCCTCCTGGACGACGGAGTGGGAGAGGTGTCCGTGACGAACCGGACCATGGAGCGGGCCCGGAACATGGTCCGCCGCATCGGCGGGTCCCGCACGCGCCTCCTGCCCACCCGCACCGCGTGGCACGGCCAGCACTACGACCTGGTGGTGAACGCCACCAGCGTGGGGCTCCGGCCCGGCGACCCGCCGCCCCTGGCCCTGGACCGGCTGGCGGGGCTGGGAGGCGTCGTGGACATGGTCTACCGTCAGGGCCGGACCGCCCTGGTGGACGCCGCCGAGGCCGCGGGGATCCGCGCCGTGGACGGCCGCCCCATGCTCGCTCACCAGGCCGCCGCCGCCTTCGAGCGCTGGTGGGACCAGCCCGCACCTCTCGAGGTCATGCAGGCCCAGCTCGACGCCGGGCCCGCCCCGGCGTGAGGGCGGCCCGGGCGCGCTGGGCCCGTGGGCTGGGCGCGGCCTGGAGCGAGCTCCTGCTTCCGACCCGCTGCGCCGGGTGCGGGGGGGCCGGGGTGGGGGGCAGGTCCGAGCCGGTCTGCCCCGCGTGCCGAACCCGCCTGACCCCCCTCCCGGGGCCCCATTGTCCCCGGTGCCAGCATCCCGAAGCCGTCGAGGGTGCGCCCTGTGCCTTCTGCGCGGAGTGGCCGGACGTGGTCCTGGCCGCCCGCTCGGCCACCCGGTTCGACGGAGTCGCCGCCCGTCTCGTCCAGCAGCTCAAGTACGAGGGCTGGGTGCGGATCGCACCGGTGCTGGCCGGCCCCATGGCGGACACGGTGCGATGGGCGCCGGGCTGCTCCGGCGTCCTGGTGCCGGTCCCCAGCACGCCGGGCCGCCTCCGGACACGCGGCTTCAATGCCGCGGACCTCCTCGCGCAGGAGGTCGGACGAATCCTGGAACTCCCTGTGAAACGGGCGCTTTCCCGGCCTCGGGAAGCCCTGCGGCAGGTCGGGTTGTCTCCGTCCCGACGGGCGGCTAACGTCAGGGGCGCGTTCGTTGTGGAGCCGGCCTCGACCGCCGCGCTCCGACACCACCACGTCTTCCTGGTGGACGACGTCCTCACCACCGGCTCCACGGGATTGTCCGCGGTCCAGACCCTGACCTCGGCCGGGGTCCGGAGCGTGACCCTCCTGACCTTCGCCCGGGCCTTGCCGGGGCTGCCGGGAGCCTGACGAGAGGACGCTCCGCCTGGGACCATAGATCCAGGAGCGAGTCCTAGCATGGCCATCCGCGTCGCCATCAACGGTTTCGGCCGTATCGGCCGCAACGTCCTCCGCAGTGCCAAGAAGTCCGGTGCCGCACTCGATTTCGTCGCGGTGAACGACCTCACCGACAACGATACGCTGGCGCATCTGCTCCGGTACGACTCGGTACACGGACCCTATCCCGGCACCGTCGAGACCACCGGGGACGGCCTCCGGGTGGACGGCGACGACATCAAGGTCTTCTCCGAGCGGGACCCGGCGGCCCTGCCCTGGAGGGACCTGGGTGTGGACATCGTGCTCGAGGCCACCGGGATCTTCACGGACAGGGCGTCGGCGTCGAAGCACCTCGACGCGGGTGCCCGGAAGGTGATCATCACCGCCCCGGCCAAGAACGAGGACATCACCATCGTCCTGGGGGTGAACCACGAGTCCTACGACGACTCGGCCCACGACGTGATCTCCAACGCCAGTTGCACCACCAACTGCCTGGCTCCGGTGGTCAAGGTTCTGATCGGGGAGTTCGGGTTCCGCCGGGGCTTCATGACCACCATCCACGCCTACACGAACGACCAGAACATCCTGGATCTCCCCCACAAGGATCTGCGGCGGGCACGGGCGGCCGCCATGTCCATGATCCCCACCACCACCGGGGCCGCGAAGGCCACCAGCCTGGTCCTCCCCGAGGTGAAGGGGAAGCTGGACGGGATGGCGATCCGGGTGCCGACGCCCGACGTCTCCCTGGTGGATCTGGTGGCCGAGGTCGATCGGGACACCACGGCCGAGGAGGTCAACGCGGCGCTCAAGTCCGCCGCGGAAGGCGACCTGAAGGGGATCCTGGGGTACTCGGACGAGCCTCTCGTCTCGGTGGACTACACCGGGAATCCCAACTCCTCGGTGGTGGATGCCCGGAGCACCGCCGTCATGGAGGGGCGCATGGTGAAGGTGCTGTCGTGGTACGACAACGAGTGGGGCTACTCTTCCCGGGTCGTGGACCTGGCCCGCTACGTCGGGGATCGGCTGGGATGAAACACGAGTTCCGGTGCCCGGTCTGCTCCCACGTGGACGAGGTGGATCTCGACGGGGACAACCCGGTCCAGACCGAGTGCCCGCATTGCGGAACCCGGCTCGTGCTGGAGAGGGTCGATCGGGATGCCCTCACCGTGGAGGTGCGGGTCGGGGGCACCGGAAGCGAGGCCTCGGGGCCTTGAGAACGGGCCCGGATCTCCGCCGTGTCGACGCGGTGTCGGGGGTGGCCCCGGCACCGCGTCCGTGCGTGGAGGCCCGGGGTGTAACCGGCGTTCCACACTTCGCGTAGGGTAGGTCATGGAAAACGACTCCCTCCGGACGACGGCGAAGGGCACGGTGACGAAACCCCGAACCGACCGGGGCGAATCGCCGCCGCGGGAGGGCGCGCTTCCCGGTGACTTCGAGCTGTGGTACCACGAGCATCGGGCGGTGGTGTACCGCTACGTGCGGTTCCGTGTCTCCACGCGGGAAGTGGCCGAGGACGTGACCTCGGAGGTCTTCATGAAGGCGCTCCGGTCCTTCCGACGCTACGACCCGACCCGGGCCCAACCCCGGACGTGGCTGCTCCGGATCGCACGGAACGCCGTCACCGACCACCTGCGCTCGCTGAAGCGACGGGGCTCGCTCCACGTGTCGCTGGACCGGGTGCCGGACCTGGTGGCGGACATTCCGTCCCAGGACGAGCGCGTCATCCGCGAGGAGCGGATCCAGAAGATCCTGAACGGCGCCCGGGGACTCCGGAAGCCGGATCAGGAGATCCTCAGCCTGCGCTACGGCGCCGGCCTGGACAACGCCGAGATCGCCGACGCGCTGGGGATCTCCACGAACGCGGTGGCGGTGCGGGTCCACCGCGCGCTGAAGCGCCTCCGCAAGACCGTGACGTTCGACGACCGGCCCGAGGGCCGACGAGAATAGATAGATGAGCAAGTATCCGATCACCGAGCCCCTCGAGGGGCTGCCGAAGGAGTTGGCGGAGCTCGACCAGGAGCTCGCCCGTATCTCTCCCGAGGAGCGTCCCTCCTTCGGGCCCGAGCTGCGCAACGAGCTGGCCAGGGAATGGAGCCGACCCGCTCCGTCCCGGCACAGCGCCTGGGTTCGCCACGCGTTGGCGGCCTGTCTGGCCGGTGTCGCCGTGGTGGGCCTCGCGGTGCCCCCGGCCCGGGCTTCAATCGTCCAGGGGGTTCAGCGGATCTTCGACTCCATCCGGGGTGACGAAGCTCCCCTCGCAGAGGGGATCGCCGTGGACCTGTTGGACCGCGCGCCGCCCATGGACGTGGAGCTGGCCTCGGCCTCGCCGGAGCTGCCCCGGGAGCGCGTTTCGGCCCCCGCGCCTTCGGACACCGAGGGGCTTCCGCCCTTCCAGCCGGGCATCTCGAGCTTCCCGATCCTCGTGGACGAAGCCGAGGGACAGAGGGTGGCGCTGGAGCACTACCCGGAGGACCTCCAGCAGGCGGGGGTCGGCGGCGTGGTCCGCCTCCACCTGTGGGTGAAGGAAGACGGCGCGGTCGAGTTTCCCCAGATCCCCGAGGGAGGCACCTCCGGGATCCAGGCGCTGGACCGGGCCGCCCTCCAGGCCGCGGAATCGCTCCGCTTCCGGCCGGCGATGCGGAACGGCGTCCCGGTGCCGACCTGGGTGTCGTTCGACATGGTGTTCGAGCCGCCGGTGGGGACCCGCCGGGCGGTCGTGGCCCCCGCCGCCCTGGAGACGCCGGGCATTCCAGAGGTGGAGGGCTGGCAGCCGCCCGAGACCTGGGCCGAGGCCGCGGTGGTCCCCGCTCCGATCCGGATGGAGGCCCGGAGCCTCCTGCGGGTCTCCATGGGTGGCGACGAGGAGGAGCTGGAACGGCGCTTCGGGCCCCTGGAGGGGGTGCTTTCCGGTGATCCGCCCCAGGGTGTGAACCCGGTGGCCTGGCGGACCGAGGTGAGTCGCGCTCTCGAGGAGGCCCGGGTGCGGGATCCGGAGAACCCCGCGCCTTATCTCGCCCTCGCCCGACTGCGCCGGAAGCAGGGTCTGCGCAACGACGCCCAACTCCTCTTCCAGCGTGGCCTGGAGCGCGCCACCCGCGGGACCCGGCCGGTGTCCCCGCGCCTGGTGGCCGAGCTGGCCTACGAGTCCGGACGGATCGCCCGCGAGCGCTGGCTCGGCTGGCGCAACCTCGGGGAGGTGCCCGTGGAGGCCCTGGCCGGGGTCCGGTGCCCGGCAGCGGTCGGCCCCGGCGAGGTCGCCACCCCGGAAACGCTCCTGGCCTGGAACTTCGCCTGCCCCGCCGCCCTCCAGGGCGTCCTGGACGAGAGCTTCGTCCGCCGGCCCGAGGGCGCCCGGGAACGGGCGGAGATGTTGGCCGCGTTCGTGGAGGCCGTGGAGGCCTACCCGGCCCACGTGGGGGCCAACGTGGAGCTCCTGCTGGACCTGGCGGAACAGGAGGAGTGGCACCGTCTCCTGGAGGGCGCAGGCCGCTTCGGCTGGGCCTCGCAGGGCCACCCGAACGCCCTCCTCCTGGAGGGGCTGGCGCTCCACCGGCTGGGCCGGTCCGAGGAGGCCGCTCCCCGCTTCCAGGAAGCGCTGGCCGGCCTCGGGTCCGAGCAGGCCTCGGCCTTCCGCCGCCTGGATGGGCTCATCCCCGAGCTGGCGTCCGCCGACGGCGCGGACTGGCGGCGTCTGGATCCGATCCTCTCCACCGAGGTGAACGAACGGGCGGTGGAGCACATGGCCCGGGCGGCGTACGCCTTCCTCCGCTTCGGATCCCTGGAGGCCGACGCGGCCCGGGTGTGGGTCCGGTACGGGCACCCCCGGGCGATCCGGGCCTTCGGGGCCGGCCCCGGCCTGCGGCTCGAGTTCTGGGACTACGGTCAGGGACCCGACCTGGCGTTCCACCGTCCCACCAGCTCCCAGAACGGGGCCCTCACCGGCGAGGCGGAGGCCTACCTGGAGGAGCTGGTGAGCTTCTTCCCGCACTGGTATGGGAACCGGGCCCGGCCGCTCTACGCCCTCCCGGCACAGCTGGCCCGCTTCCAGGGCGCACGGCAGGGCTCCAGCGAGGTGCGCATCCGTTTCCGTATCCCGGCGGAGTTCCGGGCCTCGAGCCCCTCGTCCCTCGACGTCGGGGTCTTCCTCCTGGATGCCCGGGGGATCCCGGTGGAGAGCCTCGAGTGGACCGTGGACCCCCGGCAGCCGGAGGTCGACCTCCTGGCCCCGGTGGGTCCCGGCGTGGAGGGGATGGTCGTGGAGCTCTACGACCCCGACGCAGGGTTGGCCGCGGCGGCCCGGACCGTCCTGTCGGACGGCGACCGCTCGACGTCCGACATCCTCCTTCTGGAGCCGGGATCTCCGGCCCGTGAGGAGCTCCGGCACATGGGCGAGGGGCTCCCCGCCCTGGGCTCCGTGGAGAGCGTCCCGGACCTGCTGGGTGTCTACGCCGAGTTCTACGACCTGGCTCCCGGTACGGTCTACGACCTCCGCTTCGAGCTGGTGGACGACGAGTCGGGGACCACCCTGCCGCTGGAGTTCCGCCCCGCGGGCCAGACGCTGTTCGGGGGGGCCTGGACGCGTCGCACGCCGGTGGACGGGGTGGCGGGCGAGTTCGCGACCCTCGACCTCCGTGGTGTGGGTGCGGGGACCTACACCCTGCGCATGGTCGCCCGCACGAACGACGGGGACGAGCGGGTCGCGGAGCACGCCGGGATGAGCCTGAGAGGCGCCTCGGCGGAGCCGCCGTCGGGCCTCGGTCTGCCGCCGGGCATCTTCTAGCCCGGTCGGGTTGCAGGCGGCGAGAGGGTGCGTTGTCGGTGGGAGGGGGGCCCTTTAGCTTGCGGGACCTCCTTCCCGAGCCCCCGCGACGCCCCATGCCTGCACGCCGTCTGAGCACCTTCCCCCCGGACCTTCTCGAGGGCCGCAAGGTCCTTGTCCGGGCCGATCTGAACGTCCCGTTGCGGGACGGTTCCGTCGCGGACGACACCCGCATCCGGGCGTCGATCCCCACCCTCGACCGGCTCACGGATGCCGGGGCCTCGGTCCTGCTCATGAGCCACCTCGGGCGTCCGGACGGCGCCGCGGATCCGGCGTATTCCCTCGCCCCCGTGGCGGAGCGGTTGGGGGAGTTCGCCCGGGGAACGGTGTCCTTCGTCGGCGCCACGGTGGGAGACGAAGTGGAGGACCGCGCATCCCGGCTGGGCCCCGGCGAGATCCTCCTTCTGGAGAACACCCGCTTCCTCCCCGGGGAGACGAAGAACGATCCGGAGCTCGCGGCCCGGCTCGGGGCCCTCGCGGACATGTACGTGAACGACGCCTTCGGCACGGCCCACCGGGCCCACGCGTCCACCGAGGGTGTGGCCCGGGTCGTGAAGGAGCGGGGAGGGCTGGCCCTGGCCGGGCTCCTGCTGGAGCGGGAGCTCCGCTTCCTTGGCGAGGCCCTGGACGAACCGGAGCGGCCGTTCGTGGCGATCCTGGGGGGTGCGAAGATCTCGGGGAAGATCGACGTCGTCGAGGCGCTGTTGCCCCGGGTGGACGGCCTCCTAATCGGCGGGGCCATGGCCAACACCTTCCTCCTGGCGCTGGGGCTCGAGGTCGGGGAGTCCCTGGTGGAGGAGGATCGGGTGGAGATGGCCCGGGACCTCATGGAGCGGGCCGGTGACCGGCTCGTGCTCCCGGTGGACTGCCGGGTCGCCTCCGAGATCTCCCCCACCGCCGCCGTCCGGGTGGTCCCCAGGGACGGGGTGGGGGACGGGCATCGGATCGGCGACATCGGCCCGGAGACGGAGGCCCTGTTCAGGGAGACGGTCCTGGGCGCCCGCACCCTGGTGTGGAATGGCCCCATGGGCGTCTTCGAGATGGCGCCCTTCGCCGAAGGGACCCTGGCGGTGGCCCGGGCCGTAGCTGATGCCACGGACGAGGGTGCGGTCTCGGTCCTCGGGGGCGGCGACTCGGCCGCCGCCGCGGAGGCCGCCGGGGTCTCCGACCGCCTCACCCACGTGAGCACCGGGGGCGGCGCGTCCCTCGAGTTCCTGGCCGGCCGGGTCCTTCCCGGCGTGGCCGTACTCTCCCAGGAGGACGCATGAGCAAGGTCGTGGCAGGGAACTGGAAGATGAACCACGGCCCCCGGGCCGCCCGGTCCTATCTGGCGGGCTTCGAGCCTCCCTCGGGACCCGGTGCCCCCCGGATCCTCCTCTTCCCCCCCACCGTGTCCCTGGCCGCCGCGGTGGACGCCCTGGGCGACACGCCGGGGATCGAGCTGGGCGTCCAGGACGTGAACGAGGCGGCGTCGGGTGCGTTCACCGGAGAGACGTCGGCCGCGATGGCCCGGGAGGCCGGGGCGGGGCTCACCCTGGTGGGTCACTCCGAGCGGCGGCACATCTACGGCGAGGACGACGCCCGGGTCGCGGCGAAGGTGGGTGCGGCCGTCGAGGCCGGACTCGTCCCGGTGGTGTGCGTGGGAGAGACATTGGACGAGCGGCGGGCGGGTCGCCTGGAGGAAGTCCTCCTTCGCCAGCTCGACGCGGTTCTCGGGGTGCTGGCCCCGGGGACGGAGTGGCTCCTGGCCTACGAGCCCGTCTGGGCCATCGGCACCGGAGAGACCGCGACCCCCGAGGACGCCAGCGAGGCCCACGGGATCCTGCGGCGTCGGGTGGCCGCCGCGGGCTGGTCCGCCGACGCCGTGCCCATCCTCTACGGGGGAAGCGTGAAGCCCGGGAACGCCCGGGAGCTCATGGAGGCCGACGGCGTGGACGGCGTCCTGGTGGGGGGTGCCAGCCTGGATCCCGGAGACTTCGCGGAGATCGCCCGGGCCGGGAGCGGCTGACAAAAGGTGCGCCGATCCGGGCCCGGGAAGCCGCGGGCCGCCTCTCGAGACACCGGCGGTGAGGGGGTGTTTCAACCCTGTCCGACGGTTGACACGGCCCCCGGTCTCGGGTGACGTTTCCCTGCTACGTCCACGTCATTCCACGCGCCGCATCATGTTCGGAATCCTGCTCTTCGTCCTCATCCTCGATGGCCTGTTCCTGAGTGTCATCATCCTTCTCCAGTCCGGGAAGGGCGGGGGACTCGCGGCCATGGGAGGAAGCGGAACCGCGCCCACCGACGGGATCCTCGGCGGCCGGCAGGCGACGAACCTCCTGACCCGGGCGACCTGGACCTCCGGCACCGTCTTCATGGTCCTGGCCCTGGTCCTCTCGATCATGTCCTCCCGGGCCTCTTCGGCGCCGTCCTCGGTGATCCGGCCGAACGCGCCGGTCAACACCCAGCCCGCGCCGGTTCTTCCGGGCCTGGGCGACGAGGGTGCCGCGACGGGCGGCGATACCGGCGGGGATACCGGCGGCGCCGAGCCGCCGCCGGCGGGCGATCCGGGCACCGGGAACGACGGCAACTGATCCCTCCGCGCCTGTGGAGCTCCTGCGGGCGTGGATGCGGGCGGAGGCCCTCGAGGCACTCCTGACCGAAGTGGCCCCGGCGATCGGGGACCGGGCCAACCCGCGTGCAGTAGGTCCGGCCCTTCCCGCCGCTCTCGCGCTCCGGGCCGGGACCGACGGCACCGGTGATCTCTTCTCCATGCGGGTGGGTTCACCCGCCGCAGCCCTGGCCCTCGGGGCCCGTCCCGAGGAGCTTCTGCGCCAGGCGCTCGGGCGCGGCACGGCGCCGGCCCAGGGTCGGGATCCCGGGGGATTCCCCACGGATCTCGACCGGGGCCTTCTCGCCCCGGTCTCGGTCCCGGGGCTCCTCGTGGAAGTCATGGCCGGGATGGCCCTGGCCCTCCGGATGCGGGGAACCTCCCGGGTCGCGCTGCTGGTGGACGACACCGCCGGATCCGGGGCCGGGGACTGGCACGAGGGGCTGAACTTCGCGGCGGTCCAGCGGGTCCCCCTCGTCGTGGTCATGGACGACCTGCGCCGGGGCGCGTCCGAGGCCGCGGTGGAGTCCATGGCGGACCGCGCCGAGGCCTACGGATTCGGCCTCCACACCGCCTCGGGCTCGGATCCCGCCTCCGTGCTGGCCGCCTCCCGCGCCGCCGTGGACGCGGCCCGGGCGGGGGACGGCCTCCAGGTGGTGGACGTCCGACCCCCGGGCGAAGACCCCCTCGGCACGCTCGTGGCCCGGACCGTCGCGGAAGGGCACCTCGGCGAGGCCGACCTCGACGAGCTCCGGGCCGCCGCCGCCCGGGAGATGGCCGGGGCACTGGACGCCGTGCGAGCCGAGCCCTTGCCTCCGCCGGATGCCGTGCAACCGTTCCCCCTGCCGTCGCCCCCGGGGCTCCCCCGGGTGCGCACGCCCCGTCCCTGGAGCTGAATCGTGGAGCTGCCCGAGCACGTGAGCCGGACCCGCGCCGGTGAGCCCGTCACCTTCCTGGAGGCCGTCGCCGAGGCGCTCTGGGAGGAGTTGGAGCGGGATCCCGACGTCTTCCTCATGGGCGAGGACATCGGGGTCTACGGAGGCGCGTTCAAGGTGACCCGGGGGTTCCTGGAGGCCTTCGGAGAGGCCCGGGTGATCGACACGCCCATCTCCGAGGGGGGCTTCACCGGGGCCGCCGCCGGCGCCGCCCACATGGGCATGCGGCCGGTGGTGGAGATGCAGTTCATGGACTTCGTGTCGCCGGCCTACGACGTCCTCACCAACTACATCGCCACCTCGGCCTACCGGGGCGCAGGCCCGCTCCCCCTGGTGGTCCGGGGACCCGTGGGCGGGGGGAACCGGGGTGGTCCCTTCCACTCCCAGAACGTGGAGATGGCCTTCTTCCACACCCCGGGCCTCAAGATCGTCTACCCCAGCACCGCCCGGGACGCCAAGGGCCTCCTGAAGGCGGCGATCCGGGACGACGGGCCGGTGATCTTCGAGGAGCACAAGGGGCTCTACCGCGCCCCCTGGCTGAGGGAGGTCCTCCCCGACGAGGACTACGTGGTCCCCCTGGGGAAGGCCCGGACCGCCCGGGAGGGCCGGGACGTGACGGTGGTGACCTACGGGCTCATGGTCCACCGCTCCCTGGAGGCCGCCGAGAAGCTGGAGGCCGAGGGGATCTCCATCGAGGTGGTGGACCTCCGAACCCTCCTTCCGCTGGACGAGGATCACCTCGTCGAAAGCGTGAAGCGGACCGGGAAGATGCTCGTGGTCCACGAAGACACCCGGACCGGAGGGATCGCCGGCGAGATCGCCATCCGGATGAACGAGCGGGCCTTCGAATGGCTCGACGGGCCGGTCCTCCGGGTCACCGCCGTGGACGCTCCGGTGCCCTATGCCGGGGTGCTCGAAGACGCGTTCCTCCCGGGGGTGGACGACATCGTCGAGGCCGTCCGCTACCTGGCGCGCTACTAACCCCTGCCGTGGCCCCGGGCGGCGCCCGACGGGGCTTTGCCTGGCCGCGGCCCTTGGGTAAACTCAAGCGTTCTTCACCCCAAAACCAACCGGAGTTGCGAGCCGTGGCTCGGATCGAAGTCCCCATGCCCCAGATGGGCGAATCCATCGCCGAGGGCACCGTCTCCCGTTGGCTCAAGGCCCTCGGCGACACCGTCGAGCGCGACGAGCCCATCCTGGAGATCTCCACCGACAAGGTGGATGCCGAGATCCCGGCCCCCTCCGCCGGCACGCTGGTGGCCATCGAGGTGAACGAGGGCGAGACCGTCGAGGTGGGGACGATCGTCGCCTACATCGATCCCGAGGGCGGGGCGCCCGACGCCGCCGCTGCCGGGGATGGCGCCGCCGCGGCCGCGCCGGAGACCGCCGACGCACCCGCCGCGCCCGCTCCGGCCGAGGCCGCCCCCCCGACGCCTTCGGCCTCCCCCGCGGGCGACGCCGCCGGAGACGAGTCCGCCGAGGAGCGCCTGCGGACCCGCTCCACGCCGGTGGTGCGGAAGATCGCCGAGGAGCACGGGATCGAGATCGCGTCGGTGCCGGGGACCGGCCACGCCGGCCGGGTCACCAAGCAGGACATCCTGGACTTCATCGAGTCCGGTGCCCAGGCGGCTCCGGCTGCGGACGCCGCCCCGTCGGCTCCGGCCGCGGCGCCTTCCGCTCCGGCTCCCGCGAAGCCCGCTGCTCCCTCGATGCCGCCCTCGGAGCTGTGGAAGACCTTCTACGGCGAGGTGCAGCACCCCGAGTTCCCGGTCCGGGAGGCCGACCGGGTGGAGCCCATGGACAAGATCCGTCGGCTCACCGCGGAGCACATGGTGGTGGCCAAGCGGGTCGCTCCCCACGTCCACAGCTTCATCGAGATCGACTTCACCGCGGTGGACGCGGTGCGGCAGGCCATGAAGCCGAAGTGGGCGGAGCAGGGCGTCCGGGTCAGCTACACGGCCTTCGTCGCGTGGGCCGTGAGCCGGACGCTCCGGGACTACCCGACCATCAACGGCACGGTCTCCGGCAACAACATCATCTACCGGGGCAACGTGAACGTGGGGATCGCCGTGGATCTGGATCCGGGGCTGATCGTGCCCGTGATCCACGACACCGACGACCTGAGCCTGGCGGGGATCGGCCGCAAGATCATCGACCTGGCCCAGCGGGCCCGGGACCGGAAGCTCCAGCCTTCTGAGATCCAGGGGGCGACCTTCTCCATTACGAACCCCGGCGTGCTGGGGACCATGGTGGGAATGCCGATCATTCCCAAGGGGACGTCGGCCATCCTGGGGACGGGGAGCATCGACAAGCGGGTGGTGGTGGTGGAGGACCCGGAGACGGGCAACGACGCCATGGCGATCCGCAAGCGCTGCCTCTTCAGCCTGGGCTACGACCACCGGCTGGTGGACGGTGCCGACGCCGCCCGCTTCCTGGCCCAGCTCAAGGCGCTCCTCGAGTCCTTCCCCATGGACGCCTGAGGCGACCGTGAGGGACGGGCAGGTCGGACCGCCTCCGGGGCCTCGCGGGCCCGGGGGCGGTTCTGCGTCCGGGAGCGAACGGGAGGGGCCTCCACCCGCGGACCCCGCGCACGCCTCGCCCCCGCTCGGGCACGAGGGTCCGCCCGAGGGGCCCGCCCCGGCCCCGGACGGATCCGGCCGCCCCCTGGAGGTGCGGAGGCTCGGGCGCATGGGCTACGCCGACGCCGTGGCCCTCCAGGCCGACCTGGTCCCGAGGCGCCGCGCCGGAGAGATCCCCGACACCCTGCTTCTGCTGGAGCACCCGCACGTGATCACCCTGGGGACGAGCTCCATGCCGGAGCACGTCCTCCTGGACGAGGCGGCCCGGGCGGCCCGGGGCATCGAGCTCCACGAGACGGGGCGCGGCGGCGACGTCACCTATCACGGCCCCGGGCAGCTCGTGGGCTACCCCATCCTGGATCTCAAGCCCGACCGCCGGGACCTCCATCGCTACCTGCGGGACCTCGAGGGCGCCCTCATCGACGCCCTGGCCCACTGGGGGGTGGAGGGCAGGCGGGAGGAGGGCCTGACCGGGGTGTGGACCGCCGCCGGGAAGATCGCCGCCATCGGGGTCCGGGTCTCCTCCGGGTGGATCACGTCCCACGGCTTCGCCCTCAACGTCGCCACCGATCTCGCCTGGTTCGAGACCATCGTGCCCTGCGGGATCCGGGATCGGGAGGTGACCAGCCTCTCGCGGATCCTGGGGCGGACGGTCCCGGTGGAGGAGGCCATCCCGGTGGTGGCCGACGCGGTGGCCCGCCGGTTCGGTCGGCGGAGGCTCAGCCCTCCAGGGTTGGACGTACGAACTCCATGAAGTCCAGGTAGCGGTCCTTCTCCCGCTGCTCCTCGAGCCAGGCCGGGAACCCCGACTCCACGAGCCCGCCCGAGGCCGACAGGTCCGTGGCGGCGGCGACGGCCAGGTCGTTGGCGTACTCGTTGCGGGGATGTCCGGCGTGGCCCCGCACCCAGTGCCAGTCCACCTGGTGCCGACCCATCACGCGGTCGAGGGCCTTCCACAGCTCGACGTTCTCCACCACGCCCCCCTTCCGCGTCCAGCCCCGCTTCTTCCACCCGTGGATCCACTTCGACGCCCCGTCCACGAGATACTTCGAGTCCGACACGAAGTGGACCCGGCAGCGCCGGGTGAGGGCGCCCAGCCCCTCCAGAGCGCTTCGGATGGCCATGCGGTTGTTGGTCGTGTCCGGCTCGGAGACCCAGAAGTCGCGGCACACCCAGTCGTCTCCCCGCCACGTCTCCAGGATTCCGGCGGCGCCGCCGGGGCGCGCCCGGTCCTTGTACTGGTTGCCGAGACACGACTCGTCGGCGTGGATGTAGACCTCGGTCAGCTCGGCCATGCGCGTCCGGGCGGGAGTGGAGGGGGAGACGGCCCCGAAGGTATCGGCTGCCACGGGCAGAGGAAGCCCCCTGCGGTGGACGCGGCTCCGGGAGCCCGGTCGGAGGCCACCCCCTCCGGGCGCCCCGGCGCCCACGTCGGTGTCCGGCGGACGACACCGGGTTGACGCCCCTCGACCCCCCTCTACCTTTCCGGCGGCCCCTCCACCGTCCCCCGATCCCACTCGACCCCTGAGCACTCCAGCCTTTCTCCTCCTCGAGGACGGTCGCCGCTTCGACGGCGCCGCCCTCGGCGCCCCGGGTCCGGCCTTCGGCGAGGTGGTCTTCAACACCTGCATGACCGGCTACCAGGAGGTTCTGACGGACCCGTCCTACACGGGTCAGCTGGTCACCATGACCTACCCCCTCCAGGGCAACTACGGGGTGAATCCCGAGGATCGGGAGTCGCCGGACCCCTGCGTCGCCGGCTTCATCGTCCGCGAGGCGGCCCGACTGCCTTCGTCGTGGCGGAGCGAGGCATCGCTGGGCGAGTATCTCGCCGAGCACGGGATCAGCGGCATCACCGAGGTGGACACCCGGGCCCTGACCCGGCACATCCGCTCCCGGGGCGCCATGCGGGGGGCCATCGCCCCTGCGTCCACGGACGCGGATGCGCTCCTCCGGGAGATCCGGGCCCAGCCGGAGATGGAGGGCCTCGATCTGGCCACCGGGGTCTCGACGCCGGAGCCCTACGAGGTCCCGGCGGTGGGCGAGGAGCGCTTCCACGTCCTGGCCTACGACTTCGGGGTGAAGGCCCACTCCCCCAGGCTGTTGGCGGAGCGGGGCTGCAGGGTCACGGTCCTTCCGGGAAACACCTCCGTCGAGGAGATCCTGGCCCTGGACGCCGACGGGCTCTTCGTGTCGAACGGTCCCGGCGACCCCGGCGTGGTGGACGCGGCCCGGGCCGCGATCGTGGCGCTGGCGGAGCGGGACGTGCCCGTCTTCGGGATCTGCCTCGGGCACCAGCTGATCGCCCGGGCGTTCGGCGCGGACACCTTCAAGCTCCCCTTCGGCCACCACGGGGGGAACCACCCGGTGAAGAACCTCCAGCGGGGGACCGTGGAGATCACCTCCCAGAACCACGGGTTTTCGGTGCGTCTGGCCGAGGACGGTTCCGTGTCCGGAGCGCCCGATCTGGAGGTGACCCACCTCAACCTCTACGACCACACGGTCGAGGGTGTCCGGCACCGCTCCCTTCCGGTGTTCTGCGTCCAGTACCATCCGGAGGCGGCGCCCGGCCCCCACGACAGCCGGTACCTGTTCGACGACTTCGTCGAGATGCTCGAGGCTCGGCAGCAGCCCCTTGCCTGATCTGCGGCTTGACCGCCTGCGCCCCCGCGCGTAGGCTCTCGCCTGAACCCTGCCCGGAGCTAAAGAGCCGTGAGGACGAGACGATGACGAAGGCGGATCTGGTTGAGCAGGTGACGGAGGCCATCGGGCCCGGAATCACCAAGAAGGATTGCGCCCTGGTCGTGGACGGCTTCCTGAACGCGGTGAAGCGGGCGTTGGCCAACGGCGAGCACATCGAGATCCGGGGCTTCGGCACCTTCAAGGTCCGCAAGCGGAAGGCGCGCAAGGCCCGGAATCCCCGGACCGGGGACGCCGTGAAGGTCCCGTCTCGCTCCGTGGCGGTGTTCAAGCCGTCCAAGCACCTCCAGGCCCGGGTGGCCAGGAGCCACGAGGTCCGGGAATAGACCCTGCCGGGCCCCGAGACACCGCACCACCAGGTCCGGCGCCCCCGCGGGTGCCGGGCCTGGTGGCGTTTCGGAAGGCCGTTGATGAAGGGAGGGACATGATCACGGCGCCGCGGGTCCAGCCTTTTAACGTTCTCCATCCGTGGCCGTCCAAGGATCAGTGAGCGGAGCGGGGGGGGACCCGGAGATCCGGGACGACGAGCTGGTCCGTCGGGCCCGGATCGGAGACAGGGACGCCCTCGATGCGCTGGTGTCCCGGCACCACGCCGTGGCGTATCGGGTCGCCCTCGGGCAGACGCGGGACCCCGATCTCGCGGCGGACGTCACCCAGAGCGCCTTCCTGAAGGCGATGGGCGCGCTGGACCGGTTCCGGGGCGAGGCACGGTTCCGTACGTGGCTTCTGAGCATCGTCACCAACGAGGCCCGGAGCGTGCTCCGGAAACAGGGCCGGCGGCGAGAATCGGCGTTGGACGACGTGGGACCCGTGTGGGACCAGGGGACGCCGGTGGACGACGATGTGGTGCGGTCGCAGGAGGCCGAGCGGGCCCGGCGGCTGCTGGCGAGGTTGCCGGAGAAGCAGCGGTTGGCGGTACAGTTGAGGGTGGACGAGGGGTTGAGCTTCCGGGAGGTGGGGGAGCTGATCGACTCCAGTGAGGGAGCGGCCCGGGTGAACTATCACCACGGGATCCGCAAGCTCAGGGAATGGATGGACGACGCGTGACCTTGGAGGTCCGGTGGACATGACGTGCGCGGAGGTACAGGACCGGCTGCCCGACCGGGCGGCGGGCCGTTCGCCGGCCCGGGATCGGGAGGTCCTGGACCGGCACCTGGCGACGTGCGACGAATGCCGGGAGATGCTGGCGACGCTGGAGCTCCTGGCGGCGTCCCGTCCGGCCGTGCCCGCAGGCCTCGAGGCCCGGATCCGGGCCGCCGTACACGAAGCCCTCGACGCGCCGGCCGCCGGGGCAGGGGCGGCTCCGGTCCGACGGCCGTGGTTCCGGCCCGCGTGGGCGATCCCCGCCGCGGCCGTCCTCGCCCTGGCGGTGGGTCTGCCCGTGGTCCTCTCCCAGGACGACGGGGAACCGGTGACCGGTGTCCTCGCCCTCGCGGACGGGGAGACCGGCCTCTGGTTCGACGACGACGTCATGGTGGCGGGGGCTCCCGCGCTCTCGGAGCTGAGCGACGAGGCCCTGGCCGAGCTTCTGGAGGAGTTCGAGTGATGACGACGCGAGGTCGGTGGATCCTGGTCGCTCTGGCCGCACTCCTGATCGTCCCGGGCATCGGCGAGGCCCAGCAGGACCGGCCCCGGCCGGACCGGGCGCGGATGGAAGAGCAGATCCGGGAACGGTTCGAAGCCCTCGTCGTACGGGAGCTGGAGCTCGACGAGGAGACGGCCAAGGCGCTCGCTGAGACCCTGCGATCGTTCCACCAGGACCGGATCGACGTGGGGATGCGCCGACGTCAGCTGCAGCGCCGGGTCGAGGGTGCCGAGTCGTTCCTCCCGGAGGCCGAGGCCCGGGAGGTGCTGGAAGGCCTCGCCGAGGTGGCCCGGGACGAGGCGGCGCTCATGGTCCGGGAGCAGGAGGCCCTGCTACAGGTCCTCACGCCGGCCCAGGTGGTCCGGCTCTACGGCGTCCGGGAGGAGTTCGGAGCCCGGCTGCGGCAGCTCAGGAACCGCCGCGGGGGCCCGGGAGGCGCTGCGCACCCGGGGCTCGACCCGTTCCCGTTCTGGCCCTGACCCCGCGATCTGCCGGGAGCGTCGGGAACGATGCACCGACGGCCCGGGTTCAAGGCAGCATGGAACTCGAAGTCCTCTTCTTCGCGAGCTACCGGGAGCTGGTGGGTACGCCCCGCCTCCGCCTCCAGGTGCCCCCCGACGCCACCGTGGGCGATCTCGTCTCGTTGTTGAGGGCTCGGGACGGGGGCTTCGCGCGCCTTCCCGAGCGGCCCGCCGTCGCCGTGAACCAGACGGTCGCTCCCACTTCCCACCTGCTGGCTACCGGGGACGAGGTGGCGTTCCTGCCGCCGGTGGCGGGCGGCTGACCGTGGGTCTGGCCCGCATCACCCACCGCCCCATCCGGCCCGAGATCCTCCTGGAGACGGTGTCCGGGGAGGAGAACGGGGCGGCGCTGCTCTTCCTGGGCGTGGTCCGGGACCACGCCGACGGCCGAGAGGTCTCGGGCATGCGCTACGAGGCCTACGAGCCCATGGCCCTTCGGGTCCTGGAAGCGATCGTGGAGGAGGCGGAGGCCGCCTTCGACGTGTCCGCGGTGGCCGCGGTCCACCGCATCGGGGAGCTGACCCTGGGGGAGGCGAGCCTGGGCATCGCGGTCTCCTCACCCCACCGGGATGCCGCCTACGCCGCGTCGAGGCACGTTCTGGAGGAGATCAAGAAGCGGGTCCCGGTCTGGAAGCACGAACACTTCACCGACGGCGCGAGCGCATGGGTCGCCGGCACGCCCCTGGAGCACGCATGAGCGCCCCCATGAAGGACGGCTTCGGCCGCCGGATCGAATACCTCCGCATCTCGGTCACCGACAAGTGCAACCTGCGGTGCGTCTACTGCATGCCGCTGGAGGGTCTGGACTGGCTCCGACGCGACGAGCTCCTGAGCTACGAGGAGATCCGCCGGGTCGTGGCGACCATGGCGCCCATGGGCCTCAAGCGGGTCCGGATCACCGGCGGAGAGCCGCTGGTCCGCCGGGACCTGCCCGAGCTGGTGCGGATGATCGCCGACACCCCGGGCATCGAGGACGTCTCCCTCTCCACCAACGCCGTTCTCCTGGCGGAGCAGGCGGACGCCCTGAAGGAGGCGGGGCTCGACCGGGTGAACATCTCCCTGGATTCCCTCCGCCCGGATCGCGTGGACGCCATCGCCCGACGACCGGGGTCCCACGGGAAGATCATGGCGGGCTTCGACGCCGCCGAGCGGGTCGGTTTCGCGCCCCTCAAGGTCAACGTCGTCCTCATGCGGGGGCAGAACGACGACGAGATCCCCGACTTCGCCGCCATCACCCGGGACCGCCCCTGGCACGTGCGCTTCATCGAGGTGATGCCCACGGGCGCGAACCTCGACCTCTCCGTGGATAACTACCTGTCCTGCCAGGAGGCGCTGCAGCGCGTCCGCAGGGTGGGGGAGCTGGAGCCTGCGGAGGGTCCCACGGGGAACGGTCCCGCGACCTACTACCGCTTCCCCGGAGCCCCGGGCACCATCGGGGTCATCACCCCGATGAGCCACAACTTCTGCGACCGGTGCAACCGCATGCGCCTGACCGCGGACGGGCAGCTCCGGCCGTGCCTCTTCGGCGACCTGGAGACCGACCTGCGCACGCCCCTCCGGGCGGGTGAGGCGCTGGAGCCCCACATCCGGGAGACGCTCCGGATCAAGCCCGAGCGGCACCACCTGGTGCAGGGCAGCGCTGCCGGCTCCGGTGGGCTCGTCGCCCTGTCGCAGACCGGCGGCTGAGGGGACGCCGCGGCGGCCCCCGACGGACCCGAAGTCGCGTTGACACCCCCAGGGGGCGAAAATAGCTTCCCAAAGCCGAGAACTCGGCCCCCCTCCGCCGACGCCAAATCGACCTCTTCCTTCGCGTCGCGGGCCTTTCCGGGGGGACCGGAACACCAGGAATACATGAGCGCGAAGAAGATCACCGTCGTCGGCGCGGGGCACGTGGGTGCCACCGCGGCGCAGCGGATCGCCGAGAAGGAGCTGGCCCGGGACGTCGTCCTCATCGACATCGCCGAAGGGATCCCCCAGGGGAAGGGCCTCGACCAGTGGGAGAGCGCCCCCATCGAGGGCTTCGACACCCGCATCATCGGGAGCCAGGACTACGGGCCCGCCGAGGGCTCGGAGATCTTCGTGGTCACGGCCGGCATCGCCCGGAAGCCGGGGATGAGCCGGGACGACCTCCTGAAGACGAACGCCGGCATCGTCCGCAGCGTCTCGAACGAGATCAAGCGGGTGGCCCCGGACTCCATCATCATCATGGTCTCGAACCCACTGGACGTCATGGCCCAGGTGGCCATGGACACCACCGGGTTCCCCCGGGAGCGGGTGATCGGGATGGCCGGGGTGCTGGACACGGCCCGCTACCGGTCCTTCATCGCCCTGGAGGCGGGGGTCAGCGTCGAGGACATCCAGGCCCTGGTCCTCGGGGGCCACGGCGACACGATGGTCCCCCTGCAGAGCTGCACCACGATCTCCGGAATCCCCATCGAGCACTTCCTCTCCCAGGACCGGATCGACGCCCTGGTGGAGCGGACCCGGAAGGGCGGGGCGGAGATCGTGGGGTACCTCAAGACCGGGAGCGCCTACTACGCGCCCTCGGCGGCCGCGGTGCAGATGGTCGAGGCCATCGTGCACGACAAGAACCGGATCCTGCCCTGCGCCGCCTACCTCACCGGGGAGTACGGCCAGGAGGGCATCTTCCTCGGCGTGCCCTGCAAGCTGGGGGAGGGCGGCCTCAAGGAGATCCTCGAGGTGTCCCTCACCGACGGTGAGCAGGCGGCCCTGGCCAAGAGTGCCGAACACGTCCGGGAGACGCTGACGGCCCTGGGCTGACACGAGCGGGGAGGAGCGGCGACGCTTCTCCCCGTTTCGCTTTCCCGATCCGACTCCCCAGTCTCTCCTGGAGTGCAGATGCAGCGCGCCGCGACGCTCTACCGGTCCACCGTGGGCAAGAAGGTGCTCATGGCCCTCAGCGGGATCGTGCTCTTCCTCTTCGTGCTGGTACACATGGCGGGCAACCTCAAGATGCTCCAGGGGTGCCATGCTGCGGGCCCGGAGGAGGCCGCCGCCGGCCTGTCGGTCCCTGGCCAGGTGTGCGGCATGGACACCTATGCGGAGTTCCTTCGGGAGGTGGGCTACCCGGTGGTGCCCCACGGCGCCGTCCTCTGGGTGACCCGCCTGATCCTCCTGGGGGCCGTGGGCATGCATCTGCTGGCGGCCTTCCAGCTCTGGTCCCGGAGCCGGGCGGCCCGGGGGAAGGCCTACGAGAAGGAGGACTCCCTGTCCTTCTCCTACGCCTCCAGGACCATGCGTTGGGGTGGGGTCATCATCCTCTTGTTCATCGTCTACCACATCCTTCACTTCACCACCGGCCAGGCCCACGCCGACTTCCGGCCCGGGGGCGTCTACCACAACTACGTGGTGGCCTTCCAGAATCCCCTGGTCCTGGGCGCGTACGTCCTGGCCCAGCTGGCCCTGGTCTTCCACCTGTACCACGGCGTCTGGAGCGTCTTCCAGACCCTGGGGGCCAACCACCCTCGCTGGAACCGCTTCCGCCGGCCCTTCGCCGCCGGGTACGCCCTGGTGGTGTTCGTCGGCTTCCTCATTCCGCCGGTGCTGGTCTTCGCCGGCGCGATCACCCTGTGATCCGGGCCGGATCCCCACCGAACGCGACCGAGGTGTCTTCACCGTGGAACTGAACGCCAGAATCCCCGACGGCCCCATCGAGGAGAAGTGGGACAACCACCGCTTCGAGATGAAGCTGGTGAACCCCGCCAACAAGCGGAAATACGACGTCATCATCGTCGGCTCCGGGCTGGCCGGCGCCTCGGCCGCCGCGACGATGGGGGAGCTGGGCTACAACGTGAAGGTGTTCACCTTCCACGACTCGCCCCGGCGCGCCCACTCGATCGCGGCCCAGGGCGGGATCAACGCCGCGAAGAACTACCAGAACGACGGCGACAGCGTCTACCGGCTCTTCTACGACACGGTGAAGGGCGGGGACTTCCGCTCCCGTGAGGCCAACGTGTACCGGCTGGCCCAGATCTCCCTGGAGATCATCGACCAGGCCGTGGCCCAGGGCGTGCCCTTCGCCCGGGAGTACGGGGGCATGCTGGCCAACCGCTCCTTCGGCGGCGCCCAGGTGTCCCGGACCTTCTACGCCCGGGGGCAGACCGGGCAGCAGCTGCTTCTCGGAGCCTACCAGGCCCTGGAGCGCCAGGTCCGGGCCGGCAAGGTCACGGTCCACAACCGGGCCGAGATGCTGGACGTGGTCCTGGTGGACGGAGTGGCCCGGGGGATCGTGGTCCGGGACATGCTCACCGGGGCGATCGAGCGCCACGCCGCCGACGCCGTGGTCCTGGCCACCGGCGGCTACTCGAACGTCTTCTTCCTGAGCACGAACGCGAAGGCCTGCAACGTGACGGCCACCTGGCGGGCCCACCGCCGGGGCGCCGGCTTCGCCAACCCCTGCTTCACCCAGATCCACCCCACCTGCATCCCGCCCTCGGGGGACTACCAGTCCAAGCTCACCCTCATGAGCGAGTCCCTCCGGAACGATGGACGCATCTGGGTGCCGGAGCGGAAGGACGACGACCGCCCCGCGGACCAGATCCCGGAGGCGGAGCGGGACTACTACCTCGAGCGCCTCTATCCCTCCTTCGGCAATCTCACCCCTCGGGACATCGCCTCTCGCCGGGCCAAGGAGATGGTGGACGCGGGGCACGGCGTCGGCCCCCTGAACAACGGGGTCTTCCTCGACTTCAGCCACGCCATCGAGCGGCTGGGGAAGGACCAGATCAGCGAGCGGTACGGCAACCTCTTCGCCATGTACGAGAAGATCACGGGCGAGGATCCCTACCAACGGCCCATGCGCATCTACCCGGCGCCCCACTACACCATGGGCGGGCTGTGGGTGGACTACGACCTCATGAGCACCGTTCCGGGCCTCTTCGTCATCGGGGAGGCGAACTTCTCCGACCACGGCGCGAACCGGCTCGGCGCCAGCGCCCTCATGCAGGGCCTCGCCGACGGCTACTTCGTGATCCCACTGACCATCGGCAACTACCTGGCCCGGATCTCCCCCGACGCGGTGGACGAGACCCATGCCGCCTTCGGCGACGTGGAGCGCGAGGCCCGGGAGAAGATGGAGCGGCTCCTGGCCGTGGACGGCTCCCGGACGGTGGACTCCTTCCACATCGAGCTCGGCCGGATCGTCTGGGAGCACTGCGGCATGTCCCGGTCGGCCGAAGGGCTGAAGACGGCGCTCGACCTCATTCCGAAGCTCCGGGAGGAGTTCTGGTCCGACGTTCGCGTCCCGGGCTCCGGCGACACCCTCAACCAGTCGCTGGAGAAGGCGGGAAGGGTGGCCGACTTCATGGAGTTCGCCGAGGTCATGTGCTACGACGCCCTGTCCCGAGACGAGTCCTGCGGCGCCCACTACCGGGTCGAGCACACCACCCCGGAGGGCGAAGCCAAGCGGGACGACGAGAACTTCGCCTACTCCGCGGTCTGGGAGTTCAACGGCGTCGGTGAGCAGCCGACCCTGCACAAGGAACACCTCGACTTCGACTACGTGGAGCTCTCCCAGAGGAGCTACAAGTAAGATGAACCTGACCCTGCACGTGTGGCGCCAGACCACGCCCTCGGATCCGGGCCGCTTCGAGCGCTACGCCGCTCCGGACATCTCTCCCGACATGTCCTTCCTGGAGATGCTCGACGTGGTGAACGAGCGCATCACCATGGAGGGTGGTGAGCCCATCGCCTTCGAGCACGACTGCCGCGAGGGGATCTGCGGATCCTGCGGGATGATGGTGAACGGGGTGCCCCACGGTCCGAAGACCCTGACCACCGTCTGCCAGCTCCACATGCGGAGCTTCCAGGACGGCCAGGAGATCTGGATCGAACCCTGGCGGGCCAACGCCTTTCCGGTCATCAAGGACCTGGTGGTGGATCGCGCCCCCTTCGACGACATCATCGCCGCCGGCGGCTACATCTCGGTCCGGACCGGGAGCGCCCCGGACGGGAACGCCATCCCTGTCCGGAAGATCCTGGCGGACGAGGCCTTCGACGCCGCCACCTGCATCGGTTGCGGCGCGTGCGTGGCGGCGTGTCCCAACGCGTCGGGGATGCTCTTCACGGCGGCCAAGATCGCCCACCTTGGCCAGCTCCCCCAGGGACAGACCGAGCGGTGGGACCGGGTTCTGGACATGGTCACCGCCCACGACGACGCCGGCTTCGGCAACTGCACGAACCACGGGGCCTGCCAGGTGGCGTGCCCCAAGGGGATCAGCGTGGACTACATCGCCCAGCTCAACCGGGACCTGGTGCGGGCGGCCCTGAAGTCCCGGCCGGAGGCCGTGACGGGCGAAGCCTCCTGACGGGATCGGGGTGGTCGGCGACAGGCTCCCGTGGCGTGTCGAGGTGTCGTTGATCCTCCGGGTGGCTCGGAAGGTCCCTGCGGCGGTGTGGGCCCCGCTGCTCCTGGCCACGGTGGGCTGTGGGGCGGGGGAGTCGTCGGATGCCGAGACCCTGGCTCGCATGGTGGTCATCCATCGAGACGGATTCGGTGTGCCCCACGTCCACGGCGAGACCGACGCGGCCGCCGTGTTCGGCTACCTCTACACCCAGGCGGAGGACGCCTTCGACGAGGTGGAGACCCACGTGGCCTCTATGACCGGCCGTCTGGCGGAGATCGAAGGGGAGGGGGGTCTCCGAAACGACCTCCTGGTACGGGCCCTGGAGACGGAGCGGTGGTCCCGGGAGGAATACGCCCGTGCGGAGTCGGCCTTCCGCGCCATCGCGGACGCCTGGGCGGCGGGACTCAACCACTACCTGGACACCCACCCCGAGGTGACCCCGGTCCTCGGCCGGTTCGAGCCCTGGCAGATGTTCGCCGTGGCCCGAAGCGAGTCCTTCTGGGCGCCCAACGGGTTCACCGAGGCGATGTGGGATCCGGTGACCTTCGAGGCCGACGGAACCCTGCGGGTGGCGGGTGGTCGGTCCCGGGCGGCCCAGGGGATCGGCTCGAACTTCTGGTTGATCGGCCCGCGGAAGGCTGTGGGTGCGGAAGCCATGATCTTCCTGAATCCCCACAGCCCGCCGGAAGCGTACCTCGAGGGGCACCTCCTCAGCGACGAGGGGCTGAACGTGCATGGCGCCGCTCGCGCGGGTCGGCCGTTTCCCGTGCTGGGGCATACCCCCAGGCACGCCTGGTCGCTGACCAACAATTCCATCGATGTCGACGACCTCTGGCGCGAATCCTTCGATCATCCCACCGATCCTCTCGCGTACCGATACGGTGATGGGTGGCGACGGGCGGAGGAATGGTCGGACACCATCCGGGTGCGGACCGATGCCGGGCTCGAGGCCCGCGAGGTCCGGTTCAGGAGGACCCACCGTGGCCCCGTGGTAGCTGGGCGGGCCGGGGGCCTTCTCTCCCTCCGGATCGCCCGGTGGGAGGAGGGCGGGGCGGCCCAGCAGTTCCACGCGATGGCCGGGGCCGTGTCCTTCGAGGCCTTCCGCTCCGCGGTGGCCCGGCAGCACCTGATCTGGCTCAGCATCGGGTACGCCGACGCGGACGGGAACATCTGGTACGTCTTCAACGGGAGTCCGCCCAGCCGTGACCCGGCCTTCGACTGGACCCGCCCGGTGGACGGAGCGGATCCCCGGACGGACTGGCGAGGCTACCACGAGCTGTCCGAGCTCCCCCAGGTCCTGAATCCGCATGCGGGGTGGATCTTGAGCACCAACCACTCCCCGTTCCGGGTGACCGCCGACGGCGAGAACCCCTCTCCGGAGGGCCTCCCCCCCTATCTCCGCACCCCGGACTGGCACATCGGCATGCAGCTCGACTCGCTGGGGGACAACGCCCGGGCCCGGGCATCCCGGCGGATCCTCTCGGGGGTCGACCGGTTCACCTTCGAGGCCTGGGCCGACTCCACCATGAGCACCCGGGCGTGGGAAGCGGACGCGGACCTTCCCGCCTGGCGTGCCGAGTGGGAGGCCCTGCAGCGGGAGGACCCGGATCGAGCCGCGGACCTCGCTCCCGTGATGGACACGCTCCGGGCATGGGACCGCGTGTTCCGGGAGGAATCGGTCGCTTCGACCCTCTACGCCCTCACGAAGCTCGTGTCCCAGTGGAGCTGGGCCGCGAGTCTGGAGCCGCCGCCCTTCGGTCCGACTCCGGCGTTCGGGGTACCGGTGCCCCCCTGGGGGCGGTGGAGCGCCATGGCGGGGCTGGAGACCGTGGTCGCGCATCTCGAGAGGGAATGGGGTCGATGGGCCGTTCCCTACGGCGACCTCGTCCGACTCCAGCGGAGCCCGGACGGGAGCTTCCGGGATGCCTCCACAAGCATTCCCCTGACGGCGGGTCCGGAGGAAACGGGAGTGATCCGGTACGCCATCCCCCTCCCCGTGACGGATCAGCGGCGATGGTACCTCTTCGCCTCGGCGCTCTCCTATGGAAGCGTGGCCCGGTTCGGCCAGGAGACGGAGGCCCGGACGGTCAATGGATCCGGGCAGAGCTCCGATCCGGCATCCTCCCACTACGACGATCAGGCGGAGCTCTACGGACGCGGGGGCTACAAGCCGGTGCCTCTCACGCTGGAGGAGGTCCGGGCGGTGGCGGAGGAGTCCTACCGACCCGGCGAACGACGGGACGAATAGGCCCGTAGCTCCGGTCCG
>DATHRY010000124.1:0-5207 GCA_035464715.1 Longimicrobiales bacterium
CACCCGGGAGGGCGCCATACGGGCTGCCGTGCAGTACCTGGACGCCGGCGGTGCCCTGCCGGACCCCGGCGAGCCGGGACCGGCGGCGGCGCTGCTCCGGGCCGTCGCCGGCGGGTCCCCGGACCCGGGGGCCGACCGGGCCGGCTGAGGCGGGCGGGGCGGCGCGGTCGTGGTGGCGAACCGGTCGCCGACCCTGCACCTTGGGGCGCCTCGAACACCTCTCAACCCCGAGCGATGATGCCGAAGACGTCGACGGGCTCCGGACTCCGGGCCCTCCTGGTGCTGCTTGCCGTGCTGGCCCTGCCGGCCTGCTCCCTCTTCTCGGCCGGCCCCGAGCCCGCCGCCCCCACGGGGGAAGGCGGCCCCGGCGCCCGGCCCGGCGGCGGCCCCCGGCCCGGCGGCAACGGGAGCGGGCCCCGGGACTACGACGACGTCATCACCGACGAGGCGGAGACCCGGGAGGGGCTCTTCACCACGCACCGCATCGGGGACGACCTCTTCTTCGAGATCCCCCGGGACGAGTTCGGCGCCGAGATGATGCTCATCGCCCGGGCCGTGGAAAGCACGCTCCAGAACCCGTCCGGTTTCTTCGGGGGCGGGGCCCGGCTGGTGGTCCAGTGGGAGCGGCACGGCGACCACGTGGTGCTGCGGGAGCGGTCGCACCGCCTGCAGGCCTCCGAGGACGACAACATCTTCCGGCAGGTGCGGGGCTTCCAGAACGGCCCGGTGATCGCCCGCCTCGACGTGGAGGCGTGGAACCCCGAGGACAGCGCCGCCGTGGTGGACGTGAGCGCCCTCTTCCTGGCCGCCAACGGCGACATGGGAAGCATCGACGGGGTGCAGCGGGACCGGAGCTGGTTCGAGCACGTGGCCGCCTTCCCCCGGAACGTCGAGGTGGAGGCCACCCAGACGGGCCGCGCCCGCCCGCCGGGCACCCCGCCGACCGTCCAGCCCTCCACCCAGACGGTCCGCATGCACTGGAGCATGCTGAAGCTCCCGGACGAGGTGATGATGCCCCGGTACTGGGATGCCCGGGTGGGCTTCATCTCCACCTCGTACTTCGACTTCTCGTCGAGGGAGCACGAGTCGGAGCTGAAGCGCATCATCCATCGCTTCGACCTCCAGCCCAGCGACTCGGCCGCCTTCCGCCGGGGCGAGCTGGTGGAGCCGGTGGAGCCCATCGTCTACTGGATCGATCCCGCCACGCCCGAGTGGATGCAGCCGTGGGTGAAGGTCGGGGTGGAGAAGTGGAACGTGGCCTTCGAGGAGGCGGGCTTCCGCAACGCCATCCGCGCCGAGTACGCCCCCGCGGACGATCCGGACTGGTCCATCTACGACCTGCGCCACTCCATCATCTACTGGCGCCCCTCCACGGTCCCCAACGCCACGGGCGGACAGATCGTGGACCCCCGCTCGGGGCAGATCCTGAAGGGGGAGGTCAACATGTACCACAACATCATGGACCTGCAGCGGCGCTGGTACTACGTGCAGGTCTCCCCCTTGGACGATCGGGCCCGGGACCTGCCCATGCCCGACTCCCTCATGGGGCGCCTGGTGGAGTACGTGGTGACCCACGAGATCGGGCACAGCATCGGCTTCCCCCACAACATGAAGGCGTCGGCCATGTATCCCGCCGACTCCCTCCGCAGCCGGAGCTTCCTGGACCGCATGGGCGGGCACGTGGCCACCCTGATGGACTACTCCCGCTTCAACTACGTCGCCCAGCCCGAGGACGGCATCCCGCCGGAGCTCCTCATCCCCCAGGTGGGTCCCTACGACCGGTTCGCCGTCCGCTGGGGCTACCGGCCCATCCTGGACGCGACCACCGCCGAGCAGGAGCTCTCGACCCTCGACGAGTGGGCCCGTGAGCAGGACGACACGCCCTGGTTCCGGTTCTCCACGAGCGACGCACCCAACGATCCCGAGAACCTCACCGAGGCGGTGGGGGACGCCGACGCCGTGCAGTCCACCACCTACGCCCTTCAGAACCTCGAGCGGGTCATGGACAACCTCGTGGTGGACACCGAGCGCCCCGGGGACGATTACGCGCTGATGGAGTCCATGTACGGCGAGGCGGTGAGCCAGTGGGGCCGGTACATGCGCCACGTGGCCGCCCTGATCGGCGGCGCCATCACCCAGGAGCGGTACGGGACCGGGCCCCGCTTCGAGCCGGTGGGCGAGGAGCGGCAGCGGGAGGCGATGGACTTCCTGGCCCGGAACGCCTTCGAGGTGCCCGAGATGCTCCTGAACCGCGACTTGCTCTGGCGCATCGAGGCCCGGGGTGCGGTGGACCGGATCCGCAATGCACAGACGTCGCTCTTCGGCACACTGCTGCAGCCGGCCAAGCTCAACACCCTGGTGGAGTACGAGGCCCTCACCGGCGGGGAGACGTACACGCTGGCCGAGTACATGAACGACATGCGTGGCGCGGTCTGGACCGAGCTGGCCGGTGGACCGGTCTCCATCGACATCTACCGACGGAACCTGCAACGGGCCTTCCTGGACCGGGTGGACCAGGAGCTGAACCCCACCGAGCAGCAACTTCAGCGGGAAGAGGCCCTATCCGCGTTCCTCCCCCGGCCGCCCCGCTGGGGCACCGACGTCCGGGCCATGCTCAAGGCGGAGCTGCGCACCATCGACGAGATGGCGGCCGAGGCTCTGGACCGCGCCGAGGACGACATGACCCGGGTCCACCTGGAGGACGTCCGCTCCGAGATCGAGCGGATCCTGGACGGCGGCGACTAGCCGATCGAGCGTCGAGGGTCGGGGCGGAATCTGCTCCGACCCGCTTCGCCGGTCCGACCGTGGAGGGCGTCGCAGGCCGTTGCCGGCGGCGTCCGCTCAGCCGATGAGCGGGATCTCGATGGCCAGGCGGAGGTCCTTCAGCATCTGGATGCGGTGCTCGATCTGGAGGAACTGGCCCGCGGCACGGCCGCCGACGTCGTCTCCGATCCGCACGAAATATTCCTCCACCGCCTCGTGGCGACGCCTCTCGAACTCCAGGGCCCGCCGCCCCATGGCCCGGGCCTGGTCGTCGGACATGGTGTCGTAGGCCATTGCGAAGTCCCGGAGCAGCTCGGTGCGCTCCGCCGTCAGGGCCCGGACCTCGTCCAGGTAGTCGTCGTAGATCTCCCAGAAGGCACCCGCCTGTCCCGGCTCGAGCTGGATGGACTGCTGCATCACGTCCTGGTGGAGCGTCGCGATATCCTGCTGGAGGGCGTCCATCAGCTCCGGCGGAATCTCGATCGTGCCCGGCTCCTGGGCCGACGAGGAGGTCGGGCCCGCACCCAGGGCCGAGACGGCGAGGAGCAACAGACCGGCGGATCTCCACATGTTCATCGAGCCTCCCGAGGGGAAAGGACGGTTGGGGATGGGCGGGGGAACAGTAAACCGGCAACGCGAGCGGAGCGAGGGTCGGGCCCCGTGCCCCCACGGGGGGGCGGTGAAGGTGATCCCACGAGCACCGCCAGAGTGGAGGCGACGATGCCCACCACCTGGCCGATCGCGGCGGTTCCGATTCCCGTGCTCCCGGTGGGTGGTCAGTTGCGGTTCAGACCGTGGACCAGGAAGGTGGCGACGGCATCCACGTCCTTGTACTTGAGACCTTCCAGGCCCCAGTTCGGCATCCCGTGGTCCGAGCCCGTGTAGATGAACTCCCGCAACCCGTCGGGATCGTCCAGGAAGCGCCAGTCGGACACCGTGATGTCCGGGGGCCTGAGGGTGTCGCCCCGGGTGACGAAGCCGCCGTCGCCTTCCGCGAACTGTCCGTGGCACCGGGCGCAGGAGTAGCTGAAGACCACGCTGCCCCGGACGAGCGCCTCGTCCCGGGACGCCCAGGTGACGGTGTCGAAGGCCGTGGCGTCGAACTGGGCCCGGGCGACCTCGACGCTGTCGGCGGCCGCCTGGGCCGCGGCTTCGGCCCGTGCGGCCGCCTCCTCTTCGGGGTTTCCGCACGCGGCCAGCACCAGGGCACCGGCGGACAGCAGGACGAGCGCACGCATTCTGGACTCCTCGGCGGGGGGAGGGCGGCACCACGGCCGCCCCATACATGGTGTCGCCGATGGGCCGGCCGCGCCGTCGGGAAACGCTTGAAGGGGCCGTGGAGGATTGCCCCCGCCCCGGCACGTGCGCAGCTTCACGGCCCCTGCGATCGTGACCGATCGTGGCCGCCTCCGTTCTCCAACACCTCCCAGCCCCATGTCGGACGACACCTCCCACTCCCGCTCCCTCCCTCGCCGGGACCTCCTTCGCCTTGGTGCCCTGGGTGCCGGCGCCGTGGCTGCCGGAGGCCTCGGCGGGTGCGCGGCCCAGAACACGTCCGATCCCGCGGACGCGCGAACCGACCCTCCGAGCGCGGATCCCCCCCGGGATCTGGGAGCGGCGCCGGCCGCTCCGTTCCGGGCCCCGCCCATGGAGACCGTCCGCGTCGGGTTCGTGGGGGTCGGCGGGATGGGGGGCTCCCACGTCCGCAACTTCCTCGGCATCGACGGCGTGGAGATCCGGGCGGTGTGCGACATCGACGAGCCCCGGGCCCGGGAGGTGGCGGGGTGGATCACCGATGACGGACGGCCCGAACCCTCTCTCTACACCCGGGGGCCCACGGACTTCGTGCGCCTGTGCGAGACCGAGGAGCTGGACCTGGTCTTCACGGCCACGCCATGGGAGTGGCACGTGCCGGTCTGCGTCGCGGCCATGGAGAACGGGAAGCACGCCGCCACCGAAGTGCCGGCGGCCTACACCCTGGAGGACTGCTGGCGGCTGGTGGAGGCGGCGGAGCGGTACGAGAAGCACTGCGTGATGATGGAGAACGTCAACTACGGCAGGGCCGAGCTCCTGTGCTACAACCTGGTCCGCCAGGGCCACCTGGGCGAGATCCTCCACGCCGAGTGCGGCTACCTGCACGATCTGCGGGCCATCAAATTCGCTGACGAGGGCGAGGGGTTATGGCGCCGCGATCACGCCTGGACCCGGAACGGGAACCTGTACCCCACCCACGGCCTGGGTCCGGTGGCGAATTGCCTGGACATCAACAGGGGCGATCGCTTTGCCAGCCTGGTCTCCATGAGCAGCCCCTCGCGGGGCCTCCAGGAGTGGGCCCGGGCCCCCGACCCCCAGGGGCACCCGAAACGGAGCGAGACCGTCGTCCGGGGAGACATGAACGGGGGCCGGATCCGGCCGGAGCGCGGCCGGACGATCTACGGGTCCCA
>DATHRY010000125.1:0-8817 GCA_035464715.1 Longimicrobiales bacterium
CGGCCTCGCGCATGGCCTCGTGGTACCCCCCGCGGGCGAACCCCCGGTCGAGGGCCTCGACCTGTTCCGTGTCGCCCCGGGCGGCGAGCTCCCTGCGGGTGGCCGCGTAGGCCAGCGAGTCCTCGCCACGGGCCTCGTGGACGAGGCGCAGCGTCAGCAGCGCGATGGGGTGTCCCGGGGCGATGTCCAGCGTGGCCTGCGCCCCCGAGAACGCGCGATCCAGGTCCCGGAGGAGGAGGTGGTTGGCGGAGGTCAGGGCGCCCACCAGGTGGTCTCCGGGGTCCAGAGAGAAGGCCGAGTCGGCCTGCACACGGGATTCCCCGGGCCGTCCGGTCAGGGCCAGGAAGTGTCCGAAGAACGCCCGGGTCCGAGCGTCGCCGGGGTCCAGCGTGAGCGTGCGCCGGAACGCGTCCTCGGCCGTCTCCCAGTCCCACTCCTCCCAGGCGGCCGCGACGGCCCGATAGGCCTGTACGGCCGCGCTGAGGCTGTCGTGGCGGAACGCCTCCTGGGCGGCCACCCGGGCCAGCGGCGTCGCCTCGAAGGGGGGCACGATGCCCATCTGGCGGCGGTAGCCCCAGACCTCCGCGATCCCCAGATGCGCCTCGGCGTAGTCGGGATCGATGGATCGGGCTCGCTCGAAGAAGGTCTGGGCCGAGTCGAGCCCTGCCGGCGTGAGGTTGCCGAGCAGCCGGCTCCCCCGCAGCCAGGCGTCGTAGGCCTGGGGATCGACGTCCGACGGCGACGCGAGTCGGGCTTCCGCCTCCGCCGAGAGCGCGGTCCGCGTCTCGGTGGCGATGGACGCGGCCACCTGTCTCGCGACGTCGATGATGTCCTGGACTCGCGCCTGGAAGGTGCCGTTCCAGATCGAGGCCTCCGACACACCGTCCACCAGGCGGGCCATGATCCGGAGCGAGTCGCCGGCCAGGGGAAACACCTCCGCCTCCACCAGGGCGTCGACCCCCAGGTCGGCGGCGATGTCCCGTCCCGGCGTCAGCCCGTCGGCGTATCGGGCGACGGAGTACCGTCCGGCCACCACCATGCCGATCTGGCCGAGCTCGGCGATGAGGGCGCTGTGGATGCCCGCTGCGACGTAGTCGTGGTCCGTGCCTCCCTGAAGCTGGACTGGAAGCACGGCGACCCGCACCGGGGAGGCCGGACCACGGAAGCCGAGCCAGGTCACGGCGAGGATCGCCAGGACGACCACCGACGCCGCCACGGTCCGGGTGCGCTTCGCCTTCCTCCGCTCCTCGTGGGGATCGAGTCCCCCCGCCTTCTCCACGGCCTCGGCGAAGCGCATCGTGGAGGGCCATCGGTCGGCCGGGGACTTGGCGAGCGCTTTGCGCACCGCGCGGTCCAACGCCCTGGGGAGCTCGGAGCGGACCGTGGTCAGCGGCGCCGCACGATCGACCGCATGACGAGCCATGATCGCCGCGCTGCTGGAGCCGGTGAAGGGTGCCTCCCCCACCAGCATCCGATAAAGCACGCACCCCAGCGCGTACACGTCCGCCCGCCGGTCCAGCGCCTGCGAGCCATCGATCTGCTCCGGGCTCATGTACAAGGGGGTGCCGATGGAGAGCCCGGTGCCGGTCAGTGCCTCACCGCCCGCCACGGTGACGGCCTTGGCGATGCCGAAGTCGGCCACCAGCGCCTGTCCGTCGTGGAGGAGGATGTTGGCCGGCTTGATGTCCCGGTGGACGATCCCGCGCTCGTGCGCGTGCTCCAGAGCGGCCGCCACCTGCCGGACGATCACGACCGCGTCGTCGAGGGGCAGCTGGGGCTCCCGCTGCAGGCGATCGTGGAGGGACTCTCCCTCCATGAACGGCATGACGTAGTACAGGAGGCCGTCCGCGGTGCCGGAGTCGAGGAGGGGGAGGACGTTCGGGTGCGTCAGACCCGCGGTCACCTCGATCTCGCGGAGGAAGCGCTCCGCCCCGATGCTCTCGGCCAGCTCCGGCAGCAGCACCTTGATGGCCACGGTGCGACCGTGGCGGACGTCCTCGGCCCGGTAGACGGTGGCCATGCCGCCGGACCCGACCTCTCCGGTGACGCGGTAGCGCCCGTGGAGGGCCTCATCGAGCCGGGACCGCACGTCGTCGGACATGGCCCAACTTCCGCCTGCGGAAGGCTACGGGGCAAGGAGAAACGCACCCCGGCCCGGAGTGGGCCGGGGCACGCCGAGACCGAGGATCCCTCCCTTCCCCGTCAGTTCGTCCGCTGGAAGACGGCCACCATCGTCGCGGAGGTGCCCTCCGCCCCGGTGAGCGTGAAGTCCCACACCGCGTTCGCGTTGTTCAGCGTCAAGGTGTTCCCGTCCAGTGAGAAGGTGAACTGCTGGGTCGGCCTCGACGCCTCCGCCGGGGTGGAGGTGAGGCGATCACCCGCACTGTTCAGCGTCACCAGGGCGTCCCACTCGTCGCTGAAATCGCCCAGGTCGAACCAGGTCCTCGTGCGCCCTCCCGACAGCATGGTGAACCGGTTCTCACCGCCGGCGGCGATCAGGTCGAAGGTCTCGCCGTCGGTGTTGCTGGTGAAGACCTCCGAGGTGGCGCTCCAACTCCCGACGAAGTCGTCGATGGTGATCCCCTCTTCGACGGCACTGGGTCCCGAATCGTCGCCGCATGCGGCCAGGGCCACCGCACCGGTGAAGAGGACGAAGAGGGAGCGGAGCGTCCGCAGCGGGCACCGCCACACCACGGCGGCGGTGGAGCGGAGGGCGGCGGGACTCTCGAGGACGGACGAGAGGAGGCGGCGAGTGAGGGATACGGGGCGGCGCATGGGACCTCCGGGACGGATGGCGAGGGAATCGCGAACGGAGGCGAAGCTGCCGGCGGCCCGTCATCTGGCCGTGAGTCGTCCGTTTGGGCCCTCGTCAGCTCGCCTGCGCTCCTCCCGTTCTCGCTGCCCCGTCCAGGGCCTCCTGGCGCAGCGCTTCGAAGTCCGGATCGGCCTCCTCCCACAGCTCGGCCGCGCGCCCGTAGGCAGCGGCGGCGTCCCGGTTGCGGCCGAGACGCTCGAGGATCCGGCCTCGCAGCAGGGATGCCGGCGCGACGTAGAGGAGGTCGTAGCCGCCGAAGTCGGGAATCGTCTCGAGCCACCGGAGCGCCTCTTCGTCCCGGCCCAGGGCCAACAGGCTCTGGATTCGCGCCCATTTCGAGGTCCCTACGAGATAGCTGAGGGGATCCGGGTAGGTCCCGGTCTCCGGGCTCCCGGGCCCGAGGGTGACGAGCACGCGAGGGTGATTGGACTCGCCTGCGAGGACCACCGCCCGCAGATACCGGGCGAAGGCGGGATCGAAGACGTGGGAGGCCGCCCGGCCTCTCGCCATCAGGACCGTCGTGTCCACCGGCTCCCCCAGGCCCCGGGTGAGCATCGCGTCGAGCACGAGCGCGCGCGGGGTGTCGAGCCGATCCTGTGTGACCGTCCACATCCCGATGGGTGAGCCGACGGCCGCCGGTTGGGAACGCAGGTGGCGTTGGAGCGCCCGCAGGCGGTCCGCGGGTGGGGCCACGGGACTGGTCACGGCCAGAAAGGCCCGGTACTCCAGGGCCCGGTACGGATTCGAGGTGGCCAGGGTGTCGAGAGCGGCGTACGCCTCCCGCATCCGGCCCGCCGACGCCGCCAGCTGGGCCGTGAGGAGCCATCGGAGCGTGGAAACGAAGGCATCGTCCGACCGAGGGAGCGCGCGGACCACCGGAGCGAGGTCGTAGGGGACCCGGGCGGACGCGGCGAGGGAGGTGAGCCGACGGGACTCGTCCGCGAAGGACCCCTCGGAAAGCCAGGTCACCACCCCATCGTCGAGAGGATGCCGGCCATTCAGCGCCACGATGGCGGCCGCCTCGTTCCGCAGCTCCTCGGTGGTGTGGGCGGGGTCGTACCGTCGAATGGCGGCCTCCAGATCGCTCGCGTCGCCGGTGGGCCCCATGAGCCGGAGGAGGTGCTCGACCGCGGTCGCGTCGTCGGGGGTCAGGCGGAGCAGCGCCCGGAACGCCGCCGCGGCCGAGTCCCTGGGGATCCCCAGCTGGGAGCCCCAGTGGAACCGGAGCTCGGCCACCCGAAGCCATACCTCCGGATCGGGCCCACGGGCCGCTGCGAGGGCCTCGTAGCGCGGGAGGGCCTGCACCACGCCGGCCCCGCGGTAGGCTCGCCACGCGTCGAGCAGGTTCCGCTCGCCCGTGGTCAGGCTGGCGGACAGCTCCGCGGCCCGGTCCGAGGCCTGCGCGGCCTCCGACGACCGGCTCAACAGCTCCTCCGTCACCGAGAGGCGGTACCAGGCCATCGCGAAGGTCGAGTCCAGGGCGAGGGCCCGGCGGTACGCGTCACGCGCCTCCGCGGTCCGGCCTTCCCGGGCGTGGATCTCCCCCTCGAAATAGGGGACGACGGCGCCAGGGGCCCGGGTGAACCGGGGGATGGGGCCCCGCTCCGGGAGATCCGAGGGGATGCCCCGCCGCAGCTCGCTCACGAGGCGGATGGCAAACGCCTCCAGGTCGCCATCCTCCGCCGAAACGGTGGCGCGGGTCCGGACCTTCCCGGGATTCGCGGTGCTGGCCAACGTCACCTCGGCCACCCGCCTTCCGCCCACGGCTCGGATCCGGCCGGCGATGAGGGGGCGGTTGCGACCATCGAAGGACGCCGCGGCCCCTTCATCGACCGGAAGGACCAACCCCCCGATCTCGGGCTGGAAGTAGCGGGCCATCAACGAGCCGAGCGCCCGGCCGACCACCCGGCCACCCACGGCGCTGTCCGCCTCGAACGGATTGACGATCACGCCCCCCGCCAGGGGCGGCTCCGCCGACGGGGTCGGCCGAAGGGCGATCCAGGCCAGTATCGCTCCCACGACGGCCGTGAGGAGCCACGGCAGCCGCGCCCACGAGCGGCGCGCACCCCGCGCGGCGCGAAGGTCCGCGACCGCGGCGACCGGCCCGGTCTCGCGGGTTGGGAGCGAGGCAGTCGGGCTCGCAGGGGCCGCCATAAGCGGATCGGGCCTGCGGTGTCCGCTCCGCAGATCCTCCATCAGGCGGAGGGTGGGCTCCGACGGCTCCATCTCGAGGCGGCTCCGGAGCGCCTCGACCCAGGCCTCGCCCTCGGCGACCGCAGCGGCCCGGTTGCCCTGCCCTTCCAGGAGGATCAGTCGGTGGCGGAGGATCTCCTCGTCGGCCGGGGCGAGCGCCTGCGCGCGCTGCAGCAGGCGCAGAGCCCCCTCGATGTCGCCGGAATCCTCTCGGAGGCGTGCGACGTCCAGGAGCACCCGCTGCGCGTCCGCCTCCAGGCTCCTTCGGATCCGGCCCGCCCACTCCTCGAACTCGGGCGCGTCGTCGAGGTGGAAGCCCGACAGGAACCGTCCCTGGTAGAGCTCCACGGCATCTTCGAACCGTTCCTCGGCGACCGCGGCTCGGAACTCCACCGCATCCACGACCAGCCGGGAGGGATTCACGCCCAGGTCCACGGCACCACGGTTGCTCAGAACGTCGGCACCGGCGCTCCTACGGATCTGATACAGGCTGTTGCGAAGCGACTGCCGCGCCCGGGCATCGTCCGAATCCGGCCAGAGGACGGCCATGATCCGTTCTCGCGACACGAAGCCACCCGGTGCCTCCAAGGCCACGTAAGCCAGGAGGGCAAGCCTCTTCGGCTGCGCGAGGACGGAGGCCAGCGCGGTACCGTCGGCGCGCAGGAGATCGACACTACCCAGCGTCTTGAATCGGAGGATCGGGCTGTCGATGGGAGACCTGTCGATTCGGTAGAGGGGTGTGTTGCGAAGAGACCCCCGGGGATGGATGCCCGCAAGAGCGCACCCCCGCCCCATCGCCCTTCCGGTGAGGACGAGGACGCGTGGATCGTGCGAAAGGGACGCCGTCCGTTGCGAGCGCCCGCCGCTAGACCGGCGGCCTGGTCGTGTACGAGCCGTTCACGAGTGCTCCCCCCGGAAGGCGCCGACGTGGACGTGGGGATTGAAGGAGATCCCATCGCAGTCGGCCCCCAGGGCGTCGGGTACGTGGTCCTCTGTCCCGAGGGCCGCATCCAACGCACTTCACCTCCAACGTCGTGGACGTCCAGCCCTGCTACACGCTCCAGAACGCGCCCGTCAGCCCCACCTCCTCGAAGATCTCCGCCACCCGCTCCGGGCCCGGCCGCACCCAGTCCGCGTCGAGACGCCCCCGATACCACAGCCGGGCCAGGTGCCAGCACTGTGCCGTCGTCATCATCGCCCCGCCCGGCAAGGCACGGAGGTCACGCCACCGACGCACATGATCTTCCGACCGGAAGGCGAGGATCGTGGCTCAGGTGAATCCCACGTTCTCCCAGAAGCGCTTCGGCGGAACGTGGAAATGGACCACGCCGTCCCCGGGTGACACCCGACCGTCGGTGACTCGAAGCACGAGCGCCTCTCCGCAGTCCGGGCATTGCGTCTCGGACACGGCGTCCTCGTCGATCAGTGCAGCGACCCCGAGGGCGTCCCACGCGCAGTTCGCCCAGTAGGTCCGCCGGGCCGTCCGGACCGGGAAGGGGGTGGGAACGGCGGAGAAGGGATGGGCCATCCAGAGGTTCCGCGTGCCCGGGGCCAGGACGATGGCGCGACTCGCGGCGAGGCGGTCCAGGGCGCTCGCCACCTCCCCCGCCGACGCTCCGGTCTCCGCCGCGAGCGTGTCGTCGGTGGGCGCCCGGCCGGTGTCGGCGAAGGCACGATAGATCCGGAACCGGACTTCGCGATCCAGCTCGTCCAGCGTAGTCAACGGCTCACATCCTCCCCTGCCCGCGGTGACGAAGCCGCGCTGCTCGTGTAGCTCATCCGGCGGTGCGTGTCGGACACCTGCACCGTGGTGAAGCCGAGGCGCAGG
Source organism: Longimicrobiales bacterium (assembly GCA_035464715.1). Taxonomy (GTDB): domain Bacteria; phylum Gemmatimonadota; class Gemmatimonadetes; order Longimicrobiales; family Gaopeijiaceae; genus Gaopeijia. Next base: position 6,837 of record DATHRY010000125.1, read on the forward strand.
TAGAGCTCCATCGCCTCACGGTTCTCCAGCCCTACGCGCAGTCGGACGTCGAGGCCGCGGGCCGTCGCGTCGGACATCACGTCCCGAAGCAGCCTCGTACCCGACGCCCCGGCGTCGATGATCGGGATCGATCTGGATCTCGGCCACCTCCACGTGATCGAGGTGATCCACGCATTGGATCATGCCGACCCGCACGCCCTCGACTTCGACGATGGAGATGTGCCCCCGTGCGATCGACGCCGAGAAGTGACGCCGGTGCCGGGCTTCATCCCAGCGAAGTGAGTGCACACAACCCGAATCGGCAACCGGGAGCGGATGCCCCGCCGCACACCGTGGCCAACCCGCACGCCTCGGCGAGGCGCAACGGATCTATCTGACCCCGAACACGATCCGCCCCCCCTTGATGACGATCCGTGGGTCACGGAGCGCACGGATGTCCACCAGCGGATCGGCGTCGAGCACGACGAGATCCGCCCTCATGCCGGGGCGGATCATCCCCCGCCGCTTCTCCTCTCCGAGCCCTCGGGCCGCCGTCGACGTCGCCGCCACGAGGGCCTCCCAGGGGGACAGCCCCGCCTCGGTGACGAGAAGCTCGAGCTCCCGGTGCAGGAGCGGAAAGGACTGTCTTTCCGGGTCGTCGGGAATGTCGGGGCCGGCCATGATCGGCACCCCCATCCGGGCCGCCAGTCCGGTGACCCCGGCGGCGAACTGGAGCCAGTACGCCTCCTCGTTCACCACCGCCGAGTTGACCAGCGTCGCATCGAGGATCGTCCCGCGTTCGGCCATGTCCCGGAGTACGGCCTGGATTGCGGGGTGATCCGGCGAGACCGTGGCCACGGCGCGGCTCCGCTCCTCACCGCTTCTGCACGGCGCCACCTGGCACGCCAGGTGGCCGGCATGGGACACGACGTCGACACCCGCCCGGACCACCTCCGCCGGGGGCGTGGCCCATTCGTCCGAGCCGTTGTGTCCCCGGATGCGGGCGTGGCTCCAGACCAGCAGGCCCTCGGCCCGTGCGGCGTCGGCCACCCGCCGGGTCAGGTCCGGCGAGAGGTATCGATACAGCTTCACGCCCCGGGCGCCGACCGCCCGGGCTTCGATCATGACCCGGCTCAGGTCGGTGGTGTCGCCGACTTCGCGCACCCACGGGGCCAGGCCCGTGGTGTACCCCTCGCTGATGCCGGCCACCGGGCCGTAATCGCCGAATCCCGGGCCGCCGATCAACGCCGCGTGGACGATGTCCGGGGCCGGGATCTCCCCGGTGCGGGCCTGAAGGGCCAGGTACCCGAGGATGCGGGCGTCCCCGGACGGATCCCGCACCGCGGTGACCCCTCCCTCCAGGAGGAACCGGAGTCGGTCGAGCCGCGCCCCGGGTGACGCCTGGGAGAAGTGCTGGTGTCCATCGATGAGGCCCGGGATCACGTAACGCCCCGACAGGTCGATCGTAGGCGTCCCGCTGGGGAGGTCCCTCGTCCCCGTCTCGAAGACGTCTCGGATGGTACCTCCGACGATCCAGACGGTCTGGTTCCCGCGGACGGCCTCGGAGGCGCCGTCGACCACCCCGACCCCGGTGAGGGCCAGAGCGGAATCCGTCGTCACCCCCTGGGCCAGCAGCGGACCTGGAAGGAGCCCGGCCAGCACCGCGAGGCATCCGGAGCGGGTCGTCCGTCGTTCGACCCTGCCAGTCCGGCGCCGATGCCGTCTCGCATCCCCGAGGCTCATGCGTCGCTGACCTCGAAGGAGCCCCGGCCCCACCCCGTCGCCACCGCCACCAGCACCACCGCCAGCAGCCCCCACGAGTGCACGTTGTGGAGCCCCGCCTCCAGCGCCGGGAGCCGGGGCATGCCGGCCACGTCCGCGGTGAGGGCGCCCGCCAGGACCGTCGGGATGAAGAACGGCAGGAGGAAGGGGTACGTGCACACCGTCACGTCCAGGAGGTTGGCTCGGCGGTAGGCGCCGATCCCGGCGGCCTCCCCGGTCC
>DATHRY010000126.1:0-2332 GCA_035464715.1 Longimicrobiales bacterium
CGCCACGTCCCGACAAGCGGATGCGCCGACCCGTCCGTCGCTGGGCCGGGCTGGCCGCAGGCGACCGCGAGGATGATCAACAAGAGGAATGAGAGAATGCGCATCGGCGTTGCTGGATGGAGAGTTGAACCGCCCGATCGGGCACCACCTAACGTTCGGTGCATATCGTGCGGAGCTCCGGGCCTGGAGACCAGTGTCTTGCCCGAGGAGCTGGCCCCGGACTCCGCATGATCATGCTGAGTTAGGCCGACAGCGCCGCACCGGACGTGACCGATGCCCACCTCATCAAACGTCGAGGTTGAGCGACGCGTCGCCTTGCACCAATGACATGTTCCCGATCCGTGGTGATTTGTATAGGGGTCCCCTTGGCGTCAACGATGGGGCACCCGGTTCACTGACGAAGGAGGAGGAACGCGCTGGGCCCGCGACCCCTCTCTCGCAACGCGTCTCGAAGGGCGGCACGATCCTCCTCTTAGAGCCGCCCGCTTCGCAAACCACGGGCGTTGCCAGACTTGGCCTCGAAGCCTCCGCGGATAGCAGCAAATCCATATTAGGCCGCCCGGGCCCGTCGCAGCTCTCTCCGGCCCGAGCTAGGAATAGATATGCGAGCCAGCCGAGTGGATGGCTCGCCACTGGCCATCGATGCGCCGAAATACGTACATCCATGACCCCTCGGCCGAGAGCGTCGATCCGTCGCGCATGACGAACCTCCAGCGGTACTCCATCGCATAGCTCGCGGCGTCAGGACCGAGTACGGCGACCGCAGGCTCACCGACAATCTCGACGAAGGCGACCGAGTCGGTGTTGGCCGTGAGCTCTTCCACCGACTGAATCCAGGCGTCGTAGCCGACGCTAAGGGTCCCGTCCCCCGCCATGGCGAAGTCGGGGTCGTCGGCCCAGAACTCCCGGATGTAGTTGAGGTCACCGTCGCGGATGGCCTGGACGTACCCGTCAATTCGGGCAGATACGGCGTCTCGGATGGACGCCTCGTCAACAGCGGGCGCATCGACCCCACACGCAGCGACGAGAAGCACGCTTGGAACCCACAGCAGACGATTCATAACCCGGTCCTCTCGTGGCGGCCTAACGTGTGGTGCATATCGTGCGGAGCTCCGGGGCTGGAGACCAGGGTCTTGCCCGAGGAACTCGCCCCGGACTCCGCATGATCATGCTGAGTTAGAGATCACTCATCCACACCCCCTGGGGCTATTTCGGGTAAGAGCGCGCAAATCTAGGGTCGTCCTGGCTCCACGGCCCGTCTGACGCGGGCGATCACAGAGTCGTCTGCCCAACGGGCGTCGAACCCAAGGGTCTGGCCCTGGTCGTCCCGGACGACTTCGAGCAAGATGTCGACCTCGATATCGAACACTGCGCCGTCACGCACTTCCCCGAACCAGTAGAAGCCTTCCCCCCGGGGGATGAGCCACCCCTGCAACTCTGGACCACTGGGACCCCGAAGGGTTGAGACAGCGAGATGATCGCCCTCCCAGAAGACGTCGAAGCGTGCTCCCTCGTCAGGGTCCGCATCGGGATCTCGTATCGTGTAGGATCCTACCAGTTCCTCACCAACCGAGCGCTCGACCACGGTCTCAAAGGTCGGATCGACCTGCACCTCGAAGGGGATCTCGGTCCGCCCCCAGCTCAGGAGCAGGTCAAACCCGAGCATCCGCGTCTCAGGAATCCAAAACAGCAGCGACTCGACGAAGTCACCTTCGCGCGGCGACAACGGGAGTTCAATCTGGTCCGGATGATCCGGGGGGGCTGGGTAATGGAAGATCGAGTCGACGGGATTGAGGACCAGCGTCCACTCGTCGGGCTCCAGATCGATCCACACGGACCATCGACCATCCGGGATGCGTTCGCCGTTCAGGTAGAATGGGCGATCTGCTGTGAGGATCGTGGCCCAGTCCGCCCCTGGCGTCCACCGATGATCGCCGATATGCACGACGTCTTCGATCACCTCTCCCCGGCCCTTCATCCGCGGTCGACCGTAGTCGAAGGAGATGGTTGTCCCGTCGATGGTTTGGGACATCGTCGCGCGCTCGCTCTGCACCACTTGGCTGACCGCAACCGCAGGCGAGAACAACAAGGCGCCCATGAGTAGGATTGCCGCGCTGAGACCAGGACCGCTCCAACCCATTCAAGGCTCTCCGTTTCAGTGGATCACTACTTCGCAACCCGAATTCAAGCGACATAGGCCGCAGCTTCGGGTGAAGCAGCTGGTGATCTCTAACGTTGGGTGCATATCGTGCGGAGCTCCGGACCTGGAGACCAGTGTCTTGCCCGAGGAGTTCGCCCCGGACTCCGCATGATCATGCTGAGTTAGGACGCA
>DATHRY010000127.1:0-3197 GCA_035464715.1 Longimicrobiales bacterium
GGACGTCGAGGGCCTGCTGGCCGGGAAGGATGCGGCGGCCCGAGATCGAGCCCCCGTCCAGTTGGAGCACGAAGACGACCTCCGGCGAGCCCCGGTCTCCCTGGACCGACGCGAGCCAGTGCCCCGAAACCGCGTCCTGGCCCTCCAGCCCACCGGGCAGGAGCGCCACCACGGCGGCCGTCAGGGCCGCCGCGAACAGGGCCGGCCCGCCCGCACGTCGGCGAGAGGGTGGATTGGCGTGAGAACTGGAGGACATGTAGTGCTCCGGCGTCGAAGGAGGCGATCCGGGCCTCTGTTCCACGCTACCGGGCCGTCGAACGGAGGGTCAAGGATTCCGATCGGGCCCTTGCGGTCGCGTTGCCCCTTCCCCGTGCCGACCCGAGATTCGGCGGGCCGTTCTCCCTCTGGAGCCCGGATGGGAGGCACGAACCCACGTCCCCACGGAGCCGCCGCCCCATGAGCGACGAGACGTCCCAGGACCGCCTCGAACGCTACCGGAGCAAGCGGAGCGCCGGCCGGACGCCGGAGCCCTTCGGCGGCCGCGGGGGAGACCAGGCCGCCGCCGGGGGTGCGCCGCCCCCCCGGCTCTTCGTGGTCCAGATGCACCACGCCCGCAACCTTCACTGGGATCTTCGCCTGGAGATGGCGGGGGCGTTGGAGTCCTGGGCGGTGCCCAAAGGCCCCTCCCCGGACCCGGCGGACAAGCGACTGGCCATGCACGTCGAGCCCCACCCCCTGGAGTACGCCGATTTCGAGGGGGTCATCCCCGAGGGGCAATACGGGGCGGGACCGTCCATATGCTGGGATCGGGGGGTGTGGCTCGAGATCCCCGCGGCCCCGGGGGAGAAGCCCCACGGGCTGGAGCACGGCAAGCTCCTGTTCGAGCTCCGGGGCTACAAGCTCCGGGGGCTGTGGACCCTGGTGCACACACCCCGGAACGGCGAGAACCACTGGCTTCTGATCAAGGAGCGGGACGGGTACGTCGACGAAGGCGGCACCGACGTCTATCCGGCGGACTCCATCTTCTCGGGGCTCACGGTGGACGAGCTCCCGGAGCCCGGACAGAAGCGGGACCGGATCGTCGAGGCCGCCCGGGCGGCGGGAGCCCGCGAGCTGCTCGGGGAGACGCTGGATGCGGGCTCTCTCGAGGTCATGAAGGCGGTCCCCGCCGAGGATGCCTTCACCCGGAAGGGATGGGTCTTCGAGATCAAGTACGACGGCTACCGGCTGGTGGCCGAACGCACCGGGGGCGGCGCCACACTCTGGTCCAGGAACGGGAACGACCTCACGGCGACCTTTCCCGAGATCGCCCGGGCGATCCGGGGGCTCCCCTTCCCCGGAGCCGTGATCGACGGCGAGGTGGTGGTGCACGACGAGCAGGGGCTGCCCTCCTTCGCGCTCCTGCAGAAGCGGGGACGGCTGCAGCGGGCGGCGGACGTCGCACGGGCCTCGGTCCAGCTCCCGGCGACCTACTACGCCTTCGATCTCCTCGCCTTCGGCGGCCTCGACCTCCGGCCCCTTCCCCTGACGGAGCGGAAGGCGCTGCTCAGGGAGCTGCTCCCCTCGGTGGGCCCCATCCGCTACTCGGATCACATCGAGCGGGAGGGGGAGGCGGTATGGGAACAGGCCGTCCGGCTGGGGATCGAAGGGATCGTGGCCAAGAAGGCGTCGAGCCGGTACGTGGCAGGCCGCTCGGACTCCTGGGTGAAGATCCGCACCGTCCGGTCCGACGACTTCGTGGTCGTGGGATGGACCGAGCCCAAGGGGAGTCGCACGGGCCTCGGAGCTCTGCATCTGGCCCAGTGGGACATGGAGGCGCCCGGGGCCTCCGCACCACCCCCTGGGGGGAAGATGCCCGCCACGGAGGGCGACGCCATGCCCGAACGGGACGGCGCCGGATCCGGCCCCCACCTCCGGTACCTGGGCAGCGTCGGCACCGGCTTCACGGAAGAGCTGCTGGACGAGCTCGCCCGGCGTCTCGTCCCCCTGGAGCGGGAGGAATGCCCCTGTGCGGCCGGCGAGATCCCGACGGGCCGAGGCCATCACTGGACCGAGCCCCGGCTGGTGGCGGAGGTCCGCTACAAGGAGGTCACCCCCGCGGGCGTCCTCCGGCACCCGTCCTTCCTGGGGCTGCGAGAGGACAAGCCGCCCGAGGAGTGCCTTCTCGCGCCTCTCCCGGCCGGGAACGGCTCCGAGGTCGATGCCGAGAGCCTCCTTCCCGAACCCCCTCCCGTGACCGGCGGGATGGAGAAGGAGGTCGCCCTCACCAACCTCGACAAGGAGCTCTTCCCTCCGTGTCCCGAGCCCATGGGCGCCGCTCCCGCCCACGATGGCATCACGAAAGGAGAGATGGTCCGCTACTACGAGGCGGTGGCCCCCTGGATGTTGCCGTACCTGGAGGACCGGTGCCTGGTGGTCACCCGGTACCCCGACGGGATCGACGGCAACTCGTTCTACCAGAAGAACGCCCCGGACTGGGCGCCGGACTGGATTCGGACCGAGACGGTCTACAGCGAGGGATCGGAGCGGGACCTGGACTACTTCGTGATCGACGGCCCGGAGGCGCTGGTCTACGTGGCGAACTCCGCGGCGCTCCTCATGCACGTCTGGTCGTCCCGGGCCTCCACCCTGGCCAACCCGGACTGGTGCGTCCTCGACCTGGATCCCAAGGGAGCTCCGTTCGTCCATGTCGTGGAGCTGGCCCGCAGGATCCGGGACCTCGGGGACGAGGCCGGCTTCCCGACCTACGTGAAGACGTCGGGCTCGTCGGGGCTCCACGTCCTGGTGCCCCTGGGTGGGCAGCTCACCCACGACCAGTCCCGCCAGCTCGGGCAGCTCCTGGCCACCGTGGTGGTGGGGGAGAATCCCGAGATCGCAACGGTGGATCGGGTGATCGAGCGCCGGGCGGGGAAGGTCTACGTGGACTTCCTCCAGAACGGGTGGGGGAAGCTCCTGGTGGCCCCCTACTCCACGCGCCCCGTCCCCGAGGGCGCGGTCTCGATGCCCCTGGAGTGGGACGAGGTCACCGACGACCTGGGCCCCCGGGACTTCACGATCCGGAACGCCATGGAGCGCATCCAGGGGTGGTCCAGCGACCCGATGCGAGGCGTGCTGGACGACCGGCCGGACCTCCTGGCGGGGCTGGAGCGCTTGATGGCCAGGGTCGATCCGGGCTGACACCGGTCACCCGAGGGCTG
>DATHRY010000128.1:0-8531 GCA_035464715.1 Longimicrobiales bacterium
CATCTCGTAGAGCAACAGGTACTGGGCGCCCAGGTCCCGGCTCTCGGGCTGCCGGAAGAAGGCCGGGTCGTCCGCGTGCATGTTCATGTTCAGCCGCTTCATCGTGTGGCTGAAGCTGTTCACGTGGGCGACGGCGGGACGGGCCTCGAGCCATTCCGTGAAGGCCTGCACCGCGGTCAGGAACCCGGGGTCGGAGACGCCCTGCGAGGCCCCCGATTCCAGCGAGAAGCTGGCGACGTAGGGGCCGGTGAGGTGCTCCATGGCGAACTCGGTCCCCGGCCGAACGGGGAGCGAACGGTCGAAGTACTCGAAGTACTGGTCGTTGACACGCAGGGTCGGGACCAGCGCCACCAGGGCCACGACCCCGGCGGCCGAGATGGCCAGGACCCGTCGGGGCCGGGTGGTGACCAGACGGGCCACCCCGTCCACGAGCCGGCGGACCGGCCCCCGCTCCCGCGCCGCCGGTACGGGTCCCTTCGAGCCCGCCAGCAGCGCCGGCAGTACCGTCATGGAATAGAGCCAGGCGGCGCCGACCCCGAACGCGGTCAGGTTCCCCAGCAGCCGGAAGGGCGGGGAGTCGCTGAAGTTGAGCGTCAGGAACCCGATGGCCGTGGTCAGCGAGGTCAGGAAGACGGGCTGTGCGTTGGACACCATCGCCTCGACGACGCCCTCTTCGCGGGAGCGACCGTCCCTCCGCAGCTGGAAATAGGTCAGGATGACGTGGACCGAGTCCGCCACCGCCATGGTCAGGATGATGACGGGCGCGGCCGCGCTGGTGGGGTCCAGGAAGACCCCCAGGTGGCCGGCGACGCCCAGGGCCGTGGCGGTGGACAGGAGGACGACCACCAGAGTGGCCGTCACGCCCCCGGCGGACCGGAGCATGGCCACGAGCGCTCCCACGAGGGCGAGGAACATGGCCGGCATCACCAGCGGCGCGTCCTTCAGGGGCGCCTCGGCGAAAGCCATGTTCAGGAGGGCCACGCCCGTGGACTCGATCTCCAGGTCGGGGTAGAGCGCCCGGTACCGCCGCTCCAGCTCCCGGACCTCCGCCACGGTGGCGGGAAGCTCCTCGGTGGAGGCGCCCGGGAGCGAGATGCGCACGTTCACCCCCGCAGCCGCACCGTCGGGGGCGACCAGGCGGCCTCTGAGCAGGGGCTCCTGCATGGCCACCGCCCGGGCCCGCTCGACCGCGTCGGGCGTGAGGGGTCCCGAGCCCACCAGGTCCTCGACGACGAGCTCGTCCCCCCGGGCCCAGGTGTGCTGGAAGTTGGTCAGGGCGTCGACCCGGGTGGAATGGGGGATCTGCCACGCGTCGGTGGTCAGGTCCCGGATCGCCTCCAGGGTCCGGGACGTGAACACGTCGCCGTCCCGCGGCCGCACCACGAACAGAACGTTGTCGGCCCGGGAGTAGACGTCCTCCAGGGCCTCGTACGCGACGAGGTCGGGGTTGTCCGCGGAGAAGAAGGTCCGGTAGTCGGTGGACAGGCCGAGGTGCCGCGCGCCGAAGGCCGAGGCCGCCGCCACGGCTCCGGCGGCCAGAAGGACCAGCCGGCGGTGACGGATCACCCGCCGGGTGAAGCGGGCGACAGGACCTTCACTGCGAGACACTTCTCGGGATACGTGTGGATCGTCGGGCATCGGAGTCTCCTCGTTGATTTTGTACTGACTTGTACAGAATGGCGCAAAAAAAACCGGCTCCCGCTCACGCCGGTTCCCGGGTCATCTCGAAGAGGACCCGGGCGGCGGACAACGCCTCCTTCTCGGCGACCCCCGCTTCCACGAGCACGTGAGACCCCCAGGCCACTGCCATCATGAGCAGCGCGGCCCGCTCCGGGGCCACGTGGGCTGGAAGGATCCCCTGCTCCTGGGCGGCCTTCATGTGCGTCGTGAGGATCTCCTTCATGCGCTGGACACCCCGCCGGATGGCCCGGGTCACCTCCGGGTCCTCTCCCCGATGCTCCTTGGCCACGTGGACGAAGTAGCAGCCGTGGACCCCGTCGGGGCTGGCCACGCTGTCCAGGTAGTGGGTGAGAAGGGCCGCCAAAGCCCCGGCCCCCGGCTCCGCCTCGAAGAGCATCCGGTAGGGGCCTCCGTCCTCGAGGAGCCGGAAGTAGCGGTCCAGCGTGCGCAGGTACACGTCCCGCTTGCTGCCGAACGTGTTGTAGAAGCTGCCCCGCCCGATCCCCATCGCCTCCATGAGATCGTCGGTGGAGGTCGCCTGGTACCCCTGCCTCCAGAAGACGTCCATCGCCCGCTCCAGGGCGGCATCCTCGTCGAACTCCCGCGGTCTGGCCATGACGGCACAGTAGCGGTTTTGTACTATTCTGTCAAGAACGGTGATTCATCCCCCGGTACTACCTCCGCGCCATCTCCAGCAGGATCCGGCCCACCTCGTCGTTCCGGATGATCCCGCCGAAACGCTCGGCACCGGGACCTGCCGCGAAGAGGGGGACGAGTGCGCCGGTGTGGCTGCCGGTGGAGTACTCGATGACGATCTCCCGGTCGGGGTCGTGGGGCAGGGAGAGGCCGCCGGTCTCGTGATCCGAGGTGACCAGCACGAGGGTCTCGGGATGCTCGGCCCGATAGGCCAGCGCCAACCGCACCGCGGCATCGAAATCGAGCATCTCGGCGGTGACGATCTCCTCGGCGGCGTTGCGGTGGGACTGGGTGTCCGACTCCTCGTTCTCGATCAGGAGGAAGAAGCCCGCCGGATTCCGGCTCAGGATGTCCAGCGCCGTGGACGTCATCGTGCGCAGCGCGTCGTCCCCCCGCTCCGACACGATCCCCATCTCGCCCTCGGCCAGCAGCCCGACCAGGGTGTCGACCGTGTCGGGATCCAGCGCGCGCAGCTCCGCGATGCTCTCCACGTAGATGTGCTCCCGCCGGACCTGGGCCAGGAGGTCCGCGCTGTCGGCCTGGGCCTCGGGCCGGAAGGCGGCCCGCCCCCCGCCCAGGAGGACGGTGATCCCCTTGGTCGCCATCTCCCGGGCGATGGGCCCGTAGTTGTAGCGGGCGGTATTGTGGGCTCCGAAGGCGGCGGGCGTGGCGTCCACGATGCCGGTGGTGGTCACCAGCCCCGTGCTCCGGCCCCGGGCCCTCGCGGCCTCGAGCACGCTCTCCATCGGCCGGCCCTCGGCGTCGACCCCGACGTGGCCCATCCGGGAGCGGACCCCGATGGCGTACGCGGTCGCCGTGGGGGCGCTCCCGGACACGGTGTGCTCGGCCCCGCGGGTGTCCACCAGGCCGACGCTCCGCATGCTCCGCACGGCCAGGGCCTCGTCGGCGAACGAGGCGAGGGTCCAGTGGGCGAGTCCCGCCCCGTCCGCCATCAGGAGGATGATGCTCCGGGGCGTCTCGGCGTCGTCGATCTGGGGCGCTTCGCCGGGTGGGGACGCGCCGGGGGCGCAGCCGGCGAGGCCGAGGACGAGGAGCGCGGCGAGGGTCGGGCGTCCGGGCCGCGGGCGTCGGGACAGGCGAGGAAGGGGCATCGGAGTCGTTCGGGATCGGGGGTGGAGCGGGGGGTGCTCGTGGTCTCAGGAGCGCGGGCCCCGGGAAGGCTGCCAGGGGCGGTCGCGAGCCAGCGACCCGAAGGTAACCCCTCGGCAACCCCGGCGGGGCCCACCGGTCGAGCGCCCACACCGCCCCCGGGTCCCCGTCGGCGCCTCGGGGTCCCGCATCGCTCCCGACCTCGCCGCGCCCCGTTTCACCGGCTACCCTCCCCCCGACCCCCACCCCCGGAGAATCCATGCCGCTCATCCGACCCGGACGCCCCTCGCCCGATCCGGCTCGTCGGGCCGTCGCCGCCCGCTCCTCCCTCGTGGGGCTGCTCCTGGCCCTCGCGGCGCCGGCCGCGGCCCAGCTGGCCGCTCCGGCGGCCCGGGTGGCGGCCCCGGACTCCCTCACCCTGGACGTCCCTGGTCTCGACCGCCCCGTGGAGATCCTGAAGGACCGCTGGGGGATCGCCCACATCTACGCCGAGACCGAGCACGACCTCTTCTTCGCCCAGGGGTGGAGCGCCGCCCGGGACCGGCTCTTCCAGTTCGAGGTCTGGCGGCGGCAGGCCACGGGCACCGTGGCGGAGATCCTGGGGGAGCGGGAGCTGGACCGGGACATCGGGGCCCGGCTCTTCCGGTACCGGGGCGACATGGACGCCGAGCTGCGCCACTACCACCCCCGGGGGCCCGAGATCATCGGGGCCTTCGTGGACGGCATCAACGCGTGGGTGCAGGCGGCGCTGGACGACCCCGAGCTGCTGTCGGTGGAGTTCGACATGCTGGGCATCCGGCCCGGCTTCTGGACCCCCGAGGTGGTGATCTCGCGGCACCAGGGGCTGCTGTCGAACATCCGGGCGGAGCTGGACAACGGGCGGGCTGTGGCGGTGGTGGGGGCCGAGGCCCTCCGGGAGGTCGAGACCTTCGGCCCCGGGGAGCCCGACCTGGAGCTGGATCCGGCCATCGACGGAGCGCACCTGGTGGAGAACCACATCCTGCACCTGTACGAGGCCTTCCGGGGCGGCATCGACTTCGAGCCCGGGGACGTGGCGCCGGCGTACCGGCGGGAGACGGACGGCGGAGCGGGGGCGGAGGAATGGCTGGACGGGATGGCGGCGGAGGCGGCCCGGTTCGGGCGCGTGGGCGACCCCGCGGCGACCCCCGCCGCCGGCCCCATCGATCCCGCCGACCTGGGGAGCAACAACTGGGTGGTGGCGGGCCGCCGCTCCGCCAGCGGCTTCCCCCTCATGGCCAACGACCCCCACCGGGTCCAGGCCGCCCCGTCGCTCCGGTACTGGGTGCACCTGAACGGCCCTGGCTGGAACGTCATCGGGGGCGGGGAGCCGGTGCTGCCGGGGGTGTCCATCGGGCACAACGGGCACGGCGCCTGGGGCCTGACCGTCTTCGCCACCGACTCCGAGGACCTCTACGTCTACGAGCTCGATCCCGACGATCCGGACCGCTACCGGTTCGAGGGGGCGTGGGAGCGGATGACGACCGTCACCGACACCGTTCCCGTGCGGGGTCGGGCGCCGGAGATCGTCACCCACCGCTACACTCGTCACGGGCCCGTCGTCTTCCGGGATGCCGAGGCGGGGATCGGCTATGCGGTGCGGGCCGCCTGGCAGGAGCCCGGCGGCGCCCCCTACCTGGCCTCCCTCCGCATGGGCCAGGCCACCACCTGGGAGGAGTTCCGGGAGGCGTGCACCTGGTCGAACATCCCCGGCGAGAACATGGTCTGGGCCGGTCGGGACGGGACCATCGGCTGGCAGTCCGTGGGTATCGCCCCCATCCGCCGGACCCACTCCGGTCTGGTCCCCGTGCCCGGCGACGGCCGCTACGAGTGGGACGGCTACCTGCCCATCGAGGACAAGCCCCACGTGGTGAACCCGCCCCAGGGGTGGTTCGCCACGGCGAACAACGACCTGATCCCCGACGGCTACCCGTTCATGGAGGCGGTGGGCTTCGAGTGGTCGGCGCCGCACCGGTGGCTGCGGGCGGCGGAGGTGCTGGGGAGCGGGCGGTTGTTCACGCTGCAGGACATGGCCGCCCTGCAGACCGACGAGCTCTCGATTCCCGCCCGGACGCTGGTGCCGATGCTCGAATCGCTCCGGGCCACGGATCCGCTGGTGGAGGCCGCCCGGACCCGGCTCCTGGACTGGGACTTCGTCCTGGCGAAGACATCCGTGGAGGCGGGGATCTACGTGGCCTGGGAGGACGCGCTCTGGACCGCGGTGGAGGACCTGAAGATGCCCCCGGAGATCCGGCCGTGGGTGGGCGGCGTGGCCCTCCACAAGGCGATCGCCTGGGTGTCGTCCCCCGACGGGGACTTCGGTGCGGATCCCGTGGCGGGCCGGGACGCCCTCCTGCTCGAGGCGCTGGGCACCGCCGTCGCGGACCTGCGAGGCCGCTTCGGGGACGATCCCGAGGCCTGGGTCTACGGGCAGGAGGACTACAAGCACGTGCTCCTGCGGCACCCGTTGAGCGACGCCGTGAACGGGGAGTGGCGGGAGCGCATCGAGGTCGGCCCCCTCCCCCGGGGCGGCAACGGCTCCACCCTGAACCAGACCGGGAACGGCGACAATCAGACCTCCGGCGCGTCGTTCCGCATCCTGGTGGACACCGGCGACTGGGACGCCACCCTGGGGATGAACAATCCGGGGCAGGGGGGGCATCCCGACCACCCGCACTACGCCGACCTCTTCGAGCTGTGGGCGGCGGACCGCTTCCACCCGGTCTTCTACAGCCGCGAGAAGGTGGAGTCGGTGACGGGGGAGCGGGTGGAGCTGCGGCCGGGGGGGTGACGCGACCGTCCAACGGGGCGGGCGCACCGCGACTTGCGGCTCAGGTCCCCGGGGGCGCCCACCCCCCGCGGCGGACCCGGAGGTACCGGGGACGCCCCCCGCTTCTCCCTCGGCCTGTGTGCGTTGGCTTCCACCCCGTGAGTCGACCCTCGCGCCCCCGAACCCGGGCGGCCGGCGCTCACGTCCTTGATTCTGCGCCCGCCTGTCGAGCCGCCACGTTTGCGACGGCCGGCCTGCGGAGCGCCTCCCACGGGGCACCACATTGGCCCGGGTGGTGGGCGCACCCTACGGGACGCCACGCGGATCTCCCTACAGACGCCTTGCGGATAGGGCGTCATTCTCGCTCGGAGCGAGGATCCTCCCACCGCACCAGTCGGAGGTACTCACGATGTCCACGATTCCGAAGCGATCCTCCCTCGTAGCGCTCCTGGCGGTCACGAGCCTGGGCCTGGCGGCGTGTGACGGCAGTTCGTTCCCGGTCGGCACCTCGGTCATCGGCGATCCGTTGGCCAAGCCGGAGGCGCAGGAGTCGAACGTGTCCGGGCAGGCCTTCCTGAGGCTCTACACCCGGAACGTCTTCCTGGGGGCCAGCACGGCGCCTCTCTTCTCCCTCGACTTCTCCCAGTTCCCGGCCAACATCCTGGAGGTCGTGGCCGCGGTGCAGACCTACTGGGCAGGGGTCCAGGCGACCGACTTCACGGAGCGGGCCGAGGCCCTCGCCGACGAGATCGCATCGACCCGGCCCCACGTGGTGGGGCTCAACGAGATGGCCCGGTACGCCCTGATCGACCTCGCCGTCGGGCCGGTGGAGGGCATCGACTTCTACGGCGTCCTGATGGACGCCCTGGCGGCCCGGGGGCTGGACTACACCCTCGAGATCCAGCAGATCGCCACCGCCTCGCAGCTGCCCTACGCCGTCGGGCCGGCGGGGATCACCCACGTGCTGACCTTCGAGGTCGGGGACGGGGTCCTCGTCCGGGGTGACGTGGAGGTGACCGACAAGGCGAACGCCCTCTACGCCGTCGGGCTCGACCTGGGCCCGGTCCAGGTGAATCGGGGGTGGAGCCGCGTGAGCATCCCCTTCGATGGGGTCACGCATCACGTGGTCGTCACGCATCTGGAGCAGCAGATCCTGTATCCCATCCAGGAGGCCCAGGTCGACGAGCTCCTCGGGAGCGTCCTGGCGGGTCTCGAGGGGCCGACCGTTCTCATGGGCGACCTGAACTCCGATGCGAACCACGGCCCGCCCGCCCCCACCTGGACGCCGACGTACGGGCGTCTCATGGATGCCGGATGGGTGGATCCCTGGCTCGAGCAGACCGGCCGCGCCACCTCCGGCGAGACCTGCTGCTGGGACGACGATCTGATCGACGGCGTCCTGGACCAGCGGATCGACTTCATCCTGGTCCGGGCGCCCGGGGCGCTGGTGCCGGCGGAGGCGGAGAACGGCCTGCCCGGTGCGGTCCAGATGGACGTCCTCGGCGACGAGGAGGCCGACCGCACCCCGGTCCTGGGCATCTTCCCCGCGGACCACGCAGGGCTGTTCGGCGCCGTGAACCTCCCCCGGGGACGGCTCGCCGATCGGTGACCCCGGGTCGGGGATCGGGCCGGGCCCGGGACGGACACCCGGGCCCGGCGCATCCCGGGGATCCTCGGGCAACTCGCACCGGCTCCCGGGGGGGAGGCGAATCCCACGAGGCGGGCCGTGCCGGAGGCCCCGGGCGTCGCCCCCGGGGGCGGCCTACCGCTCCCGCACCAGCCGGGCTTCGAACCCGTCGGGCGCCACGATCCGAAGCACCGTCTCCCCATCTTCCTCCGCGAAGCTGAACACCGTGCCGGCGGGCGGTCCCGGTCCGTCCCCGACCGCGACGAAGCGCGTGGGAGAGAGGGGCCGGAACCGGGACGCGGGCCCGGCGAGCTGGACGAGGAGCGCGCCCTCCCCGGCCTCGACCCGTATACCGGGGGGAAGGGCCGGGCCGGCGTAGGATCCGGCCCAGCGCCGCAGGGCCTCCGGCGGCGGCGTGTAGCTCTCCGCCCGCTCCAGGCGGAGCCGGACGGTCCCGTCGTCCGTCAGCTCGGCAGCGTCGATCCCCCCATCGTCGGCCTCCGTGAAGCGCACCCTCCGCTCCGGCTCGGGGGTCCGGACCAGTCCCCCTTCTTCGGACCCCGGGGTGAAGACGTGATCGCCCAGGGGCACGAGGAACATCCCGCCGCCGTCCCACTCGTCCCCCTCCAC
>DATHRY010000129.1:0-2197 GCA_035464715.1 Longimicrobiales bacterium
CCACCGTGGCCCACCCCGGGACCGGGACCGCCCAGAAAGGCCTCCTGGACGCCCTCACGGGCATCCGGACGAGAGGCAGCACGAACCTGAGCGGCGGTTGGCTCCAGGGCCGGGCCCTGGTCCACGAGCGCCACCTCGCCGAGGGGGTCAACCGGGTCATCCTCCTGACGGACGGCCTCGCCAACGTCGGCATCACCGACGGGGAGACCCTGACCCGCCTCGCCGCCGAGGCCCGGAGGGCCGGCGTCAGCACCACCACCGTGGGCGTGGGCGCGGACTTCGACGAGGACCTCCTGGCCGCCATGGCCGACGCCGGCGGCGGCAGCGCCTACTACATCGAGCGGCTGGACCAGGCCGGCGGGATCTTCGAGGAGGAGGTGGCGGGGCTCCTGAGCATCGGCGCCCAGAACCTCACGGTCACCATTCGGCCCCGGGACGCCGTCTCGGTGGCCACCGTGCACCACGGCTATCCGGCGGAGAATGCCGGGGACGGGCGCCTGCGGGTGGCGGTGGGCGACCTCTATGCCCGGGAGCCCCGGGAGCTGCTGGCGGACTTCCTGGTGCCGGACGGGGTGCTGGCGGGAGAAGGCGCCGGAAGCCGCGGGCCCGCCGACGGCAGCTCCGCCTTCCCGGTGGCGGACCTCGTGGTGGAGGCGGATGTCTGGTCCCCGGACGGCTCCGTGGAGCGGCGCCGGATCAGCCTGGCCCTGACCTTCTCCCCGGAGGAGGGCGCCGTGAGCCATCCCGAGGTGGAGCGGGTCTTCCTGCTGTTGCAGGCCGCCCGGGCCCGGCGGGAGGCGGTGGAGCGAGGCGACCGCGGCGACGTGGCCGGCAGCGTGCGAGCCCTCCGGGCCTCGGCGGTGCAGCTCCAGGACCTGGCCGACACGGACCTCACCGCGCGGGAGGAGATGCGGGACCTCTACAAGCTGGCCGAGTCCATGGAGGACGACACCGAGCTCAGCCCCATGGACCGGAAGTACATGCGGGCCAAGTCCCAGCACTATTCCCGAGGCCGGCGGTCGGCGGGGGACCGGACGTCGAGGGATTGAGGGGAGCGTGAACCGCCGCCGCGTTGCCCGGTGGGGAGCGGAGGGTTCTCGTGAGAGGCCGCCTCTGGGCGGTCCTCACCCCTTCGCCCCCTCCCCCGGGACCTCCCGCCATGGACTGGATCGCAACGAGCTGGAGGGCCGTCGGCCTGGTGGCCGTCACCGCCACCGGCATGTACGCCGGCCTCATCCTGGTGACCCGTATCGCGGGCCTCCGGAGCTTCTCCAAGATGTCGAGCTTCGACTTCGCCGTGACCGTGGCCATCGGCTCGGTGCTGGCGGGGGCCGTGATCGCAGAGGATCCCCCCCTGCTCCAGGCCCTGGCGGCGCTGGCCGTCCTCTACACGCTGCAGATCGGCGTGGCCATGGCCCGGTCGCGGTCCAAAGGTGTGCAGCGGGTGGTGGACAACACGCCGCTCCTCCTGATGGCCGGACGGGACGTTCTGCACCACAACCTGCGGGCGGCCCAGGTCACCGAAGCCGACCTCCGGGCCAAGCTCCGGGAGGCGAACGTGCTCACGCTCGACCACGTCCACGCCGTGGTCATGGAGACCACCGGCGACATCTCGGTGCTCCACGGGGAGCCGGGGGCGGAGCTGGACCGGGCCCTGCTGCAGGGGGTGCGGGGGGCGGAGCGGCTGCCCGGTCCGTAGGGCGAGGGCGGAGCCGGCGCGCCACGGCGCGGGACGGCGGGCCATGAGCAAGTCCTACGACGAGCGCCTGGAGCGGGCAGAGGAGGCGCTTCGGCGCCTCCGGACCTGGACCCACGGGGAGGACGAGGTGGCGGAGGCGTTCTTGCACCTCCTGGACGAGATCGAGTTGGGTCTGGAGGCCGGGGCGGAGCTGCTCAAGGGGATCGGTGGGCGGCCGGAATCATGACCGACGACCGCACCGGCGCCCGCATCGCTGCCCCCACCGGACCTAGATTCGGATGGTCCGACCCGCGCGGGCGTCCGCCCGGCCCTTCTCATGTCTGTCGAACGCCCCGGGGATCGCGTCGAGAAGCTGGACGATCATCGATGCGTCCGGATCGGCCTGGTCGATCGCATCCGACAGGAGCCAGCGGGCGAGCAGGCCCGGCTGCACGTGCATGCGGACCGCCAAGGCTTCAAGCTTCGCGGCATGCTGCTCGTCCAAATGGATGTCGTACC
>DATHRY010000130.1:0-22322 GCA_035464715.1 Longimicrobiales bacterium
CAACGCCATCAAGGGGCTCGGCGGAACCGCCCGCCTGGTCATGCTGCCGGACGAGAGCCACGGCTACGCGGCCAGGGAGTCGCTCCTGCACATGCTCTGGGAGACGGACCGCTGGTTGGACCAGTACGTGAAGAACGCCCCGCGGCGGGCGGTCAGCGAGGACGGCAGTGGAAGCTTCTGAGCCGACCGTTCCCGGCGTGACGAACCGCCCGGGTGGCCGATCCGGCCGCCCGGGCGGTTTCGCGTGACGGCGTGGGACGCGTGAGGGCCGACCGGCGGGCGGAGCCGCGAGCCACGGCAACCCGGCCGTCGTCGGGGAGGCGTGCGCCTTCCTTCCGGATTGACGGCCCGGACGGCGGTCTCCCACCGCCCGGGCCGCCGCCGGCCTACTGGCTGATGGGCCGCCGGGGCGTCCCCAGCCGCATGTTCAGGTAGGCCATCGTGAGCGCCGCGGACTCGGCTCGCTGCTCCGGCGTCACCCCGGAGCCGTGGCCCCCCTCGACGTTCTCGAAGTAGATCGTCTCGTAGCCCATGGACTCCATCTTCGCCGCCATCTTCCGGGCGTGGCCCGGGTGGACCCGGTCGTCCCGGGTGGTGGTGAAGATGAACGGGGTCGGGTACTCCACGCCCGGTCGCACGTTCTGGTACGGCGAGTACTCGCGGATGAACGCCCACTCCTCCGGATCGTCGGGGTCCCCGTACTCGGCCATCCAGCTGGCCCCTGCCAGGAGGGTGTGGTAGCGGCGCATGTCCAGGAGCGGCACGTTCACCACCACCGCGTTGTAGAGGTCGGGCCGCTGGGTCATGGCCACACCCACCAGGAGGCCGCCGTTACTGCCGCCCTGGATTCCCAGGTGCTCCGGCGAGGTGATCCCCCGCGCGATAAGGTCCTCGGACACGGCGATGAAGTCGTCGTAGGCTCGCTGCCGGTTCTCCTTCAGGGCCGCCTTCCACCAGTCGGGCCCGAACTCGCCGCCGCCCCGGATGTTGGCCAGCACGTAGACGCCGCCCTTCTCCACCCAGGTCTTGCCCGTGGACCCCAGATAGCCGGGCGTGCGGGAGATCTGGAAGCCGCCGTACGCCGTGAGGAGCGTCGGATTCGACCCGTCGGTCGGGGCGTTTTCGGGCCGTACCACGAAGTACGGGACCCGGGTGCCGTCGGCGGAGGTGGCGTGGTGCTGCTCCACCGTCAGGCCCCGGGCGTCGAACTGGGCGGGGAGGCTCCGGACCTCACGGACGTCCCCGTCCTCCTCCGCCAGGTAGAGGGTGGTGGGGCGGGTGAAGGAGGTGTAGGTGAAGAAGAAGCGGTTGTGATGGGGAGAGGTCGATCCGGGGGACACCGCGCCCATGGGGGGCGTCTCGATGGCCTCGTGACGCCACGCCCCTCCTTCCCGCCAGTAGCGGACCAGCTCCCCCTGGACGTCGTTCAGCTGCGTCACCAGCAGGTAGTCCCGGGTCCGGGAGATGCCGTTGATGGTGGAGCGGTCCCCGGGCTCGATCATGAGCTCGACGGATCCCTGGCCGGCCCGGTAGTCGTCGTAGTTGGCGCTCACCACCGAGCCGGCGGGGAACGTCCGGCCGTTCACGGTCCAGTCGGACACCAGGAGGAGCACCATCTGGTCGCCCATGCGCTGGAACGAGGCGTCGGTGGGAACGTCCAGTCGGTCCAGGCTGCCGTCCTCGAGGATGTGGATCTCCCGGTCGAAGATCGTGATCAGGCGGGCCACCGTGGCCACCGGTCCCTCCGTGGTCTCCTGGGATCCCACGAACATCCCCATGTCCTGCTCCTCGGCCTCCGCAAGGATCTCGGCGTCGGCGAGAGCGGTGCCCCGGGTCCAGCGCCACGCGGCCCGGGAGTACCCCGAGGTGGTCGTGTACGCCGGGTCCAGGTTGTGGTGCACCAGGAGGGTGTTCTCGTCGATCCAGGCCGTGCCGTTCTTCGAGACCGGGATGTGGAACCCGCCCTCGACGAAGGACTTCGAGGAAAGGTCGAACTCCCGGACCTCCACGGCGTCCGATCCCCCGGGGGACAGGCTCACCAGACACAGGACGTCCTCCGGCGCCAGGCAGCTCATGCCACGAAAGGCCCACGCCTTCCCCTCGGCTTCGGCCAGGGCGTCCACGTCCAGGACCGTCTCCCAGGTGGGGCTCCCGCCCAGGTAGTCCTCCCAGCTCGTGCGCCGGAAGGTGCCCCGGGGGTGGTCCCCGTCCGTCCAGAAGTTGTAGATCCACTCGCCCTGGATCGACGGGAACGCGATCCGGTCGTCCGAGGTGAGGATCTCCAGGGTCTCGTCGTACGCCGAACGGTACGAGGGCAGCGCCTGCAGCTCCTGCCGGGTCTCCGCATTCCGCTCGAGCACCCATTCCATGGCCCGGTCCCCTTCCACCTCCTCTAGCCAGATCCAGGGGTCGTCCTCCTGGGCCTGGAGGCTCGCCGGAATCGTCAGGAGGGCGGCAGCGGCACATGCGGCCAGGCTGCGACCCATGGGTGTGATCATCCTCGTCATCGTCATCCTCCCTCCAGCGGTTGCGGTTCAGAACAGCTTGATCGACCCCTCCGAACAGGACTCGAATAGATACCCGGCGGTCCCCATTTCGAGCAACTCGAAATCCCGCCGCGGCCCGGCTCCCGCTCGATCCTGCAGCAGGGTGGCGTTCGAGCGGCCGGTCGTGTCCGACACGCCGGTCCCCCGCAGGGAATCGGAAAGGAGTCCGGCCGTGCGACGGATCATACGGGTGGCGCCGGGTGGAGCCGCTCGTGATCCGTCGGGCATCCCCACGGATGCGGACCGTGTCGAACCTCCCGGGGCTCCCGTGCGTAGGGACCTCTGTGCGCGCCGCCGACTCGCTCCGGTGAGGCGAGGCGGTTAGCCTGCCCTTTCGGGCCTGGTCCCTCCCGGGCCCGGACAGCTACGGAACAAGGAGTGCTCTGCGATGGCCAAGGGAAGCACCCGGGCGGTGGTCGCCGCCCTCGTCGCGAACATGATCATCGCCGTGGCCAAGTTCATCGCCGCCGGAGTCACGGGCAGCTCGGCCATGCTCTCCGAGGGCATCCACTCGGTGGCCGACAGCGGGAACCAGGCCCTGCTCCTCTTCGGCAACCGGCGCAGCCACCGACCCCCGGACGCGCTCCATCCGTTCGGGTACGGCCCCGAGATGTACTTCTGGAGCCTGATCGTGGCCATGATCCTCTTCGGGTTGGGCGGCGGCTTCAGCATCTACGAGGGGATCGCGCACCTGGGGCACGACGAGGTGCCCGGGGACCCGACCTGGAGCTACTCGGTGCTGGGGGTGGCGTTCGTGGTGGAGGCCTTCGCGCTGATGGTGGCGCTCCGGGCCCTGAAGAGCACGGGGCTCCAGGGCCGGCTGGTGGAGCGGCTCCGGGCCAGCGCGGACCCCCGCATCTTCGTGCCCATCGCCGAGGACGCGGCGGCGCTCCTGGGCGTGGTCGTCGCCTTCCTGGGGATCTTCCTGGCCCGGGCCCTGAACCTGCCGATCCTCGACGGCATCTCGTCCATCGTCATCGGGGGCATCCTGGCCGCCGTGGCCGTCTTCCTCGCCTGGGAGACACGGGCGCTGCTCGTGGGAGAGACGGTCGGACCCCGGCTCCTGGAGTCGGTGCGGAACGTGTGCAGCGAGCAGCCGGAGGTGGCCGCCCTGATCCGGACCCGCGGCGTCCACCTGGGCCCCGACGAGGTGCTCCTGGCGCTGGACGTGCGGTTCCGGCCGGACCTCGACGGAGATGGCGTTGCCCGGGCCGTGGACAGCCTCGAGGCGGCGTTGCGGGCGGCGGAGCCCAAGCTGGCCCGCATCCTGGTGGAGCCCGACGCGGATCCGACGGCCTCGTACCGGGGGCCGAGGTCGTGATCCGCCGGGTCCACCCGACCCGGCCTCGGGGAGGTTCGGGGTGAAGAAGAAGAAGACGAAGAAGAAGACTGGCGGCGCCGGACCGGAGGCACTGGCGAGCCGGCTGACCACGGAGCTCGGCTGGGACGACCTGGTGCTGCCTCCCGAGGTCGTGGAGGAGGTGAAGCACCTGGTCGCCTGGATCCGGCACCGCGACGCGCTGGTGGACACCTGGGGACTCCGCCGGGCCGCAAGACCGGGATACACGAGTCTCTTCGCCGGGGATTCCGGTACGGGGAAGACCATGGCGGCGGCCCTGATCGGGGCCGAGGTCGGCGCTCCGGTCTACCGGATCGACCTCGCGGCGGTCGGCTCCAGGTACATCGGCGAGACCGAGAAGAATCTGGCCGACATCTTCCGTCGCGCCGAAGAGACGGACTGGATCCTCTACTTCGACGAGGCCGATGCCCTCTTCGGCAAGCGCACCGGGGTGAAGGATGCCCACGACCGCTACGCGAACATCGAGGTGCCGTACCTGCTCCAGCGGATGGAGGCGTTCACCGGGCTCACGATCCTGGCCACGAATCGGCCGGACCACCTCGACGAGGCGCTGGTCCGGCGCCTCCAGTCGGTGATCGTGTTCCCCCCTCCGGACGCCGACCTGCGGTTCCGGATCTGGAAGGGCGTCCTGGGGGACCGGCGCCGCCTGACCGCCGACGTGGACCTGTCGGAGCTCGCCCGGGCCCACGAGCTCACGGGGGGCGGGATCGTGAACGCGGTCCGGGCGGCCGCGCTCCGGGCGCTGGCCCGGGGCGACGAGGCCATGTCGGGCGCGGACCTGGCCGAGGGCATCCGCAGGGAGCGCGCCCGACCGATGCCGAGGAAGGGGGAGGCAGCCCGGTGACGGCCGCCGTGACCCGCCCTTCGTGGGGCCGGCCCCGCACCGCGTGAGGTTCAGCGCACTGGGACGCCCCCTGGATCCGGCGTGGCCCACCAACCGGGCCGTGCTGGTCCTCATGCCCGTCGGCGCCTTCGTGGGATGGGCCTGGAGCACGTGGGGCACGGGGGCGCGGGACCCCCTCGGTGCGGTCCTGGCGGGTGCCGGGGCGGTCCTGGGAGGTTGGGCTCTGGGCCGGGAGCTCGACCCCGACCGGCAGGGGACGGCGTTCGTGGCCATGGCGTGGGCGGTGGCGGCGGCCCTCCATCTCCCCACTTCCAGCCTCCTCCTGGTCTTCACCCTCCTGCTGCTGGCCCGGGTGGTGAACCGCACCGCAGGACCTGCCGCCACCCTGCTCGACGTCGGGATCGTCCTGGGCCTCACCGCGGCCTCGGTGCGCGTCCTCGGCCAGCCCGGCCTGGGCGGCGTGGCGGCGCTGGCCTTCGCTGCGGACGCGTGGCTCGGAGGCTCCAGGCGGTCGGCCGCCCCGGCGCCCGCGGCGCTCGCCATCGCCGCGTGGGGGTGGGCGGGCGCACCCGGGCCGGACTGGTCGGTGCCCTCGGTCCGTGCCGGTGCTCCGGTGGCGCTGATCGCCCTGGCCTTCCTGGCGGCGACCCTGACGACGCGGCGGGTTGTCGCCGTCGCGGACCGGGACGGGGCACCCCTCGACCCTCGGCGGGTGCGGTGGGGTATGCTGATCGTCCTCTTCGGGGCGCTGGCGGGCGTGGTCCATGGCGGTCCGGGAATCCGGGATGCGGCCATGGTCTGGGCGGCCCTCGCGGCGGTGCCGGTCTGGCGTGCGTTGGGCGGGGACGTGGCGCCGATGTCTCAGGCGGCGGTTCCGTCGCGCAATCCGAAGTGAGACCGGCTCGCCCACCGGGGCGACCCACCTTCACCGGAGTCGGAAACATGTCCATCCAGACGCGGCGCCTCGTCGTCCTCTCCCTGATCCTGGCTGCCGGCGGCCCGCTGTCCGCCCAGCACGACGCCCACGGGGCACCTTCCACGGGCCGGGTGCCCCTCTACGACGATCTGGGGGACCACCACTACGCCGTCACCACGGCAGTCCCCGAGGCCCAGGCCTACTTCGACCAGGGCCTGCGCCTCTACTACGCCTTCAACCACGCCGAGGCCATCCGCTCGTTCCGGGAGGCCCAGGCGCTCGACCCCCGGTGCGCCATGTGCTGGTGGGGCGAGGCCCTGGCCTGGGGGCCGAACATCAACCTGCCCATGGATTCGGCGTCGGCGGTGGCAGCGTACGTCGCGGTCCGGGAGGCCGTGGCCCGCGCCGGCCACGCGTCCGACAAGGAACGGGGCCTGATCCGGGCGCTGGCGGGCCGTTACGCCTCCCCTCCGCCGGCGGACCGGGCTCACCTGGACCAGGCCTGGGCGGAGGCGCTCGAGGAGCTGGTCCGGGCCTGGCCGGACGACATCGAGCTCCGGGTGCTCCACGCCGAGGCGGTGATGGATCTCCAGCCGTGGGACTACTGGACCGAGGCCGGCCAGCCCCGCCCCGGGATGCGCGAGGCCCTGGACGGGCTGCTTCTGGCCCAGGACCGGGACGAGGAGCATCCCGGAGCCTGCCACTTCTACATCCACGCCGTGGAGAAGCTCTACCCGGAGCGGGCCGTCCCCTGCGCCGAGCGCCTGGTGGGCCTCATGCCCGGGGCCGGGCACATCGTGCACATGCCGGGGCACATCTACATCCGCGTGGGACGCTACCTGGACGCCGTCGAGCTCAACCGCCACGCCATCCACGCCGACGAGAGCTACATCCAGGACCAGCGGCCCGAGGTCGGCATGTACACCGCCGGCTACTACCCCCACAACTACGACTTCCTGGCCTTCGCGGCGATGATGGTCGGGCAGAGCGAGACGTCGCTGGGGGCTGCGGACCGGGTCACCTCGCTCCTTCCCGGCGAGCTGTTCGGCAGTCCGGGAATGGACTTCCTCCAGCATTGGTCGGTCCGGCCGCTCCTGATGCGGATCCGTTTCGGGCGCTGGGACGAGATCCTGGCGGCGCCGGCTCCCGGTGAGGATCAGCCCCACGCCCGGGCCATCTGGCACTACGCACGAGGCCGGGCCCTGGTGGCGACCGGGGACGTCGACGCCGCGGACCGGGAGCTCGCCGCCCTCAGGGACCTGTCCGGGGGCGGTTCCCTGGAAGGGCTCCGCATGGAGTTCAACCGCTCCCCCGACCTGGTGGCCATCGCCGAGCGGGTCCTGACGGGCCGGCTGGCCGCGGCCCGGGGGGAGATGGACGCGGCGGCCGATGCCCTCCGCGAGGCGACTCACCTCGAGGACGCCTTGCTCTATGGGGAGCCGCCGGAATGGAGCGTGCCCACCCGCCAGGATCTGGGCGAGGTGCTGCTGGAGGCCGGCCGTTTCGCGGGGGCCGAGGCGGCGTTCCGTGAGGACCTGGAGCGCTTCCCGGGGAACGGCTGGTCGCTGGCGGGCCTCCGGGACGCACTGCGCGGCCAGGGCGCCGACGCCGAGGCCGACCGGGTCGAGGGCCAACTGCGGGAGGCCTGGCGCACCGCGGACGTCCCGCTGCCGGGACGGGGAGCGCGGTGACGCGCCGCGGCCGGCCCCGCCCTCACCGGGCCGGGGCCGGTCGTTCCCCGCACCCTGCCACGAAACCCGGGAGGGGTGGAACGAGTAATGGGAGGGCGATGATCCGAATCCCACACCTCGTGCGGGTGGCGGCGGCCCTGTTCCTGGCGGCCTGTGCCGGTGGCGGCGCACCCGAGGATGGTCCGCGCCCCGCGCCCGGCACCGACGATCCGGCCCTCGCCGACCTGGAGGCCCTCTTCGAGGCCCGCCAGGCGGAGGCACTGGAGAACGTGCATCCCGCCGACGTGGCCTTCGTCACGGGCATGATCGGCCACCATGCGCAGGCCCTGGTCATGTCCGGGTATGCCCCCGAGGCCGGTGCCGACGCCGAGATCCGCACCCTGGCCGCCCGCATCATCAACGCGCAGAAGGACGAGATCGCCCTGATGCAGCGGTGGCTCCGGGACCGGGGCCGTCCCGTTCCGGAGGTGGCCGACGACGGCACCGTGCAGATGCCCGGCGGCGGCATGGACCACGGCGCGATGGGTCACGACCGTATGCCCGGGATGCTGAGCCCGGCCCAGCTCCGGGAGCTGTCCCAGGCCCGGGGCGACGCCTTCGGCCGCATGTTCCTCACCTACATGATCGAGCACCACCAGGGTGCCGTCACCATGGTCCACGAGCTCTTCGCCGTGGACGGCGCGGCGCAGGACGAAGCCATCTTCAAGCTCGCATCGGACGTCCAGGTGGATCAGATCACCGAGATCAACCGGATGCGGCTCATGCTCGACGAGCGCGATCCCGGGGACCCCCAGGGGTGACCCCGACCCCGTCGCCGGACCTCGTCCGGCCCGATTCCCGTCCGGCGAAGGCCGGACATCAACCAGGACGCCTGCCATGACCCCGATCGCATCCCCGTCCGCCCCGCCGGCCCTCCGCCGGTTCCGATCCCCCGTGACGGCGCTCCTGGCCCTGGTGGTCGGTGCCGGCGCGATGGCGAGCTGCAGCAGCCAGCCCGAACCCATGGACGGGATGACCCCCAGGGACGTTCGTCCCCTGCAGGCCGACCCTCCGTCGCCGGACCCCCGGGTGGGCCTCGCGGCGGGGCTCTTCGACGCCGAGGAGGCGATCTGGAATCTCCGGAAGGTCTCCTCGACCCCGCCGGCCGAGGAGTTCGTGGGTGTGACCAACTCGGACCTGGCCTTCAAGGACCAGTACGCCATCCAGGGCAATTACAACGGCGTGCAGGTATGGGACATCTCCAACCCGGCCTCGCCCCGGCTGGTGACGGGCTACGTCTGCCCGGCCTCCCAGAGTGACGTCTCGGTCTACGAGGACCTGCTCTTCGTCTCGGGCGAGGGACTCGGCGGCCGGCTGGATTGCGGCACCGAGGGCGTGCAGCAGGCGGTGAGCCAGGACCGCCTGCGGGGCATCCGGATCTTCGACATCTCGGACATCCGGAATCCGCGCTACATCTCCAACGTCCAGACCTGCCGGGGCTCCCACACCCACACCGTCCTCAAGGATCCGGACGACGACGACAACGTCTACATCTACGTGTCCGGCTCGGCGCCGGTACGTCCCGAGGAGGAGCTCGCCGGCTGCTCCGGCGCCATGCCCGAGGACGATCCCAACTCGGCCCTCTTCCGCATCGAGGTCATCCGCGTTCCGCTTGCGAGCCCCGAGGACGCGGCCATCGTGAGCTCGCCCCGGATCTTCGAGGACCTGGTGGCCCCGCCCGAGCACGGGCTCGCTCCCGCGGACCTGGCGGTGCTGGAGGAGGCCCGGGCCCGGGGCGCCTTCATCGTGGAGTTCGGCTCCCAGGCCCAGGCCCTGCCGGACCAGTTCGCGAGGCGGATGCTGGACAGCATCGTCGTGGCCCGGGGCGGCAGCGGCGCCCCCACCGCCGCCGACAGCGCGGCGCTCCGCGACTACCTGCCCGAGTGGGTGGCCTCGGTGGTGGGCAGCCAGGACGGCGCGAACCGCGGCCCGACGCAGTGCCACGACATCACGGTCTATCCGGCCATCGACCGGGCCGGCGGCGCCTGCGAAGGGTACGGGCTCCTGCTGGACATCTCCGACCCCGCCAACCCCCGGCGTCTCTCCGCCGTGTCCGACTCCAACTTCGCCTACTGGCACTCCGCCACCTTCAACAACGACGGGACCACGGTCGTGTTCACCGACGAGTGGGGGGGCGGCGGGGGGCCCAAGTGCCGCGATTCGGATCCCATGGAGTGGGGGGCGAACGCCATCTTCTCCGTCCGGGGCACCCAGATGGACTTCCGCAGCTACTACAAGATGCCCGCGGCCCAGACCCCCGAGGAGAACTGCGTGGCCCACAACGGCTCCCTCATCCCGATCCCGGGCCGGGACGTCATGGTGCAGGGCTGGTATCAGGGCGGGATCTCCATCTTCGACTTCACGGATCCCGCGAACCCCGTGGAGATCGCCTACCACGACCGGGGCCCGGTCAATGCCGACCGGATGGTCAGCGGTGGCAGCTGGTCCGTCTACTGGTACAACGGGGTGATCGTGAACTCCGAGATCGCGCGGGGCCTCGACATCTTCGAGCTCGTCCCGAACGACCTGCTGTCCCAGAACGAGATCGAGGCCGCCCGTTCGGTGCGCCTCGACTACCTCAACTCCCAGGGTCAGCCGCAGTTCGTGTGGCCCAACACCTTCGCCCTGGCCCGGTCCTACGTGGACCAGCTGGAGCGATCCGGGGCGGCTTCGGCCCAGTGGATCCAGGAGGTGCGGCGGGCGCTGTCGGACGCGGAGGGGAACATGGGGGCCACGCGTGACCTTGCCCTGCGGGACCTGGCGGAGAAGGTCGCGGCCCACGCCGACCAGTCCGCGGACCCCGGGCGGGTCCATCTGCTGGAGGGGGCGGTGCGGGGACTGATACGGGGTTAGGCTCCCCCGACCCATCACCCTTCCCGGGGAGGTGCACGGCCCCGCCCGAGGCTTCGGCTTCGGGCGGGGTTTCCTGCGTCGGCCTCCCGCCCGTAGTTTCCGCGCTCCACGACGTCCACTACGAAGGGGCCGCATGCGCCAGACCCAAGGCGTGCTTTGGAGCAAAGGTGTCCTGCTCACGCCGCAGCACCTTCAGATCCAGGACCGCTTCCTGGAAGACACCGCCGAGTTCCGGATGTCTTCCCTGTCCTCGTTTCCCTGGGGGTTCACGGACCTCGAGATCGACCGGGAGTCCCTGAGCGAGGGCTCCCTGGCCCTGAGTCGGGCCGCGGGGCTGTTCCGCGACGGGATGGCCTTCGACCTCCCCGACTCCGACCCCGCCCCGCCGGCCAAACCCCTGGAGGGGCTCTTCGCCCCGGACCAGGAGTTCCTGACCCTGTACCTGGTCATGCCGGCCCGGCGCGCCGGGGAGCGGACGGTGGCCATGGGCGGGGAGTCGGTCGACACCCCGTTCGTGGCCCGTGCCATACAGCGTCGGGACGAGAACACGGGGCTGTCGGAGAAGCCGGTGATGGTGGCGGAGAAGAATTTCCGCCTCGCTTCGGAGAACGAGTACCTGGAGGGCAGCCTGAGCCTGCCCGTGGCCCGGGTCCGTCGCGCCGATACCGGCCAGTTCGAGCTGGACCCGGATTTCGTCCCGCCCACCCTGGCCCTCCGGGGCAGCCCCTACCTCTCCTCCGTGGCCCGGCGGCTGGTGGAGCTGCTCACGGCGAAGAGCCACAGCCTCTCGAAGGTACGCCGGGAGCGGGGGAAGGGGCTGGCCAGCTTCGGCGTCAGCGACGTGGCCAATTTCTGGCTTCTGTACTCGACGAACCGGTACCTGCCGGAGATCCGCCACTTCATGCAGGTCGACAGCTCCCATCCGGAGCGGTTGTACGCCAGCATGCTCGGTCTGGCCGGTGCGCTGAGCACCTTCTCCTCGGCGGTGCACCCCGCCGGCCTCCCGGACTACGACCACGAGGACCTGTCCGGGTGTTTCGGCGCCCTGGACCGGGTGCTCCGCGACCTCCTGGACACCGTGGTCCCGGCTCGATTCGTGTCGATCCAGCTGGAGGAGGCCCGGCCCGCGATCTTCGCCGCGGCCATCGACCACGATCGCTACCTGACCTCGAACGAGGTGTACCTGGCCGTCTCGGCGAAGGGGACGCCTCCCAAGCGGGTCGCGCAGCTCCTCAAGGTCGCGTCCGGCGACCTGGTGGACCGCCTGGTGCGGCAGGCCGTCGGCGGGATCGGCCTTCGACACGTTCCCGAGCCCGGCCGGGACGTCCCCGTGAAGCTGGACTACCTGTACTTCGCCCTCGATCAGGTCGGCGAGGGATGGCAGGCCGTCCGGTCCGCCCGGAACATCGCCGTCTACGTTCCCGACGAGATCGCCGAGGCGCGTCTCGAGCTGGTGATCATGCTTCCGAAGGCCGCGGCGCGCTGAGGGGGCCCGGGGTCCCCGGCTCCAGGAGCCACTACCCGCCGGGGTCCGCGGCCGGGGCCGCCACCGGGTCGACGGTGGTGTCCCCGCCGGCGTCGTTCGGCGCGAAGTCCCACAGGGCGAAGAAGATCAGGAGCCCCGCGGTGATCACGATCAGCGCCACGAGGCCGATGATCACGGCCCGCGGGGTCTTCTTCCCGGGAGCCTGGGCACCGTCCTCTCCCCCTCCGGCCCCGCCCTTCATCTGGCCCGCGGCCTGAACGGCCCCCGCCGCCGCGCGAACGATGTTGCGGGGGGTCGGTGCCCGGACCACAGCCGGCGCCCTGGGGCGGGGTACGCGCGGACGCCGGAGCATGGCGTCCAGGTTCGGGGCCCGTCCCCGGGGCATGCCGGGCACTTTGGGCGGGTGGCCGGGAGCCTTGGGAGGCTGGGCCGCCCCGGGCTCGGAAGGGGGCGGCGGCGGAGGTGCTCCTCCGGCCGGGGGAGGGGAAGGGTTCGCCGGGACGGCCGGACGCTTCTGGGCGCCGAACATCTGGGTGAAACCGCCCTCCGCGGGGGGTGGGGCTTCGGGCTTCGGGCCGGCCGCCGGAGCCGGGCCCACGTCACCGGTCTGGGGCGGCGGCTCTCGCCGGGGCGTGCGCAACGCGTCGGCCCACGACGAGTCGGCGGCCGGCTCCTCCGGCGGCACCACCCGGGGGGTCTTCCGGGTCGGCGCCATGGCGTCGGGGTCCGGGAGGTCGGGCCCGGCGTCATGGGCCGCGAAGAAACGGGTGAACTCGCCGGGACCGTCCTGCGCCGGCGGTGCGGAGCCCTGGAGCGGCCCTGCGCTCGGAGGCGGCGGTGGTGGGGCGGGCGTTTCCGGAGGGGGGGGTGCGTCGGTCCCTCCCGCCGGGGGTGTGGGGGCGGAGGGGGGCCGGAACATCCGGGTGAACTCCCCCGGAGCCCCGCCGGTCGCAGGCGGGGTGGCATCCGGCGTGGCCGGGGGAGGCGGCGGGGGCGGTGCCGCGGCCCCGGGAGGGTGATCCGGGCCGGTCCCCTCCGCCGGGGGTGTCATGGAGGGGGGCCGGAACATCCGGGTGAACTCCCCGGGGGCCCCGTCGGCCGCAGGCGGAGTGGCGTCGGGCTCGGCGGAGGGCGGCGGCGGCGGGGCGGGGGGGGGCGCGGGCTCCTGCTCGGGCCTGCTGAACATCCGGGTGAACTCACCGCCTCCGGCGCCCTGCTCGCCGGGCCACGACCGGCCCGCATCGCCCTCGCCGGCCGGCATGGACGGCGGCGGTGCCTCGGGGACATCCGGTGGGGGCGGGGCCGCGGAGAGGTCCGGCCGGGGCGGCGCGGGAGGAGCGTCGGAGACAGGCGGCAGTGGAGGGCCGTCCGAGGTGGGCGGAGCCGGTGGCGTGGCGGCCTGGAACATCCGGGTGAACTCCCCGGCGCCCTCCGGAGGCGCGTCCGCCACGGGCTCCGGGCCCTCGGGAGCGTCCGGTGCGTGGTGTACGGGGCTCGGGCCGGGTGTCTCGGCGCCGGGAGGGTCGGCGTCGCCCGGAGCCGCGGCGCCGTCCATCCCGACCCACCGCTGGATGGACACGAAATCCATGAGGAACCGGGTGACGATGGCCCGGCGGTCGCCGAGTCGGTGCACCTCGAGGACCTGCCCCTCGGGAGGGGACCCGCCCACCTCGAAGACGGCCTGCTCGACCTGGTCCTGGAACGCCTCCGTTCCGGACACGAGGTGCACCATGACGACCACGCCGCTGTGGTGCAGGGCGTGGTGGGACTCGATCTCGCCCTCGGTCACCTGCTCGATCAGCTCGTAGCGGGCTTCGAACTCGTCTCGCGTCATGGGGCGTCGTGGCCTCCTGCAGAGGGGATGGCGGCCCCCGGCCGCCGCAGAGTCCGGGGAAGGCTCCCGGCCCGGGTGGGGTAGGGTCCCACGCCCGCCCCTTTGGGGCGCCGGCATGGTGGCGCGGGCAGGCCATCCGTCGCATCATACCACCCGCCCGCACCCGGCCCGCACATTCCACCACGAGCCCCGGGATCCTCGTAGGGTCCGCCAGGACCCACTCGGACCCCGGGCCTCGCCTCGACAGGAGCCCAGTGGATCCAGCTGAGCGTACTCGATGCCTGAGCCCGGTGGTCTGGAGCGAAGGGATGCATCTGAGCCAGCATCAATTCCAGCTCCAGAGTCGCTTTCATCAGGATCTGACGGATTTCATCCTCTCCTCGTTGAGCCCCAACGCCACGGGTCTCGTCGATTGCGAGTTCGACCCGGACGCGGTGCGTAATGGTGTGGTCTCGCTCCTCCACGCGCGAGGGGTCATGCCGGACGGGTTGCCCTTCTGCTTTCCCGAGGATCCGATCCCGGCCCCCCTCGACCTGCGGGAGCGCTTCTCGCCGACCTCCCACAGCCACCTGGTCCTCCTGACCATTCCAGCACACGCCCACGGGCAGGCGAACTGCGCCATGGACGACATGCCCGGCGCCGGAACCCGGTTCCTGGCCGCGGAGCGGGAGTTCGCCGACGAGACCACGGGACAGGACGCGAAGGCGGTGCGGGTGGCCCGGAAGAACTTCCGGATCGTCCTGGACACCGAGGTGCCGGAGGGGGCCACGACGCTGCCCATCGCCCGCCTCACCCGGGACGGCGCCGGAGCGTTCACCTTCGACCCGGACTTCATCGCCCCGTCGATCCGCATCGGGGCGAGCCCCCGGCTGCTGGAGGAGTTGGAGAGCCTGGCCGGCATGCTCCAGTCCAAGGCGGCGTCCCTCACCGCGGAACGGGCGTCCGGAGGGGAGAGCGAGACGGAGCTCGTGAGCTTCTGGCTGTCCCACACGGTCCAGTCGGCCATCCCGCCGCTGAGGCATCATCTCCGCATCCGGTCCAGCCATCCGGAGCAGGTGTTCCTGGACCTGTCGCGGCTCGCCGGGGCTCTGTGCACCTTCTCCATGGGGAGCAGCGCCCGGGATCTCCCGACCTACGACCACCTCCAGCCGGAGCGCTGCTTCGGCGACGTCCTGCAGCACATCCGACGACACCTGGACGTGGTCGTGGCCGACGCGGCCTACGTGATCCGGCTCCGTTCGGAGGAGCCGACCTTCCACGCCGCCGACGTCACCGACGATCGGGCGTTCGCGCACGCCACGTGGTTCCTGGAGGTCTCGTCGTCCCTCCCCTCCGACGCCCTGGCCGATAGCGTCACCCGGCTCGTCAAGGTGTGCTCGGACAAGCACATCCGGCGGTTGGTGCAGGAGGCCTTCCCGGGGCTGGAGCTGACGCCCGTCCCGACCCTGCCGGATGGGACCCGGCCCAAGGCGGGGGCGCAGTTGTTCTCGATCGCCCGCACGGCCCCGTGCTGGGGGTCCATTTCCGAGACGCGTCGGGTCGGGGTGTACGTCCCCGACTCCATTGCGGGGGCGGATCTGTCGATCCACGTCGTGACCGAGGACTGAGACGATGAGGGTGCCCCAGATCAAGGCCTACCGGGACCCTGCCGAGCCGGACCTGGAAGGGGTGGGCGGACTCGCGCTCTCACTCCAGGAGGCGCTCACGGTGGTGGCGCGCCTGCGGGCGGAGCGGACCATTGCCCGGGACGCCGAGTCGTTCCGGGCCCACGTGAAGAAGCTGCTGGCGGCGGCGAACCAGGAGGCCCGGGCGGCGGGGTACTCCGACGAATCCGTCCGCTTGGCCGTGTACGCCTTCGTCGCCCTCCTGGACGAGTCCGTGCTCGCCTCGTCGCAGCCCATGTTCGCCGGGTGGTCCCGGCAACCGCTCCAGGAGGAGGTCTTCGGGGAGCACACCGCCGGGGAGACCTTCTTCCGTCATCTCGAAGACCTCGTCGCCCGGCCCCTGGACGCCGAGACCGCCGACGTCCTCGAGGTCTATCAGCTCTGCCTGCTCCTGGGCTTCCACGGACGCTTCCGGGACGATCGCCTCCAGATCGAGCGCTTCCGGGAGGCCGCCGCCCAACGCGTCGAGCGCTTGCGGGGCGAACGCGCCCTGTCTCCCGACTGGAGGCACCCCGTGGGTGAGACCGTGACGGCGCCCCGGGATCGATGGATCCGACCGCTGGTCCTCACCGGGGCGACCGTCCTGGTGATCTTCGTCCTCACCTTCATCACCTGGTCCGTCCTGCTCGGCGGCCGCGTGGACGCGCTGCGCGCCACGGCGTCACAGGTCCTGGGAGTGGGCTGAGCCATGTCGCACATCCTGTCCCCGGACATCCGGGATCGCGCATGAGACCCTGGATCTGGGCCCTCCTGGCCTTTCTGCCCTTCCCCGTGGCGGCGTTCCTCCTCACCCGCATGCGGGACCTCCCGGGTGCCTGGCCGTGGATCGTGTGGATCGCGCTGATCGTGCTCGGGGTCGGGACGGCCGTACTGGTCTGGTTCTTCGCAAAAGCCCGCCAGCCCGCGAGGGATCCCGGTATGGGCCCGGCCCGGCAGATCGAGGCCGTGCTGGCCGACGCGAGGCAGCGTCTCCGCCGGGCCGGGCGGGACGACATCCGGTCGAGCCGCACCCTCCTGCTGATCGGGCCGCCGGACGGCGCGAAGACCTCCCTGGTGGAGTATTCCGCCCTGGGCGCCGAGCTCCTGGTCGGCGAGGTCTCCAGCGACGACGCGATCATCCCCACCGAAGTCGCCAACCTGTGGGTGGCGGGGGACACCGTCCTGATCGAGGCCGGAGCCGACGTCCTGGACGATCCGGACGCCTGGAAGGCGCTGGTGAAGGGGCTTCGGCCGAAGCGCTGGGCCGCCGCTCTGGGGCGGGGTCGCCTTCCTCCCCGGGCCGCTCTCGTGTGCGTGCCCGTCTCGGACCTGCTCGCGCCGGATGCCCCCGAGGCCCTGCGGCAGCTCGCCAGCGACCTCCGGGACCGCCTGGGGGCCGCCGCGGTCGCCCTGGGGGTGCAGCTGCCGGTGTACGTCGTCTTCACCAAGGCGGACCGCATCCCCAGCTTCGGGGACTTCGCCGCGGTCCTCGACGACGTCGAGGCAAACGGGGTTCTCGGCGCCACGGTGCCCTTCGACCTCGATCTGGAATCCACGGCCTACGGCGAGCGCCAGACCCGGGCGCTGGGCGCCGCCTTCGACCGGCTCTTCCGGGCCCTGGGGCGTGCCCGTCTCCGGCTGCTGTCCCGGGAGCCCGATCCCCAGGCCCGGCTGTCGGCGTACGAGCTCCCCCGGGAGCTCAACAAGCTGCGGGACCCCATCATCCAGCTGCTGGTGGAGATCGGCCGTCCGAGTCAGCTGGGTGTGGGTCCACGCCTCCGGGGCTTCTACTTCACCGGGGTCCGGGCGGTGGATGTGTCCGCTCCGGGCGCTCCGGTGGAGACCCGGCCCGCCGCAGGCCCCGGCCTCCTCGAGGCCACGCGGATCTTCTCGGTGGAGGAGTTCCAGCAGCAGGCGGCACCGGCCCCGTCGGCGGGTGTCCAGCAGGTGCCCCAGTGGCTCTTCACGGATCAGCTCCTGCGCCAGGTGATCGCCCAGGACCAGACGGCGGACGTCCTGACGGGGAGCGGCACGAAGGTGCACGTGGTGCGGCGGGGACTCCTGGCCGCGGGGATCGCGCTCCTGGCCGTCGGCGCGGTGGGAGCCACGGTGTCCTACCGGAACAACGCCGCCCTGAGCGCCGCGGCGGAGGAGGCCATCCGCGCCACCAGCGTGATCCCCGAGTCGGTGGTGGGCGTGCCGGACATGACGCACCTGGTGGCGCTGGACTCCCTGCGGCAGGTGACGGCGCGGCTCTCCGATCACCAGCGCCACGGTGCCCCGCTCCGCTACCGGTGGGGCCTCTACCGCGGGGACCGGATCCGGGAGGTCGCGCGGCGGGTCTACTTCGACCGGTTCCAGCGGCTTCTCCTGGCGGACGCCCGGGGCGGGCTGATCGCCGCCCTCGGCGCCCTGGGGGACGACGAGGGGTCCGGCGCCGATCCGGGTACTGCCTACGACGCCCTGAAGGCGTACCTGATCACCGCCGGGTACGCGGATCGGAGCACCGCGGACTTCCTGTCGCCCGTCCTCTACGACCACTGGGGAACCCTGCGCCCCGTCGGCCCGGAGAGCGCGGAGCTGGTCCGGGCGCAGTTCGCCTTCTACGCGGACGAGCTGCCCCTGGGCGACCCCTACACCTACCGCCCCGACGACGCCCTGGTGGCGTCGTCCCGGGACTACATCCGGTCGTTCTCGGACGACGGGCGGTACTACGGGGCCCTGATCGACGAGGCGGACCGCCAGGCGAGCCCCGTGGACTTCGCGGCCCTCCATCCCGAGAGCGCTTCGTACGTGGGCACCGCCGGCGCCGTCCCCGGCGCGTTCACAGAGGGCGGTTGGGACTTCGTCCACGCCCAGCTCGAGAACATCGACGCCCTCTTCTCGCTGGAGGACTGGGTGGTGGGCGGGGAGCCGGTGCCGCCCTCCGAGCGACAGGCCATGGCGGACGCCATCCGCAGCCGCTACGAGGCCGAGTACGTCGCCCGGTGGACGGCCTTCCTCGATGGCGCCACGGTGGCCCGGGGAGGCGGCCCCGCCGCCGCGGCCGCCAGGCTCCGGACCCTGAGCGGTCGGGAGTCGCCCCTGCTCCAGCTCCTGGCGCTGGTCTCGTCGCAGACCGACGTGGACTCCACGGTCGCGGCGGTCTTCCAACCCGTCCACACCCTGGTGCCCCCGGACCAGACGGACCGGCTCATCGGGGAGGGCAACCAGGCCTACGTCGATGCCCTGGCCGCCGTCGGAACCGCGCTGGGCCCTCTGGGAGAGCCCGGCGGCGCCACGGATCCGGCGGCCCTGTCCGACGTGTCCGCCAGCGTCGACCAGGCCCGGAACGCCGTGCGGGAGGTCACCCAGGGGTTCGTGATCGAAGGGCCCGCCGGCGAGGTGGGGGACCGGGTGGCGGTCCTCCTGGAGGCGCCCATCGAGGCCACCGGCGGGCTGGCCCGGGGGCTGCCGGCCCAGCAGGCCAACGCGGCCGCGGCCTCCTTCTGCTCGGAGTTCGACGCCCTCACCCGCATGTACCCCTTCACCTCCGGAGGGCCCGCGGCGAGCCTGGACGACTTCGTGGCCATGTTCGCCCCGGTGGAGGGCGGTCTGTGGCGGTTCTACGAGCGGAGCCTGACCGGCCTCGTGGAGCGGCGGGGGAGCCGCTACGACGCCGTGGAGGGGGCCAACCCCCGGCCGTCCGGAGAGTTGATCCGCTTCTTCAACGACGCGGCCACCTTCTCGTCGGCCATGTTCACCGACGAAGGCGAGGGACCGGAGCTGGTGCTGGGCTTCCGCATGCTCACCAGCGACCGGCTGACCGAGGTGGAGGTGAACGTCGACGGGCAGATCCACCAGTTCACCCGTACCTCCCCGGGCGTGCAGGCCTTCCGCTGGTCCGCCGACCGGGCCCGGAACGCCGACATCTCCGGCGTGCTGGACGGGGAGGCCGTCCGGCTCGTGGAGCCGGAGCCCGGCCAGTGGGCCCTCTTCCGCCTGTTCCAGATCGCCGAGTGGCGCTCCCTGGGCGGGTCTCGCTTCGCGGTGACCTGGGACCTTCCTTCCCACGGCCTCGTTCTCGAGGGCGAGGTGAGCCTCAACTCGGCCGCCCCCGTCCTCAGTCGTTCCTTCCTCTCGGGGCTCCGCTGCACGCCGAGGATCTCATGATGACCATGGACCGCTCCACCCCGCCGTCGGGACGGCGTCGCCGGCTCCTGCGGGCCGCCTCCGCCCTTCTCGTGCCGTTCACCGCCGTGTCCACCGCCTGTGGCCTCTTCGGGGGTGGGGGCGATCCGGAGACGCCCGCACCCGCGCCCGCCCCGGCCCAGCAGCAGGACGTCCTGGGCCCGGTGTCTGCGGACTCGCGGCTGTACGCCGACAATGCCGGCGGCTTCGTGGAGTCGGAGCGGCTCGTCATCCGGGACGAGGGCGAATGGTCGACGGCCTGGGAGCGGGCCACGTCGCACCAGGCGGCGCCCCCCTCGCGTCCCGCCGTGGACTTCACGGCCCACATGGTGGTGCTGGTGGCGGCGGGCCGCATGACGCCCGAAGACCAGATCCGGGTGGACAGCGTCGGCGTGCGCTCCGTGCGGAACGAGGCCGGCGCCCTCGAGGAGGTCTTCGAGATCGTGGTCCGGACCACGGAGGGGTGCGGACGCCTCCGGGTGGACGCCTATCCCTTCGAGATCGTCCGGACACGGCGCTTCGAGGGCCCGGTGCGCTTCGAGGAACGCGAGGCCGTGGTCGAGGGCTGCGGGGCTCCGTGAGCGACGGAATCCCACCCCCGGCCGAGGAGCCGGGCCCGGAGCTCGTCGGCACGGTCCTCGCCGGGCGCTACAGGATCGTGAAGATGCTCGGGGAGGGCGCCATGGGCGCCGTGTACCTGGGAGAGCACCTGCGCATCGGGCGGCTCGACGCCATCAAGGTGCTGCGCCCCGCCCTGTCGAAGGACCCCGAGTCCATCGCGCGCTTCACCCGGGGCGCGCAGAACGCCTCCCGGGTCCGGCATCCCAACGTGTGCTCCATCTACGACTTCGGGGAGACCGAGGGCGGTGTCGCCTTCCTGGCCATGGAGCTGATCGACGGGGAGAGCCTGCAGGACCTCCTCAAGCGGCTGGGCCACCTCCCCATCGACGAGTGCATCCACATCGTCCGGCAGACCGCCCTCGCCCTGCAGGCGGCCCACGAGGCGGGCATCGTGCACCGGGACCTGAAGCCCGGCAACATCATGCTCACCCGGGGCCGGGACGGACGGCGGGTGGTCAAGGTGGTGGACTTCGACATCGCGAAGGGGTCGTCCGAGGGGCAGTCGTCGGACCTGACCCAGATGGGCCTCGTGATCGGCACACCGGAGTACATGAGCCCGGAGCAGCTCACCGCCGACGCCCTCGACGGACGGAGCGACGTCTATTCCCTGGGGATGGTGCTCTTCCGGATGCTCACGGGCGTCCTGCCCTTCGCGGCCCGGACCACCCGGGAGGTGATGCTCCAGCGGCTCACGGCGGAGCCCGGCACCCTGGCGGGCGCCGCCCCCGAGATGACCTTCCCGCCGGGGCTGCAGAGCGTCCTGGACCGGGCACTGGCCCGTGCGCCGGAGCGCCGCTTCCCCGACGCGGAGGCCTTCGCCCGGGCGCTGGAGGACGTCTCCACGAGCCCGGCCGCCGACGCTCCGGTGCCCGTCGCTCCCAGTCCGCCCGTGCCGCCCCGGAGCCGTCCCGCCGCGGCGACGCCCCTCCCGACGCCCGCGACGACGGCGACGCCCCGGGACACCGGTCCGATGCCCGCCCCGGACCCCGTGCCCGGCACCCGGGAGATCCCGTCCCAGCGCCCCCGGCGGTGGCTGGTGCCCCTCCTGGGAGGGGCGGTCGCCGTGGCCGGCGCGGCGGCCTGGTTCGCACTCTCCGGAGGCGAGGAGGCTCGGCTCGACCTGTTGCCCGGACAGGCCGTCCTGCGAGCCGGCGAGCGGATCCAGATCACGCCCGCGCTCACCGGCGCCGACGGTGTCGAAGGCGGGGTGGAATGGAGCTCCAGCGATCCGTCGGTAGCGTCCGTGGGCTCCGACGGGCTGGTGACCGGCCTGGAGGAGGGCCGGGCGGCCATCACCGCCCGTATCGGGGCCCTGGCGGCCTCTGCGGAGATCACCGTGAGCGCCCTCGACGAGGGCGGCCGGGGCGGCGGAGAGGGCGACCGGGGTGGGGAGGGTGGAGGGGAGGGAAGACCCGGCCCCGTAGTGCTGACCCTGGACCGGACGCGCGTCGCGTTCTCGTCATCCGCCGGCGGGCCACCGCCCGATCCCGTATCCGTCACGGTCGGTGGCGCTGGCAGCGAGGGGCTCCGGGCCGAGGCGGCCTACCCGGCCGGGGGGGGCGCCGGTTGGCTCGACGTCGGGGTCTCCCAGACCGGGAACGCGGCACGGGTCGAGCTGACCGTCGATCCCGACGCGGTGCCGGTGGGAACGTACGCGGCCCGGGTGGACGTGACCGGGGCCGGCGGCGGCGCCGCGACCCTGCGGGTCACCTACCAGAAGGCCGCCGTGCCGGACGAGGAGCTTCCGCTCTCGCTGGACCGGATCGACGACGTCCTCGACCGGCAGGTGAACCGGCTCCTGGACGGTGTGAGCGGAGCGGCCCTCGAGGCGGTGGCAGATACGGCCCGCATGGTCTGGTCGCTGGAGGCGGCTCCGGCCACGTCCAGGGCCCAGGCCGCCTTCGTGCGTGCCCAGGCGGAGGTGGTCCTGGGCAACCAGGCCGAGGCGCTGGTGTGGGCCGAGCGCGCCGTGACGTTGGCGCCGGGGAACGACGGGTATCGGCGGCTGCGGGACGATCTGCGGGGGGGCACGCCATGACGCTGCCCCACGTCCTGGGTCCCCGGATCCGCCTCGAAGTGGGCGGGGCCACGGACCCCGGGCTCCAGCGGTCGGAGAACCAGGACAGCTTCCTCATCGCCGACCTCTCGGACCCCGAGGGTGGGAGCCTCAGACCCTCCGGCGACTCCACGGGGCCCTGGGCCCGGGAGATGGACGTGGGGCCGAGGGGGGTGCTCCTGATGGTCGCCGACGGCATGGGGGGAGCCGCAGGAGGGCGGGTGGCGAGCAAGATGGCCACGGGCCACGTCCTGGCCTTCATC
>DATHRY010000131.1:0-5535 GCA_035464715.1 Longimicrobiales bacterium
GGCTGACGGCCTCCTCCACCACGGTCCCCGCCGGCAGCCCGGGCCCCCGGACGACCAGGGGCACGTGGAGCAGCACGGGATACTGGCTGTTGCTGTGGTCGAAGAGCCCGTTCTCACCGAACTGCTCCCCGTGGTCGCTCGCCACCACCACGATCGTACTCTCCAGGAGCCCGCGTTCACGGAGGCCCCGGAGGAGCTCTCCGAGCCCGGCGTCCGCCCGCCGCACTCCCTCGGCGTACGCGGCCCGCAGATGGACCACGCCCTCGGCGTCGAGCTCCCACTTCTCCTCGACCCAGGCGTTCTCCCCGTACATCACGCCGCCCCGGTGGACGTAACGGTTCCAGGCCCGCCGGGGGACGTCGGGCGGAGAGAGGGGCTCGTGGGCGTCGAAGTAGTTCAGGAAGGCGAAGAAGGCCCCCTCGCCCCGGTCGACCCAGTCGAAGAAGTCGGCATTGACCTCGGCGGCGTCCCTCCGGGTCACCAGCTCGTGCCGGGCCACCACGCGCCGGGCCAGGTCGCTGAGGACCAGGCTCCTCACGAAGGACTGGGTGAAGAGTACGGCGCCGGGCTCCAGCGTGAAGTCCCGATACAGCTGGAAGCCTCGGCCCAGCCCGGTGTGACGGGAGGCCTGGAGGAGGTTCCCCACGAAGCCCCCCGTGCGGTAGCCCCGGGTCGACATCACCTCCGCCAGCGTGGGATGCGCCCCGTCCAGGGGGCGGGTCCACCCCGCGCTCAGCTCCTGGGGCCAGCGACCCGTGAAGAGGGAGGCGTGGGCCGGCAAGGTCCAGGGAGAGGGGGAGACGGCCCACTGGAAGGTCACGCCCTCGGCGGCGAGGCGGTCCAGCTCCGGCGACGCCTCGTCCCCCCCGCCCCACGGCCCGAGGCTCCGGGCCCGGACGGTGTCCAGGATCAGCAGGACCACGTTGGGCGCGTCCACCGAGCCCGTCGTCCCCGCCCGGGCGTCCCGGAGGGCCTGCACCCCACCCTGGATCGCGCCGGCGCCGAGGACCACCACCGCGGCCGCAGGCAGCGCCCGGCGGATCCGGCCGAGAAGCCGCCCCTCGGCCATGCGCGCCCCCTGCACGCCGACGCCCGCCGCCAGGAAGAGCGCCGCAAGGTCGTGGAGGGGCTCGATGGTCAGGAGGAGGAAGAAGGCCGCCATCCCCAGTGCGAGTCCGACCCGGGTCGTCCTCCGGGACAGCCGCGGGACCCGCCGCCCCAGGAGCGTCACCGTCCCGATCACGACCAGGAAGAGCAGGGCGTCCAGGACCGGGATGGTCCACACGTAGTGGGGGGTCAGGTGGATGGGGATGCCCACCGGCGACGCGAGCCGGTGGGGCAGGGACTCCAGGAAGCCCGCCACCACGCCTGCGGCGAGGATGCCCGTCACCAGACTGCCCGTCATCAGGCTGCCCCCCTCATTCCAGGTACCCCAGCCCAGACAGCCGCTCCCGGATCGCTGCCCTGTCGGCTCGGGAATCCCGGGAGGCCTCGTCGTCCGAGGCGGCCACCCCGAACCGGGCGCGGCCCTGCATGCTCTGGGGGACCTCGTAGCCCGCCAGGGTGAGCAGGGTCGGCGCGACGTCCAGGAGGTGCATCCCCGCTACCTCGCCGGCGGGGGGCAGTCCAGGGGCCGCCAGGACGAAGGCGCCGAAGGGGGCGTGGTTGCAGTCGTCGGGCCCGGTGTCGTTCTCCCGCACGTGCAGGCTCCCCCACCCCACGCTCCCCACCGAGCGCCAGCGCATGTCGTCGAAGTAGACCAGCACGTCGGGGGGAACACCGCGGACCTCGCGGTAGATCTCCTCGGGGCGGAACACCCGGGTCTCCAGGGGCTCGCCGTTGGGGCCCCGGATCGCCGCCAGCTCCCGGGCCAGCTCCTCCCGGAACGCCAGGGCCTCACCGGGCGCGATCGTCCCCCGGGGTTCGCGGCCCCGGACGTTCAGGAAGATCCGGGCATAGTACCCCCCGGCGGCCCAGGCCCGGGTCCGATCCCAGTCGACCTTCAGCTCCGACAGGGGCGTGGGGGCCGCAGGGACCTCCTCCAGGACCAGGTCGCCCCGCTCGATGAGCCACTCGTTGACGCAGATGCCGCCCTGGAGGGCCTGGGCGCCGTGGTCGCTGGCGAGCAGGACGACGGTGTCGTCCGGGACCTGGGCCAGCACCTGGCCGATCTCCCGATCCAGGTGCCGGTAGTAGTCCAGGACCACGTCCTGCCAGGGGCCGCCGGGCTCGTGGTCGGGGTGAGCGGGGTCGTGGTGGCGCCAGAACGCGTGCTGGATGCGGTCCAGCCCGATGTCCACGAAGTGGGCCAGGTCCCAGGGCTCGTCGGCCAGGAGGGTTCGGAACACCCGGAACTGGGTCCGGGACATGTCCAGGACCTGCGCCCGCAGAACGGAGCGATCCACGTTGCGGAAGTCGGGCACGTCCACCGGGTAGTGGCCCACCTGCGCCCGGATCCGGTCCGACAGCTCCGGGGGGTGGGTGAACACGCCGCGTTCGGTGTCGGGGGTGAGGAAGCAGCCCACGACGGCTCCGGCCACCCGCCGCGGGGGGTAGGACGGCGGCACGCCCACCTGCACCACCCGGCCGCCCTCGGACGCCACCTGGGTGGCCAGGCTCGGTGGCCGGGCGGTGCTTCCGTCGACGGTCTGGAAGGGGCCGTAGCTCCGGTCCGGGCGGTTCCGGAAACCGTAGAGGCCCAGGGTCCCGGGATCCTGGCTCGAGGACATGCACAACCACGCCGGAACCGTGATGGCGGGGACGACGCTTTCCAGCCGTCCGTACCGGCCCGCCTCCATGAGGCGCCGCACGTTCGGGAGGTCCTCGTCCTCCAGAAGGATCTCCGGGGCCGCGCAGTCGAGCCCCAGGATGAGGAGGCGGAGTGGGCGGCTCACGGGAGAAGGCTCCTCCCCTCCACCTCCGGGGGCACGGGTACGCCCAGGGCGGACAGGATCGTGGGCGCCACGTCGGTGAGGGAGGGCACGGGGTCCTGCCGGAAGGGTGCCCCGCACACCAGGATGCCCGGGACGGCGTCGGGATCCACGACGTGGTCCCCGGCCCAGCGCCGGGTGTTCGGCTCCATGACCCGCTCCGGCGCGCCGCCCATGGCCGTCTCGGGCGAGATGCGGGTGCCGGGCGTGCACCCCACCAGGACGTCCGGGGCCTCACCGACCCAGGGCCCCCGGTAGACGCCCGAGGCCGGTCGGGCCCACCGGATGGGGGACGCGCCCGTCTCCGGATCGGCGTAGCCCTCGAGCACGCGGCACAGCTCCGCGGTCACAGTGTCCACCTCCCCCGGCGGCACGATGCCGTTCCCCTCCCGCTCCCGGAGGTTCAGGTACACGCCCGACATCCCCAGGGCGTAGGCCCGGGTCCGGTCCCAGTCCACGTCGGCCAGGAGGTCGCGGCCGCCGGGGGCGTCGCCCCTGAGGTGGAGGAGGCCCGCCTGCCGGAGCAGGGCGTTGAGGTGCAGGGAGGAGCGGAAGGTCCCGAAGCCGTGGTCGCTGACGACCAGCACCAGGTCCTCCGGACCGGTTGCCTCCAGGACCTCGCCCACGACCTCGTCGCAGCGGCGGTAGTGCGCCTCCACCGCGTCCTGCCAGACCGGATCGAAGCCGTGG
This sequence comes from Longimicrobiales bacterium, assembly GCA_035464715.1. Lineage (GTDB taxonomy): Bacteria > Gemmatimonadota > Gemmatimonadetes > Longimicrobiales > Gaopeijiaceae > Gaopeijia. The sequence goes on from DATHRY010000131.1 coordinate 3,621, forward strand.
ACCCGGTTGGCCGGATGGTCCGGCTCACGGAACCGCCAGAACATGTGCTGGAGCCGGTCCGGGGTGTCGAACACGCAGGCCACCAGACCCTCCCGGGCCCGGTCGAGCTCCCGGAGCAGCATGGTTCGCCGCTCCTCCAGGACCGAGGCGCACTGGTCGTGGAAGAGTCCTTCGTCGAGCTGGCCTCCCGAGAGCCCCTGGTGCTCCTCGGCCATGCCCAGGGTGTGGTACGGGCCCATGTCCCGGGCCAGGTCCCCCGCGTACTCCCAGGGATGGCTGATGGGATGCGGCGGGGCGGCGGGGTCGAAATGGACCGGTGAGGCGTAGAGCACCGGGGCCTGGCCTCCCCGGACCAGGACGAACCGCACCTGCCCCCGGGCCGACTGCAGGCGCCCCGTCTTGAACCGGACCGGGAGCCAGCGGCCCCACTCGCCGGGCACCAGGAGAACGGTCTCCCGCCCGATCGCCACCTGACCGCCATCGGGCGTCCGGGTCAGGGTCAGCTCGACGCCGGCCCGCTCGGTCCCCGCAAGGGGTCCGGGGAGGACGCCCCGCCAGGAGTCCGCCCCATGGGGCTCGAGCCGCGCCTCGACCCGGCCCTCGCCCGACCCGGACGCACCGTGCTGAACCGTCTCGCCCGCGCCCTCGCCGGCCGGCGCCGCCTGCCCCCCGACTCCCGGGACCTCGGACGTCCGGAAGACCGTGGAGGTGCCGAATCCGCCGCGGATGTCCGGGACGCCCACGCCCGCCAGCAACCGGCCGTCGACGGGGTCCTCTCCGTACGTCACGGGAAAGCGGAGGATGGTGGTGGGGATCCCGGCCCGGTTGAGCCAGGTCCAGACCGCCGGCGCACGCCTGCCGGTGACCACCTTCGGGGGCAGGAAGGCGCTCCGTCGCTCGTACCGGAAGAGGGCGACGTCGGGCGTGTACGTCTCCGGATCCCGGCCCAGGAAGTCGAAGACCCCGTGGGCGCCGGGATTCCGGCCCGTGGCCACGGTGGACCAGGCGACCGGCGTCTGGGCCGTCGCGGTGGTCCGGATGCGGCAGGCCCCGCCGGCGTCCCGGAGGCGGGCCAGACGAGGGAGCTCCCCGCGGCCCCAGAGCGCCTCCACGAGGCCGGGATCGAAGCCGTCCAGCCCCACCAGGACGACCCGGCGGAACGGGGCGGTCACCGATCCCTTCGGAAGACGCGCTTCCACGTGCGGCGGACGAAGGCGGTGAACTGGCGCCAGTAGAAGAGCAGGAGGCCCATCAGGCCCGCGAGGGCCGACAGGACGGGCGCCGTCACCTCAGGCCCGACATACGGCATGGTGGTTCCGCAGGAGGGTGGGACCCGGGCCGCCGGCCCGGTGGCCCGCAGGACCGGGGAATCCGGCCGGGGTTGATGCAAGGACAGCCGTGGGCCCCGAAGTGTTAAACCGCCTCCAGGGCCGGGGTCCACCGGGATCGGGGCGGGCGGATCGTCGGGTCCGGGGGCCGGTGCCGGAAAGCTGCCCGGGCGCGGGGATCAGGCCCGGATCGCCCCCGACCGACCTCGATCCGCCCGGTCACCGCGGAGTCAGCGCTCCGCCTCGTCCAACCGCTCGAACACGCCCGTCTCCCGGTTCTTCCGCACGTCGTCCCACGGGAAGAGCACCCCGTTCATAGCGATCCACACCCCCGGCGGGAGGCACTGGGCGGCGGTCAGGGCGCCCCCCAGGTTGAACAGCCCGTCGGACGAGCCGAAGGCGATGGGAATCATGGCGCCCGTCAGCACGATGGTCTTGCCGCGCACCCGTTCGGCCAGCACGCGGGCCGTTTCCACCATGGTGTCGGTGCCGTGGGTGATGACGATGTGGGGCTCCGGCACGTCCTGGCAGTTCCTGGCGATGGTGTCGCGGTCCTGCTCCGTCATCTCCAGGGAATCCACCATCAT
>DATHRY010000132.1:0-7691 GCA_035464715.1 Longimicrobiales bacterium
CAGCACACGAGCGACCTCCCGTCGGGTGTCGATTCATCGGGAAGATGATCATGGCTTCGGTTCTCCAGGGTCATGCGCTGGAGGTTCTCGGCGGGGGTCGAAGGGTGGGTAAGAATCCGGCTGACCCGGACCGATCCGCAATCTGAGAATACGGCACGACGCGGCGCGGTGGGCCGCCCGTCAGGGGTTCGAGCCCCCCACCGACAGTTCGGGATAACCCCTACGGCGCGACCGAGGCCATGGCCGGCATGATGAAGAGTTGAGGTTCCGTTCCGACGGAGAGGGATCCCGTGCGACTTCGACGCCTCGCCACCGTGGTCGTGGTTCTGTTCAGTAGCGGGTGCAGCTACACCGACTGGACCGAGTCGGTGCTGACCTATACGGGTTCGGAGCTGAGCGGAGAGGACGTCCTCGCTTCGCTCTCGGCGCGCCTCGAAGAGGCCCTGGTGCCCCGGGGCTTCGAGTGCGAGTCCCACGACGTCTACGTGGAGCGGGGGCATACGGTCCTGTACGCCGCGTGCAGGGTCTCGGACATCAGCAATCCGCTGCAGGGAACCCAGACCTGGGTGAACGTCAGTTTCCCCGACGATGTGGGGAGCGCCCGGGTGCAGGTACACACGGGCCACGTGACCATGCATCCGTTCACGCCCTCAACGAAGTACTTCATGAAGTGGGCCGAGGTGGTGAAGGTGACGCTGTGCGAGTTCTCGGATTTCGAGGTCGAGCACAGCTGGCCGGCGGACAGCGATTACCCGATCTCCTGTTGAGACCGAGCGGGCCCCCGCGCAGGATCTCGGCCCCCTGGGGCCCATTCAGGTGTCCAATTGGGCCCGATATCGGGCCTTTTCACCCCGGCAGATTCCGGCATCGATGTCGGACAAGAACGGCAGACCGTGCGCTCTACCAGTGAGTTGGACGTGTTCTTGCCGTGATTCGGCCATGCCGAGGTGGGGTTTGCAGGCAGGGGGTCGCCGGTTCGAGCCCGGCTGGCTCCACTTCTCGTATGGCATTGCAAGCGCCACAGCACCCGCCATTGGGGCCGAGCCGACTCAACAAAGATCGGGGGCGATGGGAACCACCACCTGGAACTGCACGGCATTGTACGGCATGCCTCGAATGGGGTTTGCACCAGTCCACTCACCGGGTCGGCTAGCCCATCCCAGGGACAGAAGACGGCGGGGGAGGCGAACCTCCACCTCCCCCGCCGTTGTCCTTCGGTCTGCGCTGACGCGAGTCCGGGCGCTTCCCAGTCCGCCCCGGGACCTGGGGTCTCGCGCGGCCTTCGCGGACCCGCTGTCAGGCCGAGGCTTCGGGTCCTCTCCCCATGAGCTTCCCGTACACCATTCCCACCGCTACCCAGCTGACCATCAGGACCACCACGCTCGCCGCGGCCTGCGACAGCGGGCGCTGCCCGCTTAGATAGTAGTACACATCCACCAGCAGGATCTGGGAGATCGCCACGATGAGGGCGGTCTTCACCGGATTACCCACATGCTGGTTCGCCCAGTCGAATAAAATAATGAAGAAAACCGAGGCGATCACCAACGCGACACCGCGTGGTAGATCCATGGTACCGGGTCCGGCAGATTCCGCAATGGGACCATAGAAATAGTAAATGCCCAGATAGTTCACGACGATGGCGGTGACCATCGCGCCAAGAATCGGCTTCATGCGTGCTGACATGTGGGGCTCCATCTGAAAGGGCTGGATAGGCTGCTCGACATGTGGGGCGGACGAGGCGTCTCAATACAAAGGGGCTGGCCTGGCCGGGAGGCAAATCAAGATTCTCTTGATCCCGGCGTGGGCTACGAAGTGGTGCGCGCACGAAGCGCATGCGGTCGGGCGACCCATTCGAGGGTCGTGGCCCGTCTGATGGGCTGACGGCGGGAACAAATCTGCGGCGGAGCCCGCCGGTCGGTCATTGCGGGAGAAGCCCTCCCCCACACGGTCATCGGGGATTCTCCCACGTGCATCACACGACGACGTAGCCGCATGTTCGGCTGAGGCACACGCATCCGCCAACCTCAACCCGGAGGCCCCATGAAAGGGACTCGGGGGGCGTACGGGATCGAAGACGTTGCTGGGGGCGCCGGCCCCTTCGATGTCATCGGACCATCCAAGGTACGCATCATGAGCGGCACACACCCGATGGTATCCCGCCTTGGACGGGCGGCCCCCCTTCTGCTCGCGCTTGCGCTCACGGCGACGCCCCTTGCGGCCCAGGACGGGGCCGGAGGGGGAAGAGGGACCTTCCTCGGTGGAGGGATCGGTCTCGCTGGAGGATCGACGAAGGTGGGTGGAGCCAGTGACGGTGCGTTCGGCGTCGGCTTCCTGGGAGTCTTCACCGTCGTGAGGACCAACGGCTTCCGGCTCTTCTCGTTCGAAGTCGAGGTCGAGCCCTTCAAGGTGCAGAACCCGCAACGGGACGAGCGATACTCCTCCATCAGTGTCCTGGCCGGTGGCTACCTTGGACCGGTCGGCCTGGGTTTGGGCTGGCAACATCGAAGCTGGTCCGGGTCGGACGTGTGGCGAGATTCGGATGGGGGGTTGGCCGTCCAGTTCATGGCGGCCCTACCACTCGTGGCCTTTGGCAACTGGGCCCTGTCCCCGGATGTCTTCCTCCGCCTGGCGGGCGGGTCGGAAATCAGCACCACCGGCTTCGGCGTCCGAGTCCCGTTCGGCAGGATTCTGCGGTGAGCGGGGTCGCCGCAGGGTGAATCCCGCGACGGTCGTCGCCTAACCCCGCGCCCCCCCCCTTGCTCTGGAAGCGAGCCGACAGCTCGTAGGCCCGGGGCGCCGTGGGGGCCTGGACCGAGATCCCGACCAGGGCCGGGGCGAACCCGGCGTGAGACCGAGACGCCTGCCTGGTCCGGTCGCGCTTCGGCCCACGAGTGCGGACTCGAGGAGTCTTGGGATGACGGATGAAGGGTGCAACGGCAATCGGAGCGGGAAGCCGCGGCGCTAAACGCACAGGATACATCGAATGGGACCTGGGGCGTGAGCCTGGCTTGGCTCGGGCCGAGTTGGGTAGGCGAGGTTGCCCCGCTTCAATCCGGAAGGGCGAAGACGAACAGCGTGTTGGCCGGGCCGCCTATGCTGACCGCGACATACTGCTTGCCGTCGACCGCGTACGAGATCGGAAACCCGAGCACCGGTGCGCCCAGGTTGACCTCCCACAGCACCTCGCCGGTCCGGTCGTCGAGGGCGCGGAAGCGCCCGTCGGCGTCCCCGCCGAACACCAGCCCACCGGCGGTGGCGACCAGCGAGAAGGTACGGGCCTCCTGCTCGAATTCCCACGCCGTCCTGCCCGTCTCGACCGAGATTGCCTGGATCGTGCCCCGCCGTCCCCCGGGCGGATCCTCGAATTCCGTGTCGATCCCATAGAGCGAGCGCTCCGGAGCCGGTTCTTCCAGGGTCGACGTCACCATCTGACAGGCCTGCTGCAGAGGGAAATACATCAGCCCGGTCCGGGGACTGTAGGCGCCGGCTGGCCAGTTCTTCCCGCCACCGCTCCCCGGACACACGAGGCGTTCCTGGTCGACGGCCGTGAAGCGCGTTTCGGGGTTCACGGTCACCTGGCCGCTGGTGACGTCGATGTCGGCGATCACGTTCTGCGTGACGGTGGGGCGGGCCCACAGGAACTCACCGGTCTCCCGGTCGAGGGTGTAGACGACGCCGGTCTTTCCGGGAATGCCGGTCATGACGCGGCGGCGTTCTCCTGGTTCCAGATCCGGGTTGATCCACATGACCTCGCCCGGATCTGGTGCCACCGCCGTCTCCAGCAGGATCCGCTCGTATGGATGATCCATGTCCCAGTGATCGACGATGTGCTGGTAGTACCAGGCGATCTCACCCGTCTCGGCGTTCAGCGCGAGCGTGGAGTTGTGATAGAGGTACGCCTCGTCGTTGCCGGCCAGGAGATACTTCGGCGCGGGTGACGTCACCGAGGTACCGACGTAGACCAGGTTCAGCTCGGGATCGTAGCTGGGCACCATCCAGGTACCCACGTGATGGCGCTCTTCGAAGGGCACTCCGCCCCAGGTCTCGTCGCCGGGCTCCCCGGGAGCGGGAATCGTGCGTCGGCGCCACAACTCGGTGCCGGTGGCGGCGTCGTGAGCAGTGATGATGCAGGCGTCCGGCCCGCCCGCGGGCTCGCACCCACGACCGGAGATCACCTTGCCGCCGGCCACGATCGGGCCCGACGTCTGAAGCGCCCCTGCCCGATAGTCGAGGATCCGCGTCTCCCAGGCGAGCGCACCGGTGCGGACGTCCAGCGCGAAGACGTAATCATCCGAGCTCGTGTCGATGACGGAGGTGCCGTAGATGGCGATGTTCCGGTTCGTGCCCGCGAAGATGATGAAATGCTCTTCGAGGTCGTCGGGAAGGGGACGACGGTACTCCCAGTAGAGGTCGCCGGTACCGGCGTCGATCGCCTGGATGACGTCCAGGGGGTTCGGCATGAACATGACGCCCTCGTGCACCAGCGGTGTCCCCTCCTGGTTGAAGCCCTCCGCGAGCGGGCGCGTCCAGACGAGCGCCAGGTCGGCGACGTTGTCGCCATCGATCTCGTCGAGGGGACTGTAAGCCCACGCGTCGAGCGTCCGCCGCCAGGACAGCCAGTCGCCCGGATCTGGAGTGTGCAGCATGCTGTCGGTCACGGGAGAGAGGGCGGGCACGTCGGCGAAGTGCTGGGTCGGCCCAGGCGGCGTGTCCTGGCCTGAGACGCCCGATGTTCCGACGAACACCGCGGCGAGCAACGGCAACGGCCGGCATCGACTCATGACTCCTCCCCCTGGGCGACGTGATGCGAAGCTGATAGCTGTCCCGACCCATCGGGTCCCGGACCATCATAGTACCTGATCTCGGGAGGACTACCTGGCCGCGCAACGAGGACAATCACGCCGGGTGCTCCCCATGGCTCCATCGTCTGTTCGACGTAGCCTGCCGGACGGGCTCGCCGTCCGGGCCCGTCACGTGAATCTGGCTGCGGCGAGCCCCGAGGCCCCGCATCATATGCTCCAGAACGTCAGGCGGCGGTAACGCCTCGGCGGGCGCCGCATGATTCGTTACGAAGGAGTAACGAACGTGGAGCGTCGGGGAGGCAGCGGAGGGCGCGCAGGCCTTGGGCCCGGCCACTCTCCGCTGCGTCGCTCTCACTGCAGCGCCAGATACTCCCGAGCGTGCGCGACCTGGGGCAGGGGCGCCCCGTTCCCGGCCACGGCCAAGACGGCCTGGTAGCACTCCGCGGCTGCGGCCTCGTCACCGGCCAGCTCGGCGGCCCGCCCGCTTCCGAAGAGGCTGTTGAGCCGATTGGGCGAGCGGCGGAGCGCGTCCTGGTACGCGGACCGGGCCTCGGCGGGACGGCCCAGCCCCAGGAGCATATCGCCGAGCAGCTCGCTGGCGGGAAGGATCTCGCCGGGGGTCACCGGGTGCTTCTGTGCCGTGGCCTCCAGGGCCGCCGCCTCCCGCATGAGGCGGAGCCCGTCGTCCGTGCGTCCTTCGGCCCAGGCGAGCCACGCGCTGGCCCCCACCCGCTGGATCTCCACCTGGAGCCCCCAGTCGTAGCGGTCCGGAAGGGCGGCGGCGCCCTTCTGGAGCTCACCGAGCCGGTCCACCGCCGTGCGGGCTGCGGCCGGATCCCCGGAGCGGGCGGCGCCCATGGCGCGACCGAAGACCACCAGGGCCTCCAGGTGGGGATACCGTTCCCAGCTCAGGACGTCGCCGGCCCGGAGGGGCAGTGCCGCCGCTGCGGCCCAGTCTTCCCGCTCCAGGGCGATGCGGGTGGGGACGGCGGCCACGGCGTACGCGGTCACCACGTTGTCCACCATGGGCCCTTCGAGGCCGTCCAGGTGCGACAGGACCTCTCGTGCGCGGTCGTCCTCGCCCTGCTGCAGGTAGGCGTAGGCCAGGTAGTCCAGGGCGTGGAAATGGTGATGCGAGGTCGCTCCGGCTACCGGGTGATCCAGCGCCGCCGCAGCGGAGCGCTGATTGAAGGCGATGGATTCGTCCCACAGGCCCAGGCGGGTGAAGATATGGGACGTCATGTGCAGGGCGTGGGCATTCTCTGGTGCCACCTCGCCGTAGACCCGGGCGGCGGGAAGGGCCCGCTCCGCCAGGCCGGGGAGGTCGTAGGCGTGGATGATGTAGTGGAGCGCGCCGGGGTGATCCGGGACGGCGTCGAGGACCTCCGTGGCCATCTCGCCGGCCTGGATCTGGTTGGCGAAGGTCATGTCCGACCCGGGAGCCGTAGCCACCATCGTCAGGGCGGTGAAAAGGCGAGCCTCCAGGTCCGACGGATCGGCCTGGCTGACCCGGCTCCAGGCCTCGGCGTAGGAGGCCAGGCGCTGGGGCTCGGTGCGACTGGTTCCGTCCTGGTAGTAGGCTTCCAGCGCCTGGACCCACCTCTCTTCCTGCGGTGTCTGGAGTCCCACCTCCCGGGCCTGCTGGAGGAGGGCCGTGCCCACGGCGAACTGCTCGTCGGACGGGACGTCGGGCCAGACCGGGTGCACGAAAGAGGCGGCCTGCCCCCAGTACCCTAGCGCACACGAGGGATCTGCCTCCGTCGCGCGCCGGAAGGTCGTCTCGGCCTCCACGTGGGTCATGTTGTGAAGGAGCGCCAGGCCCCGGAGGACCAGCGTCGAGGCCTCGGGGCTGCACGAGGGGGCCAGTGCGATGCTGCCGAGGGCGGCCCCGGCGTCGTCCGTGACCGGCGTGACGGGGACGGTGTCCCCGGAGTCCGCTCCCGCGCGGCCCCCACAGGCCGCCAGTACCAGCGCCAGGAAGATCGGTATCTTCTCCCAGCGAACGGGTCCTCGTGTGATCAGCGACATGTATCCCTCCCGGCCGTCCGCGGCTCTTCTCTCAGGTTGATCTCTCGAGAGCGCTCACATCGGCTCTCTACCTGAGAGGCGCAGAAGGTGGGGAGTCCGCTCGGTGAGCAGGGCTACCCGCAGGCGACGAGGTCGCCGGCTCGAGCCCGGCTGGCTGCACTGCTCCGGAAACTGAGCACTCCGGGCTTCGCGTTCGCTGAACCGTCACCGCCCCCACACCCCTGCATGACCCACCCCGACCCGATTGCACGGCTGAACGCGGCCCTCGAAGGCCGGTACCATATCGAGCGCGAGCTCGGTGTGGGCGGGATGGCCACGGTGTACCTGGCGGACGACCTGCGTCACGAGCGCAAGGTCGCGCTGAAGGTGCTGAAGCCGGAGCTGGCGGCGGTCGTCGGTGCCGATCGATTCCTGGCCGAGATCAAGACGACGGCGAACCTGCAGCACCCCAACATCCTGCCCCTCTTCGATTCCGGTGAAGCGGACGGGTTCCTGTTCTACGTCATGCCCTTGGTCGAGGGGGAGTCGCTTCGGGATCGCATCGAGCGCGAGAAGCAGCTTCCGGTGGACGAGGCCGTCCGGATCGCGACGGACGTGGCGGAAGCCCTCCAGGCGGCCCACGACGAGGGCGTGATCCACCGGGACATCAAGCCCGCGAACATCCTGCTCTCGAACGGGGAACCTCTGGTTTCCGACTTCGGGATCGCGCTCGCGGTGGGCGCGGCCGGTGGCGGACGCCTCACCGAGACGGGACTCAGCCTCGGGACCCCGCACTACATGAGTCCCGAGCAGGCGACGGGGGACGTGCATGTCGGCCCGGCGGCGGACGTGTACGCGCTCGGTTGCGTGCTGTACGAGATG
>DATHRY010000133.1:0-47484 GCA_035464715.1 Longimicrobiales bacterium
GGGATGCTGGCAGCGTTCGCGGCCGAGGACTACGCAGCCATGAGGGCGTTCCTGACCGAAGACCACCTCGGCATGCCTCCCGCCCGCCCTGCGATGAAGGGCCGGGACGAAGCCGAGGCCTTCTGGCGGGAGGGATTCGACATCGCCCGCTCGGCATTCACGAGCCACGCCCAGCGCATCACGGTATCCGGGGACTGGGCCATCGACCGCTTCGGCTTCGTCATGACCATCGAGCCTCGGGACGGGAGCCCGGGGATCCGGGACGAGGGCAAGTGCGTGTGGATCTGGCACAGGGAGGACGACGGCGTCTGGCGACTCGAGTCCGCGATCTGGAACAGCGATCTGGCCGAGCCGGCGCTCTGGTCGGGCGGGTGAGCCTTCCCTCGCCCATCGGACGCCCCGTGACCCTCGGGCGGAGGCTCCCCGCTGAATCCGCCTGAGACGCCCGGCGCCCCGACGGACCGGTCCCCGGTCGTCGTCTGGGGCGCCGGCGCGATCGGCGGCTCCATCGGCGCGGCCCTGGTCCGGGCGAGGACGGACGTCCTGTTCGTCGACCGTGACGCGCCTCACGTCCGGGCCATGAACGAGGCCGGCCTCCGGATCACGGGTCCGGTGGCGCCCTGCGTGGTCCCGGTCCGCGCCGTGACGCCCGCCGGGGTGGAGGGACGCTTCGACCTCGTCCTCCTCTGTGTGAAGGCCCACCACACCCGGGCAGCCGTGGCCGAGCTGGCGCCTCATCTCACCGATGGTGGCGCGGTGGTCTCGCTCCAGAACGGCCTCTGCGAACACTGGATCGCGGAGGGTGTCGGACCGGAACGGACGGTCGGCGCCTTCGTCAACTTCGGGGCCGACGTCCTGGAGCCCGGCGTGGTGCATCGGGGCAACCGGGGGGCGACGGTGGTGGGGGAGCTGGACGGTGCCCTCACGGAGCGCATCCACCGGATCCACCAGCTGATGCAGCTCTTCGAGCCGGACGCCGTCCTCACCGGGAACGTCTTCGGGTACCTGTGGGGGAAGCTGGCGTACGCCTCCCTCCTGTTCGCCACCGCCCTCACGGACGACCCCATCGCGGACGTGCTGGCCGAAGCGTCGTTCCGGCCCACCCTGGTGGCACTGGCCCGGGAAGCGCTGGCGGTGGCCCATGCCCGCGGCGTGGTCCCGGAGCCCTTCGACGGTTTCGAGCCGGACGCGTTCCGGCCGGGTGCCTCGCCCGGTGACGCGGACGCGTCCCTGGACGACCTGGTGCGCTTCAACCGGACCTCGGCCAAGACGCACAGCGGCATCTGGCGGGACCTGGCCGTGCGGAAGCGGAGGACCGAGGTGGACGCGCAGCTCGGCTGGATCGTCCGCTTCGGCGAGGAAGCCGGGATCCCGACTCCGCTGACCCGCGCCCTCGTCCAACGGATCCACGAGATCGAGGACGGGCTCCGGTCCCTTCATCGCGCCAATCTGCAGGAGCTTGCCCCGCCCGATCCCCGCTCGTAGCGTCGGTTCGCGCCCGTCCGAGGTTGGGCGCCGATCCTCCCCGCCGGAGCCCCCGTCCTCATGTCCGACGTCCCCGACCGACTGACCGCCGCACTGGGGGATCGCTACACGGTCCTGCAGGAGATCGGTGCGGGAGGGATGGCGACGGTCTATCTGGCCCACGATCTGCGTCATGATCGGCGGGTGGCCGTCAAGGTGCTCCGACCGGAGCTGGCGGCCATCATGGGGGCGGAGCGGTTCCTGACCGAGATCCGCACCACCGCGAACCTCCAGCACCCCCACATCCTCCCGCTCTTCGATTCCGGAGAGGCCGACGGCTTCCTCTATTTCGTCATGCCCTACGTGGAGGGCGAGACGCTCCGGGATCGCATGGCCCGGGAGAAGCAGCTTCCCGTGGACGACGCGGTCCGAATCGGGGTCGCTGTCGCCGGTGCCCTGGATTATGCCCACCGCCACGACGTCATCCACCGGGACATCAATCCCGCCAACATCCTCCTCCACGACGGCCAGCCGCTGGTCGACGACTTCGGCATCGCTCTGGCCGTGCAGCAGGCGGGTGAGGGCCGTCTGACCGAGACCGGCCTTTCGCTGGGTACGCCGCACTACATGAGCCCGGAGCAGGCCACGGCCGACCGGGACCCGGACGCTCGCTCCGACGTCTACTCCCTGGCCTGCGTCGTGTACGAGATGCTCACGGGGGAGCCGCCGTTCCCCGGGACGACGGCCCAGGCCGTCCTGGGCAGGATCATCACGTCTCCACCCACGGCGCCCCGGGACCATCGGAAGGCGATCCCGCCGCACCTGGAAGCGGTGGTCCTCAAGGCGCTGGAGAAGCTGCCGGCAGACCGCTTCGGAAGCGCTGCCGAGTTCGCGGCGGCCCTCGGAGACCCTGCCATCGGCCAGACCCTCGTGGGCCGGAGCCCCGCGTCGGGCCCCGGGGTCGCCGGCGGACCATCGACTGCGACGGCCTGGGCCGGCCTCTCGGCGATCCTCGCCGGGCTGGCCGCGTGGGGATGGCTGAGGCCGCCCCCCGAAGCCCCGCTCGATGCGGTGCGGTACGAGATCGAGCTCAACGATCGGGCCAAGCCGGTGGGATGGACTCCCGCCATCGCCCGGGATGCGTCGGTGCTGGCCTACTACGGCGACACCGAGGAAGGCGAGCGGCTCTTCGTGAAGGAACAGGGGGATCCCCTCGGGTCCCCGGTGCGCGGCGGCCCCGAGTCGGAGGCCTGGGTGGCCTTCTCTCCCGACGCGTCGATGCTGGTGGTCAGCGACCGGACGGTGCTCCGGACGATGCCCCGGGACGGCGGTCCCTCGACGACGCTCCGGAACCAGTTCAGCGCCAGCTCGGTGGCCTGGCAGGACGGCGGCACCATCATCGTCGCCGCCGACAGCGGTGTGGTCCGGATTCCCGAGACCGGCGGGGCGGAGGAGTTCCTTCCCTTCGACGGGCCGGGACGGCCGAACGTGCTCCAGGCGCTCCCGGGGGGCCGGGACTTCCTGATGCTCTCCTCGGAGCTAGCCGGCCAGGGATGGGCCTGGGTCTACGACGACGATGCCGCCGAGTATCGGCAGCTGGCATCGGAAGCCAATCACGTGTGGTTCGTCGAGCCGGATTTCCTCGTCGTCTCCCGGTCCGGAGCGGAGAACCGGGGCCTCATGGCGGCCCGGGTCGACCTGGAGAGCCTCGAGATCCTCAGCCGGTGGGTGACGCTGCCCGATCTCGTCGGCCAGTCGGAGGCGACCGTGGGGGATCTCCTCCTCTCCTGGGACGGGACCCTCATCTACGGTCCGGCCGACGCGGCTCGCGGCCCGCTGAGGGAGGAGCTGAGCTGGGTGGATCGGGACGGCACGAAGACGCCGGCCGATTCGTCCTTCAACTTCCCCGCACCGATGCCGACGGGGGGTCTCAGGCTGTCCCCCGACGACGAGCGGGTGGCCATCTCCCTCACGGAGCCCTCCGGGGCCACGAACATCTTCGTGAAGCGCCTGTCCGGGGGACCGGCCCAGAAGCTGACGTTCACGTCGTCCGCCGCCCGGCGGCCCACCTGGAGGCCCGACGGCGAGGCCATTCTGTACGTCACCTCCGACGGGACCAGGGAGTCCCTCTGGCAGGTCCGGGCCGACGGGCTCGGGGAGCCGACGGAGATCGCGGCGGAGTCCCGGGCCATCTTCGAGGGGCTCTGGTCGCCGGACGGGGACTGGCTGATCTACCGGACCGACGACGACGGCGCCGAGGGACTGGGCGACATCCTGGCCTTCCGCCCGGACGAGAACGGGCAACCGGTGTCCCTGGCCGCCACGCCCGACGAGGAGACCACCCCCTCGCTTTCGCCCGACGGTCGCTGGCTCGCGTACACGGTGAGGGGCCCCGGCGGACGCAAGGAGGTGTTCGTGCGTCCGTTCCCCGACGCGACACGCGGGCTCTGGCAGGTCTCGTCCGGTGGCGGGACGGAGCCCGCCTGGTCCCGGGACGGCTCGGAGCTCTTCTACTGGCGCGACCGGGACATGATGGCCGCCACCGTGGCGACGGAGGGCGTCTTCGAAGTGCTCGGGACGCGAACGCTCTTCACCGCCAGGTTCCGGCCGTACATGAACGACGACGGGCGGTGGTACGACGTCGCAGAGGACGGACGGTTCCTCATGGTCACCCCCCAGGAGGGCCTCCCCAGCGACCGTCTCATCCTCGTCCAGAACTTCGACGAGGTGATCCGACGTGCCCTGGAGCGCTAGCCCGCAACGACCGAACCCATGACCATGCTTCGATGCCGGCCCCGGCGGTGGGTCCTTGCGACCCTCGTGGGACTTCTGTGCGGCGCGTCCACCGCCACGGCCCAGGAGGCGACCGTCGTCCTGCGGACGTCCCGGCTCCTGGATGGTACGGGGGCCGTCCTGATGGATCGCGACGTCGTCGTCCGGGGTGGGCGCGTCGTCGCCGTGGTCCCGGCGGGGGAGGGGGAAGGGGACCGGATGGAGGACCTCCGGGGAATGACGGTCCTGCCCGGGCTCATCGACACCCACGTCCACGTCGGGTGGCACTTCGACCCGGACGGCCGTCTGGCCCGGGGCAGCGACCCGGAGGTGCGGGTCCTCCACGCCGCCGAGAACGCCTACGCCATGCTCATGGCCGGCTTCACCACCGTGCAGTCCCTGGGCGGTGCCGAGGACGGGCCCCTCCGGGACGCCCTGGCTCGGGGAGCCCTCCCCGGTCCGCGAATCCTCACCTCGCTGGGCTCCCTGTCCGCCGGGACGGGCGATGCCGACGCGATGCGGTCGGCGGTCCGGGACTTCGCGGAACGGGGCGCCGACGTCATCAAGATCTTCGGCTCCGAGAGCATCCGGACCGGGGGTGCCCCGACCTTGAGCCAGGCCCAGCTGGACGCCGCCTGCGGCGAGGCGGCCACCCTGGGCCTCCGGGCCGTGGTCCACGCCCACGGCAACGAGAGCGCCGTGCGAGCGAGCCGGGCGGGCTGCACCACCATCGAGCACGGAGCCCTGCTGGACCGGGCCACCCTGGAGGTCCTCGCGGACCAGGGGACGTTCTACGACCCCAACATCCATCTGATCTTCCAGAACTACTTCGACAACGAAGCCCGCTACCTGGGGATCGGGGGCTACACCGAGGAGGGGTTCGATCAGATGCGGGCGGCGGTGCCACGGGCCCTGGAGGCGTTCCGCACGGCCCTCGCCGTCCCGGGGCTGAAGACCGTCTTCGGCACCGACGCCGTGGCCGGCGCCCACGGGCGGAACGCCGACGAGCTGGTCTACCGGGTCCGGGAGGGCGGCCAGTCGCCCCTGGACGCCCTCACCTCGGCCACTTCACTCGCCGCCGAATCCCTGGGGATGGCCGACGAGATCGGGGTGATCCGCCCCGGGTGGGTGGCCGACATCATCGCGGTGGACGGTGATCCCACCGAGGCGATCGAGGCGATCCGTGAGGTGCGGTTCGTGATGAAGGACGGACGGGTGGTCCGGTAGGCGGTCGACCGAGTGCTGGCGCCCAGCGGCGGGACCTCGTCATCATGTTGGAGCCGGACTACGAGAAGGCTTTGAGAGACGTATCGTCAGGAAGGAGGGCCGTCCCCGTGTCGTCGGCAGATCTCGAGGCGAAGCTGCAGGCCATCGAACGCCTCAACCAGATGTTCCGGTTCGAGCGACTGGTCCACCTCGGTGTGACGTTGACCTCTCTGGCCATCCTGCTCGGCAGCGCCGGTGTCATGTTGTGGCGTCAATCGGCCTCCCCTGCGGAGCTGGCCGGCCTCTTCGGCTCGTCCGGCGCAATCACCTATTCCGCCGGGCGCCTCCTCCGGATGTGGTCCGACGCTCTGGGGGTCCTGGTCGGAAAGGCACCGGGGGCAGACACTTGACCCCCCATACCGCTCCCCTCGATCGGCTCGCCCGGACGTCGAGGCGCTCAGCCCTCGTGAGCCTCGTCGGGGCCGTGCTCGTCTTCGCGAGCCTCGCCTACGCAACCCGTGAGCTGGTCCGCGTCGAGGCACAGAGGGAGGCCGCTGTGGAAGAGCTGGCACGGCTGGACCAGGCGGTGGCGGGGCTCTCCGAAAATCTCGCGAGCGTCGAAAGTGAGCTGTTGGGGGCACGGTGCGCGCTGAGCAGGTCCCGAGCCGCCATCAATGCATTCCACACGGGGTCCTACCGACTCGCCGTCGACCTCTACGACGAGGCGCTCCAATGTGATCCCGGCAACGCTTATCTCCTCAACTTGAAGGCCTATTCTCTCTTCAAGTCCGGGAACGTATCTGAGGCGCTGACGACCCAACGGCTCAGCGTGGAAGCGGATCCCGACTATGCGTGGGGCTACTTCGACCTGGCCCGCTTTCTCTGTGCCCTGGGCGATTTCGAAGACGCTCAAAGAACGTTCGACGACGCGGTGAGCCTACGGCCGGGAATGGTGGAGATCGCGGCCGGTGACCCGGAGTTCCGTGCTCTGTGCAGAGGTCGCGTGAGCGGGTAGAAGGCGCACGAGCTGTCTCGCTCCTTCAATGTCCCGTGTATTCGAAGGTCCCGGTGTGCTCGTTGTGGTGGAGCTCGTAGATGTCCCACTTCTGCAGGGTGCTGCCCCGGCTCGCCGGCACCTCGAGCTTCTGCGCCAGCAGGATCACGTCCCCCAGCGCCCGGAGGGTGATCATCCCGTAGACGGCCACGTTCCGGTCCCGTCGGCCCTCCATCGCGGTCCGGATCGCCTCCCGGTCCCTGGGATCCGGCTCGGCGGCCAGCGCCGCCTCGTACCGGCGAAGCTCCTCCAGGTAGCGCAGGATCGGCGTGAACTCGCGGGTCGAGCGCGCCAGCTCGGTTGAGAAGATGAGGGGTCGGCGCCCCCGCCCGTGCTTGCCGAACGTGCCCAGGGCGTCGGGCCGGGGATGCGAGTGGCTCTCCTCGTCGCCGCTGGAGATCACCGTCACCACGGGGTTCACGGCCCGGAGGAAGGTGTCGACGAAGTGGGCGGAGCCGTGGTGGCAAGCCTTGGCGACGTCGCACTCGAAGACGCTGCGGGCCTCCTCCACCTGGGCGGCTCGCTTCGCCCGGTCCCGCTCCAGGCGATCCCGGTCGTCGTCCGTGATCGTATCCCCGAGAGCCTCGTACGCCGCGATGCGGTCCTCCAGGGTGGATGCCTTGGTCGAAACGGAGGTGTACTGCCTAAGGAGGAAGTCCTGGGCCTCGGTGTTGAGGTCGCCGCCGAGGAGGACCTTGAGACGCCCGAAGACGAGCTTCAGGATCACCGAGTGCCCGTTCTTGGTCACGCCCTCGTCGCCGAGCCGTCGCAGGCACCGGCGGCTCTCCCCGTTGTGGTCCACCTCCTCGGTGATGGGGCCCAGGACCTCGAGGGTCACGCTGGTGGAACCGTCGAAGGGACCGAGGTGGGTCGGCACCGTCAGGGCGTCGTCCCTCCTGGACACGGCCTGGAAGGTGGCGTCGGGCGAGTTGGCGAAGCAGGCGCGAAGCGTTCTCAAGAGCTGCTTCTGCGACGTGGGGTGGGCGTCCACGATCTCCCGGAGCCGCTCGGGGGTGTGGGCGACGTCCCAGAGATAGCTCGTCCCGCCCCGGACGTATCCCCCGAGGTCGTCCCGGCTGGGGTACCAGAGGGTGGGGTCGTCCTCCCGGATCGGCCGCTCCACGATCCCGTTGTGCCAGATCCGGTCGAAGGAGAGCTTCGGATTGCTGAAGACGTCGAGGAAGCCGTAGTAGTGGTCGTTGTCGGGGTGGGTGATCACCACGTGATCGATGGGCCACGGCGCCCGCTCCGCCCTCTCCGGATCGAAGTCCGGAGCGCGCCGCACGTTCCGACTGCGCAGGTTGTATCGCCAGCTCAGGAACCGGTTCATGTTGGTCCCGACCCCGGAATCGATGAGGATCACCTCGTCGTCCGGGGTGACGATGTGGCACCCGTCCCCCTGTCCGATGTCGATGAAGTTGACCTCCAGGGCGCGGGCCTCCGAGAAGTCGCCCGTCCGGATCCATCCCACGTCCCCCCGACACCGGATCCGGGCCCAGTCCCCCTGGGTGTCCCCCAGGTAGCGCAGCCAGTCGCCGAGCAGCAGGTGGTTGACGCTGGAGCCACCGCCCGGGTTCTTCTTCAGCTGGACCGAGGACCTGGTGATGAAGTAGCTCCTGGAGGTGCTGAGCGGCATGGCCGGGCTCCCTGTGCGCGAGGGGACGGGATGGTCACCCGCCGTCGGCGGGCGGCCCGCATACGCTGCGACTTCGACGGGCTCCACGCCACCACGTCGTCACGCGAAGTCGCATGGCGCAAGAGCGGGGAGCGCACTCCGCCGTCCATCCGACGGGGCCGGGGGAGCGGTCCCGGGGTGCCCGCGCGATGAGGGATCGCCGCGCGGCCGGGTCAATCCCGGCCGGGCACCTGCGCCTCTGCGATCACGTCCAGGTTCGGCAGCATGACGATCTCGATGCGCCGGTTCCGGGCCCGGCCCTCCCGGTCGTCGTTGGACGCCACCGGCTGGAACTCGCCGTAGGCCGCGCCGGATACGTTGGCGGGATCGACACCCTGCTGCGCCAGGAGCCGCACCACCGCGAGCGCCCGGGCGCTGGAGAGCTCCCAGTTCGATGGGAACCGCTCCGTCGCGATGGGCACGTTGTCCGTATGCCCCTCCACCTGGAAGCGGCGGTCCGGGAACTCGGCGAGGACCCGGGCCACCTCGGCGAGGACGGAGCGACCCTCCGCTCCGAGGCTGGCGCTTCCCGATCCGAACAGGACGTCCTGGGGCAGGAGGATGACCAGCCGACCCCGGACGATGTCCACGCTGAGCTGCCCCCCGTCCATCAGGGACCGGAAGCGTCCGATCACGTCCTCGTAGATCGCGTTCCGCTCCCGGACCTCCTGCTCCACGGCCCGCAGGGCGTCGAGCCGCCGCTGGAGCGTCCGGTACTCCGCACCCCGCTCGTTCAGGACCGCCTCCAGGCGATAGACCTCCTGCCTGGCCTCCTCGAAGAGCGCGGCACTGTTGGCCCCGCGTTCCTCGAGGTCCGCGATCTGGGCGCGCAGGTCGGCCTCCAGGGCGGCGCTCTCCCGGGCGTTCTGCGCCATCTCGGCCTCCAGACCGGCGATCTCGGCCTGAAGCGACTCGATCTCCCCCCGGGCCCGCGACAGGTCCGTGAGCGCGACCTCGTGGGTGCTCTTCTTCACGCACGCCGTGGGCAGCAGGCAGATCAGGAACAGCAGGAGCGGACGGAGGGCGGTGTGGTGGCGGAGCATGTCGGGGTCCCCTGTGACGGTGGTGCGGATCCTCAATTCTATTCGGGGTCCGCGGGTGTCGCCTAGGCTGTTCGCGGCGTCCGGCCCGGGGGATGCCGCACCGGCGCTCGAGCTCCTCCGGCCGGCCTCACCCGTCCGCCGGCACCATCCGCCAGACCCGGCCCGCGATCTCCATCACGTAGAGCTCGCCGTCGCCGTCCTCCCCGAACGAGGTGATGCGGTTGAGGCCGGTCAGGAGCGTCGTCTCGTCGGTGACCTCTCCGTCGTCGTGGGCGAGGGCCCGCACCCACCCGGCGCAGAAATCCGCGAAGAGGTAGCGGCCCTGCAGCTCGGGGATGGCGGAGCCCCGGTACACGAAGCCCCCGGTGACGGAGCACGTGCCCCCCGATCCGTTGACGTATTCGTGAATGGGGAGCGTGAGCCCGGCCCGGTCGCAGTCCGCCGCCTCGAAGCACTCGGTCCCCTCCATCACGTTCCAGCCGTAGTTGGCTCCACCCGCGGAGCCGGCGGGCTGGAAGTCGATCTCCTCCAGGCTGCCCTGGCCAACGTCCCCGATCCAGACGTCCCCGGTGAGCCGGTCGAAGCTGAACCGCCACGGGTTCCGAAGGCCGTACGCCCAGATCTCGTCCCGGGCCTCGGCGTCGCCGACGAAGGGATTGTCCGCCGGGACCGCATACGCCCCGGCACCGTCCACGTCCAGGCGGAGCAGGGTGCCCAGGAGGTTGCCCCGGTTCTGAGCGTTCCCCTGGGGGTCGCCCCCGCTGCCCCCGTCGCCGAGGGCGACGTAAAGGTACCCGTCGGGTCCGAAGGCGATCTGGCCCCCGTTGTGGTTCCCGAAGGGCTGGTCGACGGTGAGGAGGACCTCCTCGGAGGCGGGATCGGCCACGTCGGGATCGGACGACGTCACCGTGAAGCGGCTGAGCCTCGTGTCGCCGTCCGTGTCCGTGTAGTGCACGTAGACCCGACCGTTGGCCCCGTGGTCCGGGTCGAAGGCCAGGGCGAAGAGGCCACGCTCGCCCCCCGTGCCGGTCCGGTCCGTGATATCCAGAAAGGGCGTCGCATCCGCGGCGCCGCCCCGGACGACGCGGATGACGCCGGTCTGCTCGACCACGAAGAGGGGCGATGTCTCCCCGGGGCGGGTGGTGAGATGGACGGGGGCTTCGAGCCCCTCCACCACCAGCTCGAGCTCGGCCGTTCCGTCGACGGGGCCCGGGTCGGGCCCAGCGTCGGTGGGGCCGTTGGAGTCTCCGCAGGCGGAGGCGGCGAGGAGGGCCGCGGCGAGGGTCGTCGGAATCCGACGGCGCGGACAGGGGAAGGTCATACGGGGCTCTCCGTTCGGGTTGGAACGGGGCGTACACCGCTCCTGCCGGACCGAGCCGTCCACCCCCGCTACGTGGCCCTACGTAGCCTCCGTACGGGGGCGGCGCCCCAACGTAGGGCTCATCGACCCGTCCCTCCCACGCGGAGCCACTGATGAAGACGCGAACCTTTCGGCGGCCGGCTGTCCTCCTCCTGGTCCTGCACCTGCAGGCATGCGTCTCCTGGCGCCCCGGGCCCCTTCCGGCAGAACAGTTGCTCCGGGGCGAGAGCACACCCGACGCGGTTCGGGTGACGACCACCGACGGCGTGACCCGGGTCCTGGACGACCCGGTCGTCATGGGCGACGTGTTGTGGACGGAGCAATTTCTGCGGGTATGCCCGCCGGACAGCCCGATCCAGCCTTGCCGGACGACGCACGTGGACGGCGTGCCGGTCACCCCGGTCGCCCTGGACGACATCACCCTGGTGGAAGTGAAGAAGTTCAATCCGATCAAGACGGTGGGGGGCTTGGCACTGGCGGTCGTGGGGGCTCTTGCGTTCATCGTCGTCGCCGCCAGTGCGGCCGGGGATGCGACGTACTGACTCTTCCGACCGAGCCCACCCGGGGCGCCGGTCCGCACGGCGCTCTGCCCGCGGCCGGTCTAAACGGGTCGAACCCGGTGTCGAGACGGCGTCGTCCGGTCGACCCCTGGAGGCGCGACCACGGAGTCCAACCACCCTCCCTGTCACGCCAGCCCCCCTAATTCTCGTCCTTGGGACGAAGCAGTCCGACGAAAACGACAGGGAGGTCTTGATGAGACGATATCTGATGGGCAAGCTGATCGAGGGCTTCGAGCGCCGCCTCGGCGTGGAGTTGCCGTACCTGAACGAGATCGCCACCCACGCTCCGGGCGCCTTCGTCCCGATCCTGATGTTCATGCCCGCCACGGCCTATGGCCCCACGCTCCCCTCCACCGTGATCCACATGGTCCGACTGGGCGCCACCCAGGCACTGGATTGCGGCGAGTGCCTCGAGATCGCGGTCAACGTGGCCCGACAGGAGGGCGTCGGCCCCGAAGACATCGCCACGGCCCTTTCGGGCCGCGCCGACGATCTTCCGGCGGAGCACGCCGAGGCGTTCGAGTTCGGCCGTCGGCTGGGCGTCGGCCAGGACGCCGAAGAAGTCCGGCGGGCGATCCGGGCCCGGTACGGGGAGCGCGGGCTGATCGAGGCCTCCATGGCCGCGGCCACCTCGCACCTGTTCCCGGTCCTGAAGAAGGGCATGGGGTTCGCCAGGGCCTGTGAGCTGTCCCGGCTCGGGCTCCCCCTCCCGGACGAACCCGCGGCCTGAGCGGTCATGGGACCGACCCGGGTATCGGAATGGGGAGGGCGGGCCGGCGAGGACGACCGCCTCCGCCGGTTCCAGGCCCTTCGTCCGAGGCTGTTCGGCATCGCCTACCGGATGCTCCAGACCCGGAGCGATGCCGAAGACGTGGTGCAGGACGCGTGGCGGCGCCTCGCCGGGGCAGGGGAGGTGCGATCGATCGACGGATTCCTGGTGCGGACGACCACGCGCCTGTGCCTGGACCGGGAGAAGTCCGCCCGGGCCCGTCGCGAGCGCTACGTGGGCCCGTGGCTCCCCGAGCTCCTGGACACCCGTCCCGGCCCGGGTGACCGGATCGAGCGGCTCGAGTCCGTAAACCTCGCCTTGCTGCACGTGCTCTTGCGGCTCGGTCCCGTCGATCGAGCGGTGTTCCTCCTCCGGGAGGTGTTCGACTACGGCTACGACGAGATCGCCGACGTCGTGGACCGGCGACCGGACGCCTGCCGGCAGATCGCGCGCCGGGCCCGGGAGCGCGTTCGGCGCGAGGGTGCGGACCGGCCGGTCGATCCCGGCGAGCACGAGGCGTTGCTCCGGGCCTTCCTGGAGGCCGCACGGGCCGGCGAGCTGGCCCGTCTCGAGGCCCTCCTGGCCGAAGACGTGGTGATGGTTTCGGACGGGGGCGGCAAGGTGCCTTCGGCGACCCGGGAGGTCACGGGAATCTCGTCGGTGGCTCGTTTGCTGGCGGGGGTCGCCGGGAAGGCCCCGGCCGGTGTCTCCATGGACATTCGATCAATCAACGGGATGCCCGCTGCGGTGGTCCGGGTCGAAGACGCCCTGGAGGTCGTGTTCCTCCTGCAGATCGCGGACGGCCGCATCCGGCGCATCTTCGCCGTGCGGAACCCGGACAAGCTGGTGGACATCGACGTGGATTGACCTTCCGCGCCGCCCTCGTCTTCGGAAGGCCACCGAAGCACCACCGGGGTTCGAGCGGACACGCGCGGATCACCGCCGTCCCCCACACCGGGTCGCGGGAATCTCCCGGCATTGCCCCACGTCCCGGGGTTCTAGCCTTCCTCTGGCATCCATGGCCACAGGCAATCGTTCCCACTCTGGATGGAGGACCGGCATGGCGATCCGTGTACCATCGGCGGCCGTCTGGTTGGTCGGGGCCCTGATCGCAGGAGGGTCCGCCCCCTCGGCGGTCTCCGCGCAGGGAAGCCCGGACCGGCCGGCCGAGGTGCCCTCGGTGGACCTGGGTGCAGGCGCTCACGACCCAGCCGCGGCGCCGACTGCCGTGGAGGCCCTCCGCCACCCGGCTCCCACGACCTCCCTGCTTCAGCTGCCCGCCGAAACCCTGGTGAGCCCGTCCGTGGATGGCCGATCGGACGCGGCGGCCCCGGTGCCGCAGAGCTCCGGCCGCGGGAGAGGGATGGCCTTCATGGTCGGCGGCGGCGCGGCGTTCATCGGGGGTCTCATCATCGGGGGGACCACCGGCACGATCATCGCGGCGGGTGGGGTCGCCCTCGGCGTGTACGGGGTGATCCTGTACTTCTGAGTCCCCACCGGACGAGACCCCGGCGTCCCCAGGACCGCATGATCGGCCTCGGGGTAGGGCTCGGAGGGTGAGTCCGGTGTCTCTGGAACGGAGGTGGGGATGAGATTCGTCGACTCGTGGCGCATGCCGATCACTGCGGCGATCCTGGGCGCCGCTCTGGCCATTCCCGCGGCGATGGTGGATTCCACGCCGATCCCGCTTCTTCCGCCGACGGTCGCGGCCCGGGCGTCCTCTCCCATGACCCTGACGGTGACCTCCGACGAACCGGGCGTGTACTTCGCGGTGATCTCCGATGGTCGGATCGACGACGCGACGCCCTTCGTGACGCCGGCCACGTTCCGTCTCGAGGGTCCGGAGCTCAACGCGGTCGTGGTCCCCGTGGAGGTCGGGACATCCGTCCAGGTGAGCACGGAGCGCCGGTTTCCCCTCGGCCTGACCCGATCGTGGTCCGGGAGCGGGGCCTACCACCTCCAGCGGTTCGAGCCCACCAGCGTGACGACCCAGAGCATCGACGCCGGAGCGCTCGAGCAGCGCCTCGCCCAGTCCGGGGTGTCCTTCACGGGGGTCCAGTTCGGCGAGGGCTTGGCGTGCGTCGAGCCCGCAGTGTGGGAGCTGATCCTCGAAGAGCGGTTCTGGGACGCACGGTCGGCATGCGCCCGGCTCCGGACCCGGTAGCGGTGAGGGCCCACCTTCGGGGGATAGCAGCCCAGGCACGATCGGGGGCCGGCCGGTCCGGCGGTGACACCCTTCGGGCGGGCGGCACCGGGAGGCGGCTCCCACGCCGGGCGACGCCGCTTCTGTCGCTCCTGGCGCTCCTGGCGTGGAGTCCGGCCCCGGTCACGGCCCAGTCGGCGCCGTCCCTCGACGGCCAGGTGGCCCTCGTCACCGGCTCCACCAGCGGGCTGGGGCGGGTCCTGGCCTACCAGCTCGCCGAGCTGGGCGCCGAGGTCATCGTCCACGGGCGGAACGCAGAGGAGGGGGCGGCGGTCGTGGACTCGATCCGTCGGACCGGCGGCCAGGCACACTTCTACGCCGCGGATCTCGGTTCCCGGGAGGCGGTGGCGGAGCTGGCCGATCGCCTCCGGCGGGACTTCGACCGGCTCGATCTCCTCATCAACAACGCCGGTGTGGGCCTGGCGCCCCGCCAGCGGCTGCTGTCCGCGGATGGACTGGAGCTCCGGTTCCACGTGAACTACCTGGCCGGGTTCCAGCTCACCCACCTCCTGCTGCCGATGCTCCGGGAGAGCGCCCCCTCCCAGGTGGTGATGGTGGCGTCGCGGACCCAGGCGGAGATCGACTTCGACGACGTGATGCTGGAACGGGGCTTCGACGGACTCCGCGCGTACGCCCAGAGCAAGCTCGCCCAGATCATGTTCACCTTCGATCTGGCGCCCGAGCTGGACGGGAGCGGGGTCCGCATCAACGCGGTCCACCCGGCCCCGGTCATGGACACGAAGATGATGGAGATCGCGGGGGCCCGGCCCCAGTCCACGCCCGAGGACGGGGCCCTGTCGGTGATGAACGTGGTCCTGTCGACGGAGGGCTGGAACGGCCGCTACTTCCACGAGCTGCAACCCGGGACGGCGCGGCCGCAGGCCTACGATCCGGAGGCCAGGGCCCGTCTGCGGGAGCTCAGCGAGTCCCTCACCGGCGTGGGCGTAGGGGCCCGCTGAATCCGGCGGCGACCGGGCCGGACCGTGGGGTCCTCGGAGGTCCCCGGCACGTGCGGGGACCCGTAGGTCCTGGCCACCGTGCACGGATCCGTGGTGTGGCCTATCCTGGCACGATCCGCGCTCCCATCGCGGTCCAGTCACGTCATCGAGAGGACGACATGCATCGACGTTTCGCGTTCCTGGCCCTCGCGCTCCTCGCCGCCGCTCCGGCCCTCCAGGCCCAGGAGTCGTCCCGGCGCCCCCTCACCCTGGCGGACTACGGCGACTGGAGCCGGATCGCCCGGACGACCCTGTCTCCCGACGGGCGTTGGATGGCCTGGGTCCAGACCCCCAACGACGGAGACGCCACCCTCTTCGTCCGGGAGCTGGACGGGGAGACGGTCCACGAGGGACTGAACGGTCGGGACGTGGCCTTCTCCAGCGACGGCCGCTGGGTGGCCTTCCTCAGCTCGCCCCCCACGGAGGAGGCCGGAGCCGGCGAGAGGGAGGAGGCCCCGGTGCGCCGCACGCTCCACCTGATCGACCTCGGGTCGGGCGCACGGACCGAGGACATCGGGGTCCGGGCCTTCGCCTTCTCGGAGGACGGCACGTACCTGGCCGTCCACAAGGACCGCCCGGACGGCGATGCCGAGCACACCGGGTCGGACCTGGTCCTTCGTGACCTCGGGCGGGCGTCCACCCTCGCCTTCGGGAACGTCTCCGAGTTCGGCTTCAACGAGACGTCGAGCCACGTGGCGTATCTGGTGGACGCGGAGGGCCGGTCCGGGAACGGCCTCTACCTCGTGGAGCTGGCAGAGGGGCGCATCCGGTCGGTGGACGCCGGCGACCACCGCTACGAGGACCTGGTCTGGACCGAGGACGGGGACCGGGTCGCCGCGCTGCGGGGCTCCGTGCCGGACGGGGAGCGGCATCGTCGCAACGCCGTGGTCGTCGCCTCCACCGACCCGGACGACCCGACCACCGCCTACGACCCCGCCGCCGACGCGGTCTTCCCGCAGGGCTTCGTGATCTCCGAGCTGGCCAACACCCGCTGGACCGAGGACGGGGAGCGGATCGTGCTCGGCATCAAGGCCCAGGAGCCCGAGGAGGCCGACGACGACGACACCGAGGCGGCGAACGTCGACGTCTGGCACTGGCTGGACGAACGCCTCCAGTCCGTCCAGATGGTTCAGGCGGGCGCGGATCGCCGCTTCACCTACACCTCCGTCTACAACGTCGACGCCGACCGGTTCGTCCGCCTGGCCACCGACGACATGCGGCGAGTGGACGTGGAGGCGGGTCCCTGGGCCGTGGGCCGCCGGGACGTGGCCTACCGCGGCGACGTCACCGAGCCCGGGGGAACCGCCGACTTCGTCCGCATCGACCTGGCCACCGGCGAGACCGAGGACATCGCCACCGCGGTGCGCCGGCCCATGGGCACGTCGCCCGATGGCGCCTGGTGGGTGTACCTGGCCGACGAGCACGTGTATGCCGTGGAGCTGGCGACGCTCGAGCACACCGACCTCACCGCGGCCACCGGCATCGATTTCGTAGACCGGGAATGGGACCGGATCGACGAGCAGCCGGCCCACGGGGTGGGCGGGTGGACCGAGGACGGCGAGGTGCTCCTCTACGACCGCTGGGACGTGTGGTCCGTGCCCCTCGACGGGGGTGAGGCTGTGGCGGTCACCGGGGGAGCCGGCGACGCCGAAGACATCCGGTACCGGGTCGTCTCCCTCGATCGGGACGCGGACTACGTGGACCCGGACGGGGCCCTCCTGTCGGCGTACGGCGAGTGGACGAAGCGGTCCGGATACGTGCGGGCCCGCCCCGGCCGTGCGCCCGAGCCCCTCCTCTTCGGGGACGAGATGATCGGGCAGATCCAGAAGGCCGAGGACGCCGACCGGGTGATCTTCACCCGCCAGACCTTCGAGCGCTTCCCGGACTACTGGGTGGCGGACCTCGATCTGGACGCCCCCCGCCAGGTCACCGACGCCAATCCGCAGATCGCGGAGTTCGCCTGGGGCCGCCGGGTGCTGGTGGACTACACGGACGAGCGGGGCAACGACCTGCAGGCCACACTGGCTCTCCCGGCGGACTACGAGGAGGGCCGGCGCTACCCCATGGTCGTCTACTTCTACGAGAAGATGTCCCAGCGGCACCACGAGTTCTCGCTGCCCGTGTACGACGACCGGCCCCACATGTCGACCTACGCGAGCAACGGCTATCTGGTGCTCATGCCCGACATCGTCTACGACGACGGGTACCCGGGAAGCTCGGCGTTGGACGACGTGACCGCGGCCTCCCGGAAGGTGATCGAGCTGGGCTACGCCGATCCCGACCGCATCGGCCTCCAGGGCCACTCGTGGGGCGGGTACGAGACGTCCTTCATCCTGACCCAGACCGACATGTTCGCGGCCATCGTGACGGGCGCCCCCCTCACGAACCTCATGAGCATGAACAACATCCTCTACAAGCGCACCGGCAACGGGAACGGCCCCATCCTCCAGTGGAGCCAGGGGCGCATGGGGGATCAGCCCTGGGACGACATGGAGCGCTGGATCAGCCAGTCCCCGGTGCACCACGCCCCGGACATCGAGACGCCCTTCCTGATCCTCCACGGGACCGAGGACGGGGCGGTGGACTGGAACCAGGGTCTGGAGCTCTACACGGCGGCCCGGCGCCTCGGCAAGGAGGTCATCCTCCTGTCCTACCCCGGTGAGCCCCACCATCTGGAGGAAGAGGCCAACCAGAAGGACTTCCAGACCCGGATGAAGCAGTATTTCGACCACCACCTCATGGGTGTCCCGGCGCCGGAGTGGATGACCGGCGGGGTGCCCCACCTGCAGAAGGGGAAGGAGGCCAAGGCGGTGGTGATCTCGTAGTGGACCGGGACCCCGGCGGGTGGATGTTCGTCCTCGAGAGACGCGACGTCCGCGAGCTGTGAATCCACCGGGTCGCAACCTGGCACCGTCATTGCAGCGTCCAATGGGACATGATCGTCTTTCCGGTTGGACCTCGAGGGTTGAAGCCCCTGCGTCGGGCGCGTGTGCGCCTGCGCTGGGTGCGGCGTCACACCTACCGGGCCCGGGTCGCCACCGCCGACCGCGTGCGCCGCCTGGCAGAACGGCACTCGCCGCGTCTGGCCGTGGCTTGGCGTGGGGCGGGGCAGGGGCTTCGCCGGGGGCTCGGGCGCCTGGGCGCGTTCCGGCCGTCGCCCGCCGTGGCGTTGGTCCTGATCCTCGGAGGCGGCGCCCTCGCCGGCACCGCCTACACCCGTTGCGGGTTCGGCGGGTGCCCCGATGTGGGGCGGCTCGCCTCGTTTCAGCCCGGAGGCGCCGCCGTCGTCCTGGATCGGGACGGCGCGCGCTTCGCGGACTTCTCCCCGATGGACTATGCCGTCGTGGACCTCGAGAGCCTGCCACGGTGGGTGCCCGAGGCCTTCGTCGCCGTGGAGGACCGGCGCTTCCTGGAGCACGGTGGCGTGGATTGGCGAAGGGTGGCCGGGGCCGTGCTCGCCAACGTCCGTCAGGGGCGGATGGCCCAGGGGTCCAGCACCCTCTCCATGCAGCTGTCCCGCACCCTGTTCGCGGACCGGATCCGCCGCGAGGACCGGACCCTGTCCCGGAAGCTGCTCGAGGTCCGGGTCGCCCGGCAGATCGAGGAGCGGTACGACAAGCCGGAGATCCTCGAGCTCTACCTGAACCACATCTACCTCGGGGATGCCCTCCACGGGGTGCAGGCCGCCAGCCGAGATCTCTTCGGGAAGGACGCCACCGAGCTGGAACTCCACGAGGCGGCGCTCCTGGCGGCCCTGCCCCGGGCGCCCGCCCACTACGACCCCCGGTCCCGCCCCGAAGCCGCCCGCACCCGGCGCAACCTGGTCATCGCCCTGATGGAGGAGCAGGGGCGGATCTCCCCCGAGGAAGCGGCCGCCGGACGAGAGGCCGACCTCGGCGTGCTGGAGGCGCGGGAGATCATGGACGAGGGGATGGCGGCCCCCTACTTCGTGCAGCAGGTCCGCACCCTCCTGGAGCAGGAACTGGGGGACCGCATCTACCGGGAGCCTCTGCGGATCCACACCACCCTGGATCCCACCGCCCAGCGCGCCGCCCAGGCGGAGCTGGACCGTCAGCTCGGGGCCCTGGACCGGGGAGCCCACGGCCGCCTCCGCCTGGCCGAAGCCGCCGAGGAGGACGCCTCCCGTGACGTCCAGGGAGCCGTGGTCTTCATGGACCCCCGGACCGGAGACGTGCTGGCCTGGGTCGGTGGACGCGACTACCAGCGGGCGCCCTTCGATCGGGTCCGCCTGACCCGGCGCCAGGCCGGCAGCGTCTTCAAGCCCTTCGTCTACGCGGCGGCGCTGGAACAGGGGCGGGTGCCCAGCCAGCCGATCCTGGACGAGCCGTACCGGCCGGGGGGCGACGACGACGAGTGGGAGCCGCGGAACTACTCGGGGACCTGGGAGGGGAGGATGAGCCTCCGGGAGGCGCTGGTCCGGTCCCAGAACATCCCCGCCGTCCGGCTCGCCCACGACATCGGCAGCCGCCGCGTCGCCGACTTCGTCTCCCGGGCGGGCTTCCGCGAGGCGGCGCCCCTGTCTCCCGTCGCCGCACTGGGCGTGACGGCGGTGAGCCCCCTGGAGGTCGTGGAGGCCTACTCGGCCTTCGCCACCGACGGCCGCCGGGCCACGCCCCGGACCGTGACCCGGGTGGAGGACGCGGACGGCACGGTGATCTGGAGCGCGGAGGTCGAGCGGATGGAGGTCACGAGCCCGGCGGTCGCCTTCGTGGTGACAGACATGCTCCGGGACGTGGTGGACCTGGGGACGGGTGCGGGCGTGCGCGGCGCCGGATACTGGGGACCGGCGGCGGGGAAGACCGGCACCACGGACGGCGCGACCGACGTCTGGTTCGCGGGCTATACGCCCGAGATCGTGGGGGCGGTCTGGATCGGCTTCGACGGTCCCGGGGCCCTGCCGGTGCGGGCGTCCGGCGGATCGCTGGCGGCCCCGGTCTGGGGACGCATCATGGCCCGCATCCATGCCCGGGACCCCTTCGAGTACTGGGCGCCGGCCCCCGCCGACGTGGTCCTGGCCGAGGTGGACGCCGCCTCCGGGATGATCCTGGCCAGCGGGTGCCGCCCCTGGTCCGACGGAGCCCGCCTGGAGTACTTCCTGTCCGGGACGGAGCCGGGCACGGTCTGCCCCCGACAGCGGGGCTTCATCCGGCGGCTGGGACGGCTCTTCGGCTCGTCCCGGGAGTTGGAGGACGCCCTTCTGATGCTGGGCGAGCCGGATCCCGAGCTGGGGGTGCCGCTCCTGGTCCGGGCCGGTGCGCAGCGAGAGACCCGCAGCCAGCAGTAGGAGCGGCAGCGAGGCTGGAACCGGTGGGAGCCGGGGGACGCGTTCGCTCGGGGCCGGCCGCCCGCGTCAGGGCCTTCCCACCACCACACCCGGCACGAGGTTCGCCGTCGTGGTCCCGTTGCCCACCTGACCGGAGGCGTTGGCGCCCCAGCACCATCCCCGGGCGTTCTCGATGGCGCAGGTGTGGCCCAGGCCCGCCGTGAACTCGGCGAACCGGTGGCTGGTGCGGACCGGCGTCGGCACCGCCGAGGGGTCCCCGGTCGTCGTGTCGAGCCCCAGCTGGCCGAAGCTGTTGTCCCCCCAGCACCACGCCACCAGCTCCCGGGTGGCGGCACAGGTGTGTCGGTCGCCGGCGCCCACCGCCCGGAGGGCGGGAGGCCCCTCCACCACCTCGGGGACCGGGGACGCCACGACCAGCAACGACCGGCCCAGCTGCCCCCGCTCGTTGCTTCCCCAGCACCAGGCCACCCCGTCCGCGTCCACTGCGCACGTGTGGCGCGCGCCTGCCGTGACGTCGACGAAGCGGCGCTCCGGCGCCACCGCCACCGGCACAGCCGAGCCCGAGGACGGTGCGCCGGTTCCGACCTGACCGGCGTCGTTCGCGCCCCAGCACCACACCGCCCCGACGCGCGTCAGCGCGCACGTATGGGTCCCACCGGCCGACACCACGGCCCAGGGCCCGCCGGGGACCTCCCGGGGGCCCGGGACCACCGAGGACCCGCCTCCGACCTGGCCGGCGTCGTTGGTGCCCCAGCAGAAGAGCCGCTCCGCCCCATCGATGGCGCACACGTGGTCGTCCCCGCCGTCCAGGCGGTCCCACGTGCGCCCGTCACCCACCCGGGTCGGACGCAGGTTGCCGCCGCCCACGGCACCTCCCCCCCAGCAGTGGATCTCCTGGTGGATCGATCGACCACAGGTGTAGGCGAGCCCCGCCGCCAGGTAGAAGAACGGCACCTCCTCCTCCTCCCCCTCGAGCCCCCCGGGCGCCGGGCCCTTGATCCGGACCGGCAGGACCCGGGCGTTCTCCGACGTGGTGCCGATCCCCAGCTGGCCCCGGTCGTTGGCGCCCCAGCAATACACTGTCCCGTTCGGCACGCCGCTCCCTCGGCCCGACACGGCGCAGGTATGGGCTCCACCGGCGGCGATGCTGGCCATGACGATGAAGTCCGACGACTCCCCGGTGTAGGAAAGGCCGGAGGGGACCGCGTCCGGCGCTTCGAGCAGGATGGGGTCCAGCAGGTCGCCGGGGTCGGTGAGCGCTTCGAGGAAGGCCACCAGGGCGGCTTCCTCGGCGGCGGTGAGCCCCAGAGGCTGCCGCACCGCCGAGGTGACCTGCTCGTCGCCGATCTCCGGATGGCGGGGGCGGGCGCCGGCGTTGTAGAACGCCACCACCTCCTCCAGCGTCTCGAACACCCCGGAGTGCATGTAGGGCGCGGTCAGCTCCACGTTGCGCAGCGACGGGACCCGGAACGCGTACCGGTCCGCGGGATCGCCGGTGTGCTCCTCCCGCCCGACGTCGTCCCCCGGAATCACCTCGCCCCCGCGGCCGGCCTGGGGGACCCCGGTCACGAAGAAGCCGAAGCTGCCGTACAGGGGGTCGGAGTGGCACACGAAGCACCCCGCACGGGTGAAGAAGAGCTCCATCCCGTCCTTCTGCTCGGACGTCAGGGCACCATCCTCCCCTTCGATCCAGCGGTCCACCGGCGCGTTCCGGGTCACCAGCTCCCGTTGGTACGCGCCCAGGGCCCGACCGAGGTTCCGGGCCGTCACCGTGGACGGGTCGAAGGCCGTCGCCGCCTCGTCCGGGAAGGCCCGGCTGAAGCCCTCCACGTAGCCGGGAAGCTGCCGCAGCCGGTTCACCAGGCTGTCCAGGACCGCCTCGTCGGAACCGTGCAGGGTGTCCCCCCGCATCTCCTCCCGGACCAGGAGCGGCTGGAGGGCCTGGTCCTCGAGCCCCTGGGCCCGGCCGTCCCAGAAGAGGGGCGCGTCCGGCGCCGGACCCCCGAGGCCGTGCGCCATGCCCGTGTTAAAGACGGTGGTGGTGTTGCGACGGGTCGGAGGAATGGGCTCTCCCGAGACGTGGGAATCGCCCTCGCTACGTTCGGGACCCAGACCGGCGCCCCCGACGCCGACGGCGAACTGGCGGGCGTCGGTGAAGGCGAACTCGGGCAGATGGCAGGTTGCGCAGGCCACGTCCCCTTCGCCGGAGAGGATCGGGTCGAAGAAGAGGAGGCGCCCGAGCCCCACCCGCTCCTCCAGCAACGGATTGTCGGCGGGGTAGGGGATGTCGCCCAGGGTCACGAGGCCGAGGGACTCCCGCAGCTGCCGGTCGCGGTCTCCCTCGGGGCCGGGGCCGGCGGGGTCGTCACCACAGGCCGCCAGGGCGGCCGCGGCGCACGCGAGGGAGGCCAGGCCGGCCGCACGGCGAGCGATCGGCCGGGTCGCGGGATCGCTCGAAGACCCGAAATGAGCGCTTTCGTTCATCACGCCCGGAAGGTAAGATGGAACTGGACGTCGAAACAAACGTCTCGAGATCCGACCATGGCCCGCCCCTTCTGGAACGTCCCGGCGCTCGTCCTTCCGTCGGTACTCCTCTTCGGATGTACCGCCGGCGGGGACGACACCCTCCTCGGCCCGGGAGACGCCTGCATCCACGTCCAGGGGACCGGGGAGACCGAGGGCCACGTCCGCTCCCTCGCGGGGCACGGGACCTTCACGTTCGACGGCGTCGAGCGCCCGGCCCAGGTCGGGGTCTACCTCAACAACCTCCGGGACATCGGTGGCGATCTCGGCGGCCTGGAGGACGACCGGAAGAGGGTGGACATCGTCTACCAGTTCTGGTGGGAGAACGGAGACATGCTCCTCACCGAGGACGACGTCACCCTCTGGCCGCTTCTCGAGGCGGACCGCTACGAGTTCACCACCAGCCTGTTCGTAAAATCGGGACGGGGGATCTTCGCCGGCCTCGAAGGCCGGAGGATCCTCAAGTTCTCGGCCGAGTTGCACTTCGGTCCGGTGATCCCGGAGCAGAACCTGGGAGCGGTCACGGAGAAGTTCCAGGTCGGCGGCACCTTCTGTCCCGACGGCTGATCCCCCGGCCTCCGGTCGTCCTCAGGCCGACGGAAGGCCGTCCACGAGCTCGATCATGCGCTGGACGTGCTCCGGCGTGGGCAGCCGACCCCGGCCGCCCCCCAGGTTGTCGATCATGTGCTCGGGATCACCGGTGCCGGGACAAGCCACGGACACGGCCGGATGGGCCACCACGAACTTCAGCATGAACTGGGCCCAGGTGTGGGCGTCGAACTCGGTGGCCCACTCGGGCACCGGCCGGTCGCCGATCCGGGCCCACATGCGGCTGCGGCCGAAGGGAAGGTAGACCAGCACGCCGATCCCCCGGTCCTGGGCCAGGGGGAGGATGACCTCCTCGGCGGCCCGGTTGTCCACGGCGTAGTCGATGCCGATGAAGTCCAGCGGATGGTCGCGCATCACCTGGGCGAGGTGGTCGTACTGCCCGCCGCTGGTGGTGGTGATGCCGATGTAGCGGATGCGGCCCTCCTCCTTGTACTCCTGCAGGATGCCCAGCTGGGTCGGGGGATCGCCCATGTTGTGCACCTGGTTCAGGTCGATCACGTCCAGACGCATGCGGTCGAAGGAGCGCTCGATCTGGGCCCGGACGTCCGCAGGGTCGGCGTTCGAGCTCCCGCGACCCACCACGTTGACCTTGGTGGCCCAGAAGATGTCGTCCTGAATGCCGTCGGCCTCGGCCCACTCCCCGGCGTACTCCTCCGAGCCCCCACCGCCGTAGCCGGCGGCCGAGTCGAAGAGCCGCCCCGCGCCCTCGGCATCCCGGGCGAGCTCGTGGAGCACCGCCCGGTGATCGGCCAGCTCCTCAGCCGAGGAGTTCGCCGAGATCCACCGACCTCCCAGTCCGATGATCGGAAGCTGTTCTCCGCTGGACGGGATGGGACGGGTGAGGACCGGCCCTTCCTGGAGAGCGAGCAGGCGGCGCGGATCGAGGGCGAGGGCGGCGCCGGCGCCGGCCGTGATTCGAAGCCATTCACGTCGTGTGATCATGTCGGAGCCTGGGAGGGAGCGATCGGACGGTGAGGGCGGGCGGAGATTCTGGGCGGGTCGCCCCAAGGCCTGCCACCGTCTCCTTGACCCATGAGAGGACGGCTGTGTTGACCCTCAGCTCCAGACGTCTCCGGGCGTCGCGCCGACCCCCGGGGACCGCGCCGCCGGCTCGACCCGGGGTGGAATCCTCGGCAACAGGGGAAGCCGGTAGAGATCGGGCGATCCCGGCGGGCTCACGTGCACGCACCGGACGTCCACGGCGTTGGGCATGGGCACGACCCCCGGCATGGGCACGACCCCCGGAGTTCGACCCCGGTCACCGCGGTCCCCCGGGAGGCTGCGGGCGCCCGGGAGGCACTCCCGCTGGAGAGGAAACGGCGCAATCGGCGCCGGAGACGCGTCGCCGGCGGAAGGCGTGCGGCACGGGGAGGGCGCGCTCGCCACCGCCATGGGCGAGGCCTCCGTCGTGGCCAGGGCGACGGCGAGGCCCTCGGGCCCACAGGTGAGCACCCCGATCACCCACGACTGGACGTGGAGGAGGCCGAAGACGGTGACGACGGAATACGTGAACGCGAGGAGGAAGAGGCGCATCGGACGGCTCCCATCTGGATTCCGCAACCACCCTACATCCTGACCTCGGCGCCGCGAAAGGATTTCTCGTCTCCACGACGGCACAGCGCGTACGTAAAGGGCTGCTCCCCGCCGGACGGCGTGCGGTGCACCTCCCGCTCCGAGCGGACGGGCTCGAAGGCCGGGGCGAAGGCGGCATGCAGCTCCTCGGGGCCGTAGCGCCGGACCGGAAGGTCGCTGCACCGCTCCGGTCCGTCGGCCGCGAAGGTGGCGACCAGGACCCACCCGCCCGGGCGGACCACCCGGTGGACCTCGGCCAGGTACAGGGCCCGATCGGCGTCCTCGGTGAGGAAGTGGAAGCAGGCCCGGTCGTGCCACAGCGCCACCGATCCGGAGGCGAGGGGAAGCGCGAGCGCGTCGGCGACGATCCAGCGGACGCCCGGTGCCGACCCACTCAGGCGGCTTCTCGCCTGAGACAGCGCCTCCGCGACCACGTCCAGGACCACGACCTCCCGATACCCTGCGGACCAGAGGTCCCCGGCCAGACGGGAGGCCCCGCCGCCCACGTCCAGGATCCGACCGTCCCGATCCGGCAGTGCCTCGCGGATGAGACCGAGGGACAGCCCGCTCCGGGGCTGGTACCAGCTGACCGCTTCCGCCTGCTTCGTCCGGTATACCGACTCCCAGTGGCCTCGCATGACGACTCCCGTCGTACCGCCGGCAACCCTGGGCCGGTCCAGCGGCTGTTCAAGGATCGTGGATCGGGAGGAGGGTAGTCCCGGGTCGTCCACCTGGAAAGGCGGGGACCTGGCGGCCGCGACCCCACCCGCACCCCCCGGGGGAAGAGAATCGGACCCTGGGGCGTCCCACCTCCCGAAGGCCACACTCACACACGCAGGAGGACCGCACGATGAGCGTGCGGACCGAGCGGACCTCGGGTGGAGCGGCTTGCGGGATGTCGGTGCCCGCCAAGGTGGCCGAGTCCCGAATCCCCGCCGGGCCCTACCGTCGCGTCACCACGTCCCGGAAACGAGCGTTCTCCCAGACGTAGCGGTCCTCTCCGTCGTACGTGACCGTGGCCCCCCCCTCCACCACGATCCGGTCGCCCTCCCAGGAGCCGTAGCGGATCTCCAGACGGTGGCCGTCGTCGTGGACGGTGGCCGTGTAGAGCAGCTTCGCGGGATAGCCCTGGAAGAGGCTCGTGATCTCGAAGCGGGCCTCGTGCTCGTTGTAGTTGAAGTACCAGAGGTAGGTGCGCTCCCGGCCCCGGTGATCCACGCCCCGGGACTCGCAGGCGATGTAGTCCCCGCCCAGGACGTACTCACAGCTCCGGGTCCCCACCTCGGTGTACTGTCCGTCCAGCTGGACGTCTTCGAACGTCCACTCCCCGATCAGCCAGTCCAGCTGTCGGAGCTCCGACTCCTGTCCCGGGACTCCGGACGCGCTCGCACACACGGTCCACACCGCAGCGAGCCAGGCGAACCTCGTCGTCATCCTCCTCCTCCACCCCACGTGTCGCCGACGTCCGGCGTCGCCCCGTCCATCTCCACGCCACCCATCCACCGATGCGGGGGCCTCTTCGGACCCCGGACACCTGCGGATACGGCGGGGGCCGACCGTCGGTTACCACCCCCACGACGAAGGGGGTGACGGCCCGGCCGGACCGCCACCCCCACGCCTCACGCCGTTGAACCCCTCAGGCCACGTCGAACCGGTCGAGGTTCATGACCTTGGTCCAGGCGGCCACGAAGTCCTGCACGAACTTCTCCTCGGCATCCGCGCAGCCGTAGACCTCGGCCACGGCCCGGAGCTGGGAGTTCGACCCGAAGATCAGATCCACCCGGGAGGCGGTCCACTTGAGGTCGCCCGTAGCCCGGTCCCGTCCCTCGAACTCGGTCTCCGCCTCGGACGTGGGCGCCCAGACCGTGCCCATGTCGAGGAGGTTCACGAAGAAGTCGTTGGTCAGGGTCTCCGGCCGATCGGTGAACACACCGTGGCGGGACTGCTGGTAGTTGGCGTTCAGCACCCGCATGCCGCCGACCAGCGCCGTCATCTCCGGGGCGGTGAGGGTGAGGAGCTGCGCCTTGTCCACCAGCAGCTCCTCGGCGGACACCGCGTACTCCGCCTTCTGGTAGTTCCGGAACCCGTCCGCGACGGGCTCGAGGGGGTCGAAGGAATCCGCGTCGGTCTGCTCGGCCGTGGCATCGGTTCGCCCCGGCGTGAAGGGCACCTCGACCTGGAAGCCTCCCCGGCGGGCGGCCTCCTCCACCGCAGCGGAGCCGCCCAGGACGATGAGGTCGGCCAGGGAGATCCTCTTTCCGCCCGTCTGGGCCTCGTTGAACTCCGACTGGATCGTCTCGTAGACCTCCAGCGCCCGCGCCAGCTTCCCTGGCTGGTTCACCTCCCAGCTCTTCTGGGGCGCGAGCCGGATGCGGGCGCCGTTCGCGCCGCCCCGCTTGTCCGAGCCACGGAAGGTCGACGCCGAGGCCCAGGCCGTGGAGACCAGGTGGGAGATGGAGAGGCCCGACTCCAGGATCCGGGCCTTGAGGGCGGCGACGTCCTCGGCATCCACCAGCTCGTGGTCGACGGGGGGAACGGGATCCTGCCAGATGAGCTCCTCCTCCGGGACCAGGGGACCGAGGTAGCGGACCACGGGGCCCATGTCCCGGTGGGTGAGCTTGAACCAGGCCCGGGCGAAGGCGTCCGCCAGCTGGTCCGGGTTCTCGTGGAAGCGCCGGGAGATCGGCTCGTAGATGGGATCCACCTTCAGCGAGATGTCGGTGGTGGCCATCATGGGCGCGTGCCGCTTCGACGGGTCGTGAGCGTCGGGCACCAGCTCACGCGCAGCCGGATCCTTCGGCGTCCACTGCCAGGCGCCCGCCGGGCTCTTCGTGAGCTCCCAGTCGTAGCCGAAGAGCATGTCGAAGTACCCGTTGTCCCACTGGGTCGGGGTGGGCGTCCAGGCGCCCTCCAGCCCACTGGTGATGGCATCGCCCCCAACCCCCGAGCCGTGAGTGCTGGTCCAGCCGAGACCCTGTTCAGCCAGGCTGGCGCCCTCGGGCTCCGGCCCCACCAGGGCCGCGTCCCCGGCGCCGTGGCACTTGCCGAAGGTGTGCCCCCCGGCGATGAGGGCGACCGTCTCCTCGTCGTTCATCGCCATCCGGGCGAAGGTCTCCCGGATGTCGTGGGCCGCGGCCACCGGGTCGGGCTCCCCGTTCGGGCCCTCGGGGTTCACGTAGATCAGCCCCATCTGCACCGCGGCCAGCGGGTTCTGGAGCTCCCGCTCTCCGTGGTAGCGCTTGTCACCGAGCCACTCGGCCTCGGGGCCCCAGTAGATGTCCTGCTCCGGCTCCCAGATGTCCTCGCGGCCGCCCCCGAAGCCGAAGGTCTTCAGCCCCATGGACTCCAGGGCGCAGTTCCCGGCCAGGATCATGAGGTCGGCCCAGGAGATCTTGCGGCCGTACTTCTGCTTCACGGGCCACAGGAGACGACGGGCCTTGTCGAGGTTGCCGTTGTCGGGCCAGCTGTTCAGCGGCGCGAAGCGTTGCGTCCCCGATGACGAGCCGCCCCGGCCGTCGGCGGTCCGGTAGGTCCCTGCGCTGTGCCAGGCCATGCGGATGAAGAAGGGCCCGTAGTGGCCCCAGTCCGCCGGCCACCAGTCCTGGGAGTCTGTCATGAGGGCGTAGAGGTCACGACGGACCGCTTCCAGGTCCAGGGACCGGAACTCCTCCGCGTAGTCGAAGTCCTCGCCCATTGGATCGAGGAGAGGAGAGTTCTGATGGAGGATGCCCAGGTCCAGCTGGTTAGGCCACCAATCACGGTTGGTCGGGGCGCCGGACCTCATGCGGCCCATCCCCCCGTGCATCACGGGGCACTTCGCCTGCTCTTCCACTGCGCGTTCGTTCATGATTCGGATCCGGATCCTTCTGTGTCGGTGACGGGTGTGCGACAGAACGGTTTCGAACCCCGTAGCGCCGGTGCGGTTTCGGCGCCGGGGGCGAGGGGGCGACCACGAGCTGCGGGGGCGACGCGGGCGACCACCGCGCGCCATCGGGGGCCGCCCGGCCGCGGGTCGCAAGGGAAATGTGGCCCCGGCCGCGGGAACGGCCGATCGGGAGATGCCCCCTGTGAACGTGGGGACAACCCCACCGTTCCGCCCGTCCCCGGCGGTGCCCGCATCCTCGTCGGGGGTGGCCCGGCCACCCCGCGGAAAAGACTGGCCATCCCTCCCGGCCATCCGCACCTTGGCCCGCGGCCTACCCAACCGAACCGGAGAGCAGCGATGGACGTCGTGGTCAGAGCGTACCCGCTCAGGAACGGAGACCGAGCGGCCCTGGAGGGCTTCATCCAGGAGCTGAGGGAACGGAGGGAGGAGACCGAGGCGTTCTATGCGAGCTACGGCGTGACGAGGGAGACCTGGCACGTGCAGGAGACGCCCCACGGCACCTGGATCATCGGGGTCTCCGAGCTGACCTACACCGTCCGGCGAGGAGACGTCGCCGAGCGCTACAAGGCAGCCACCGCCGACTTCGACGCCTGGTTCAAGGGGCGCGTGCTGGAGCTGACCGGCATCGATCCCAACGAGGAGCCTCTCGGGCCGCCCACCACCTGCGTGTTCGACTCCACCGACCTTTGACGACGTTCCGCACGACGGCGTCGGGCAGGTGAGGTCGTGCATGACCCAGGTGGCCAGGAGCTGACTGCGGCGCCGGGATCGACACGCGCCGGGGCCACGCTGATCGGACCGGCGCCGGTGAGGGCCTGCGGGGGGGAGGTCTCCGGTGGACGATGCGGACCGGGGCCATCACGCCGACGTGGCGGACCGCCTGGCAGGTAAGGCATGGCGCCCCGTCGCTGGATCCGGAGGCTCGATCCCGGTCGGACCGAGGGGCGCCGGGTCCCCGGCCGGGCTCCGGGTCCGACCGGGGAGCCGGGACCCGATCCGCCCTCCGCCGCGGGGGCGATCCGGGCGCTCGAGCGGCGCACCGGGCTGCCGATTTCCGGAAAAACTTGCCGAATCCCGCAGCGGATCCGGCGGCACGCCGGGACCCGGACAATGGCCCCGAGACCTTGCCTGACACCATCGATCGAGGGACTTCGCCATCCCTTCGTCACCCCGCCCGACCCGGGCCCCCGGGCTGAAGGAACCCTCAAGAAACGCCTGTTTCCGCGGCTTCTCCGCCGATCGGGGTCCCGACGACCGTCGGGGAGGCCCGGGCGGAGGCCGACCCGATCGCCCCGGGTCGCGGGGCCTCCGCGACTCGCGCCGGCGGGCCTCGCCATCGGATCGTCTCTCGGGTCCGGCCCTTGCACTACCTCCCTGCGCGCGGGGACCTGAGCGCGCCGACGTGGCCAGGCTCCCGCCGTTCCGGTACGGACTGCAGCCGCACCGGACCATCACCTCGGACGGAATGAGACCCATGGGGGCCAACGGAAAGGGCAGGATCCGGATCCGCACCGGCATCGCGCCGCTCGACGAACGTACGGGCGGCCTGGACTCCGGCGGCCTCTACCTGATCATCGGACCGCCGGGGCCCGCCAAGATGGTCGCGGGTCTCCAGTTCCTGAACGCGGGCGTGCGGGCCGGCGAGCGGGTGGCCCTTCTCTCCAGCGGCGATGCGGCCGGGACCCTGCAGGTAGCCGAGGCCTGGGGCTTCCCCATGAGGGAGCCGTGGCGCTCCGGGCAGCTCCGGCTCGTGGGCTTCCGGGAGGAGTTCGAGCTCAGGGCCCTCCGCTCCGTAGCCCCCGACGAGGTCCTCGCCGAGCTCCAGGAGCTCCTGAGCGACGATGTGACCCGGATCGCGGTCGATCCCGGGTCGCTCTTCCTCACGGGACCGGGGCGGACGACCCTGGGATCCACCTTCCTGTCGTGGGGACGCCGCCAGCGGGCCACGGTGTGCGCGACGTTCTCCCTGGACGTCCGGGCGCCGGCCATGGTGCCCCCGGACTGGGTGGGCCCGTTCCTGACCGGCGCGGTTGCGGTCGAGGCCCGGGGCGGGAACCTCCATCAGGTGACCCTCCTCCCGTCGGTACCGGAGCCCGGATTCAATCCCGAGTCCATCACCGTCGAGCTCGAGCCCGGGGCGGGCCTGGTCCGGCCCCGCTCCTTCCCGACCCGCCGCCGGGAGGACCGACCCAGCGTGGACCCGGACCGGCTCCTGCTGATCTCCCTGGGCGGAGAGCATCCCGGGGACCTCGGCGTCTGGGCCCAGGGCGCCTTCCGGGCCGACATCGTCAGCGAGCCCTACGACGCCCTCGCCCGCCTGCAGCCCGGCTCCGACTACGGGTCCGTGCTGGTCCACGCACCCCGGCTCCGGGTCCGGGAAGCCATCCAGGCCTGTCGGGCGATCCGCCCCCTGACCAAAGCGGGCATGGTGTTCGCCTCGGACGACGGCGTCCGGTCGAACGACCGCATCGCCTTCCTGGAGGCGGGCTGCGACGACACCCTCACCGGAGGGCTGGACTTCCGCGAGCTCGAGCTCCGGCTCCGTCCGGCCGCGGCCCGGGGCGGGCAGATCGGCGATCACGACGTCCGGGAGGCCATGGGGGAACGGGAGCCCGCCAGGCGGGGAGGCCGGGTGGCCGTGGCCATCCTCACGGCAGAGATCCGCCGGCGCCGGAGCCGGAACGGGGACGGGCTCTTCTCCCTCCTCCGGCTGACTTCGGACCGGGAGGAGTCCCTGGACAACCTCGAGCCCCACCTGCTGCGGGAGATCCGCAGCGAGGACGGGGACATGGTGACCCGAGCCGGCTGCGCGCTGCTGGTGCTGCTCTCCGGGGCCCGGGAGAGCCAGACCGAGGCCTTCCTCCGCCGGTTCCGCTCGAGCCTGCGGGGCCAGCTGTCGTCGCCGAGCTTCCAGGTCCGGGTCGCCTCGCATCCCTCGAACACGAACGAAGTCGAGGCCATGCTGGAGGGACTCGGTGCCGGCCGCGCCTGAGCCGGCGCGGGGGACCCCTCCGTCGTACCTGCTGCGCTTCGGACTCACGGCGGCCACCCTGGCCACCGTGACGCTGGCGCTGGTCCTGGTGGTCCTTCCCAGGCGGTACGTGCTGGGATCGGGGTTCCAGGAGTCGGGGATCAGCTTCCCGGCGACGGGTGCGCCCTTCGCCCCCGGGGAGACGGTGCGACGTCCCGCCCCGACGTTCCCCGAACGGGCCACCGAAGCGCCCTCGGACGTGGTGGCGCCCGCCGCCGCGGACGTCCTTCCCGGGCCCGGCCCCGCCGAGCTCCTGTGGTCCATGATCGCGCCCCTGATGAAGGCCGAGCGCTACGACGAAGCCGCCGCACTGCTCGAGGACTACCTGGCGGACCACCCGGAGGACCGAGACGTCCTCCGGGAGTACGCGGTGGTCCTCTTCTGGGCGGACCGCCGGGACGAGACCGTCGACGTCTACAGACGCCTCCTCGGCTCCGAGGGGGACACCGAGATCCACCTCCTCCTCGCCCGAACCCTCCGGGATCTGGACCGCCCCGCCGAGGCCGACCCGTACTACCGGGAGCTCTGGGCCCGGTCCGAGGATCCGGCACGGGCGCTGGAGTGGTCCCGGGCGTGGTCCTGGTCCGAGGAGTACGGGCCGGCCATGGCGATCCTGGAGAAGGGTCTGGACCGATACCCCGGGGACACGGAGCTGAGGGTGGAGCTGGCCAGGCTGTTCTACTACACGGGCCGGCTCGAAGAGGCCCGGGCCACCCTGGCGGAGCTGGACGCCGACGAGCTCCTCGAGGCCGACGCCCTCGGGCTCCGGGACGACGTGGTCGCGGCCCTGGCCGTACCCGAGCCCGAGCCGGAGGAGGAGAGCCTCCTGGAGCAGGCCGTCCGGGCCCGGACCGATGGGGACCTGGACCGGGCGGAAGGCCTCTTCCGGGAAGCCCTCGCCGACGCGCCCGGGGACGCCGCCGCCTGGGAGGCCTGGGCGGACTTCCTCCAGTACGAGCGCGAGGACTACGCCGGAGCCCGTGACGCCCTCCTCCGGGTGGAGGCGCTCGAGGGCCCCACGGCGGCCCGCGAGCTCCGGATGGCGCGGCTCGAGATCTGGTCCGGGGACGCGGAGGGCGCGGAGGTGCGTCTGACCCGTCTTCTCGCGGACCTGTCCGACGGGAGCATCCCCGCGGGCGACGATCCCGAGGCGGCCTCCCGGGCCGAGGTCCTGACGCTGATCGGTGACCTCCGGCGCTGGGACGGGGACCGGGTGGTGGCGGATCTGAGGTATCGTTCCGCCCTGGCCGACGACCCGGCGCATCCGGCCGCGACCGAGGGCCTCGAGACGCTCCGGATCGACGTCGCCCGGATCATCGACGAGCAGGAGCAGCCGGGCGTGGCCGCAGCCGCGTACGGCCTGGCCGACAGCGACGACTACCGGCGACTCGATCTGGCGGGCGAGGGGCGCCTGGTGCGGGGGCCCTGGGTGGTTCGAGCCGACGCGGGCTATCGCTGGCTCGAGGGCCTGAGCCTGACGGGAGCGCCCGGTGACCTGCAGGGCGCGTACGGCACCGTCGAGCTGGCCCGCTGGTGGCGGCAGGGGACGGTGCGCACGGCCGTCCGGGGCGGGGGCGACGACGTCGGGGACACGGACGCGGTGCTGGGCGCCGGGGTGCGGCTCCTCCTTCCAGGGGGCGGGCGCGTCGAGGCCTCCTGGGACCGGGGGCCCGCCTACCTCGTCCTGGGCACCCTCCAGAGCGGCCTGGCCGCCTACGCCCAGGACCAGATCCGGGTCCAGGCCACCCGCAGACTGGGGGCTCTCTGGAGCATCGCGGGTGACGTCCAGGTGGCCCGGCTCTCCAGTGATCTGTCGGGTGTGGAGGACCCCACCCGGGTCTCGGTGGCGGCGAGCCTGAGCCGGGAGGTGGCGCCGGGACTCACCGGGGGCGCGGAGCTTCGGGGACTCCTGTTCACCGAGGAGGCGCCGGAGATGGGAGGCCGGCCCCTCTTCTGGGACCCCGAGGGCGTGGTGTCCGGAGGGCCCTTCGTGGCCCTGCGGCGCCCCCTGTCGTCGGCCTGGATCCTCCGGGGCCGGCTCGCCGCCGGGGCGGCCCTCATGAACGAGGCCCGCATCGACGAGCCGAACTGGGCCCCCCAGATCGCGGCCGAGGGTGGGCTGGGCTGGGACGGGCGTCGGCTCCGGGCCACGGCCGACCTCTTCTACCTCCAGGGCCAGTTCCAGGGCTATCGGTCCTGGGGGCTGCGGCTCCGGATCTCGACGAGCGGCGTCGGAGGCGGCCGATGAACGCACGACGCGCATCCCTGCTGTCCTCGTTCACGGTCCTCGCCATGGCGTTGGCGACCACCGTGGGCTTCGTCCTCCTCGCCGTCCTGGGCGGGCCGGACATCCAGCGGGTCCTTCTCCGGGTGGTGGCCGTCAGCCTGATCATCTTCCTCGTCGTCCTCTTCACCCGGTACTTCGCCCTCCTCTGGTTCGCCTACCTGGGCCACGCGGAGCGCAACGTCTCCCGCCCGGCGCCGATGGGGGAGCTGCCCCCGATCTCGATCCTGGTCCCCGCCTACAACGAGGGTGAGGTGCTGGACGAGGCCCTCCAGAGCCTGTCCCGTCTGGACTACCCCCGTTACGAGGTCATCGTGGTGGACGACGGGTCCAGGGACGACACCCTGGCGGTGGCGGCGGCGTGGGAGGGGGAGCGGGGG
The DNA here is from genome assembly GCA_035464715.1 of Longimicrobiales bacterium. GTDB lineage: Bacteria > Gemmatimonadota > Gemmatimonadetes > Longimicrobiales > Gaopeijiaceae > Gaopeijia. Next base: position 34,695 of record DATHRY010000133.1, read on the forward strand.
CCGGTGGAGTTCCGCGCCGTGACCCAACCCAACGCGGGGAAGGCCACCGCGCTGAACACCGGGATCCGGGTGTCGAAGCACCCCTTCGTCTTCTGCATGGACGCGGACTCGCAGCTCGAGCCCCAGACGCTCCGCGAAGCGGTTCGCCACATGGCCCAGGACTCCGTGGGCGCGGTGGCCGGGAACGTGAAGGTCCGGAACCGCGGGAACTTCCTCGCCCGGCTCCAGGCCCTCGAGTACATCGAGGGCTTGAACCTCCCGCGCCGCGCCCAGGGCTTCGTCGCGGCGGTGAACATCGTCCCGGGCCCCGTGGGGCTCTTCCGACGGGAGGCGCTGGAGGAGGTGGGGGCGTACGACACCGACACCTTCGCCGAGGACGCGGACCTGACCCTGAAGCTGATGGCCGCGGGGTGGAAGGTGGTGTACGAGGACCGGGCGGTGGCCTGGACCGACGCGCCGGAACGGTGGGTCGACCTGGCCCAGCAGCGATACCGCTGGACCCGGGGCATCCTCCAGACCCTCCGGAAGCGCAAGGGCGTCCTGGCCCGGCCCTTCCCGGATTTCCCCCTGTGGATCTCGGCCCTCCAGATGGGCTTCGAGGCGGTGCTCTGGCCGGTCCTGAACATCTACGCGCACCTGTTCTTCGCCCTCATCGCCATCCTCTTCGGCTCGGGCGAGCTGATCCTGTACTGGCTCGTCCTCCTGAGCCTCCTGGACCTGGTGGCCGCCCTGGTGACCGTCTCCATGGAGGAGGAATCGCTGGGGCTGGTCCCGCTGGCCCTGATCTATCGCTTCGTCTTCGTCCTCTTCCTCGACGTCGTGAAGGCCCTCGCGTCGCTGGAGGAGTTCTTCCGCCTGGACATGGGGTGGGGGAAGCTCGACCGATCCCACGCCACCTGACCCGTTCGCGACCCCGGAGAGTGCACACATGAGCGTCGTCGACCTGCTGATCACCATCGTCGTGGTAACCATCCTGGTGACCATCGTCCTGGCCGTGGTGACCTATGTCGCCTACAAGCTCCGCCTCGCCCGGGAGCCCGCCGGCTCCGCGGATCCGGAGCCCACCCGGTACTTCGTCCTCTTCGATCCTGCCGACGAGGCGCCCTCCCCGAGGCCCCGGCAGCCGGTCCATGCGACCGAAGCGTGATCCCGTACCCCGCGCCCGGGACGCCGCGTCCTGGCTCGGGGGCATCCTCCTCCTCGGCACCCTGGGCGCCGGGGTGGTGGCCGCGGCGATCCTCCTGTGGGAGAACATCGACCTCCGCCCGTTGGTGCCCGAGCTGGCCTCCCAGCCCGCCGCGCCTCCGGCCCCGATCCTCGGTCCGCCCGCCCCCGCCGCGCCGGACGCCTTCGAGGTCCTCCTCTTCGCCTCGCCCCGGAACGCCGCCTGGTTTCCGGACGAGCGCTACCACGACGGGGTCGTCCGGGCCTGGCACGATCTGCTGGAGGCCTCCGGTGCCCGGGTCCGCAGGATCGCCCGGGCCCCGGAGCTGTCCGCGGCGACCCCCGACCAGCTGGTGGTCCTTCCCGAGACGCCCTGCCTCTCCGACGACGAGCGGGCCGCCCTGACCGCCCACCTGCGCCGGGGCGGGAGCGTCGTCGCGGACTGGGCCGTGGGCGCCCGGGACGGGCGCTGTCGCTGGCAGGGGTGGGACGTGGTCCAGGCGCTGGCCGGAGCGGAGGACGTCCGGGAGATCCCGGGGCGGGAAGCCCTCTTCTTCACCGTCCCGGCGGCGAACGCCCTGTCGCCGGGCCTCGACCCGGGGACCCGGGTCGGCCTCCGGCCGGACCCCTCGCTGGCCGCCCGGGTCGCCGGGGTACGGGTCTACTGGTCCGACTGGGCGCTGAACCCGGCCCCCGACGAGAGCGGCGGGGGTGCCGACGCCGCCGCCGTGGTCCGGCGCACCCCCGAGGGCGGCCGGGTCGCCTGGTTCGGGTTCCGCCTGGGCCAGGGGGCGAGCGCCCGGGACTCGCTCCTGGTGGCCCGCACCGTGCGCAACGGCGTGCTCTGGGCCGCCGGTCGCCCGGTGGCCACCGTGGCGCCCTGGCCGAACGGCGCCCGCTCGGCCCTCATGGTCTCGGTGGACGTGGAGTCCCAGCCCGGCAACGCCGGTCCGACGGCGGACCTCCTGGCGGGGGAGGGCATCCCCACCACCTGGTTCGCCGTCTCCGGCCAGGTGATGGGGCAGGCGGGGCTGTCCGCCCGCCTCGCCGCCGCCGGCGAGATCGGCGCCCAGACTCCGGATCACGCCCCCGTGGCGGGCCTGCCCCCCGGAGAGCAGGGCGTACGCCTGCGACGCTCGGTCTCGGACCTCGAGTCCTGGGCCGGCGTGCGGCCCCGCGGACTCCGTCCCCCGGCCGAGGCCTTCGACGTCGCCACGGTCGAGGCCTGGAGTCGGGCCGGCGGCCGCTACCTGGTGGCCCTCAACGAGGCCCGCTCGGCGAGTCCGGAGCTCCACGCCACCACCGGGGGCAAGGGCCCCCTGGTCCTGCTGCCCCGCCTGATGAAGGACGACTACAACGTCTTCGTCCAGGAAGGTGCGCTCCGGTCCGAGCGACTGGTGGAGGCCTACGCCGACGGCATGGCCAAGCTCCGGGCCCTGGGCGGGCTCGCGATCCTGTCCGCCCACACCCAGATCCTCGACTCGGAGACCCGCCGCGACGCCCTGGTCCGCTCGGCCTCGGCGGCCCGCGCCGAGGGCGACTGGTGGATGGCCTCCGGCGGGGAGATCGCGGACTGGTGGCGCGCCCGGGCCGCCGCCCGGGTCGAGCCGATGTCCGTCGGTGTCGAAGAGCTCCCCGAGGGCGCGATATGGGGTTTCGCGGTGGAGGCCCCGGCCGAGGGACTGGTGGGCGGGTGGCTGGACCTGGTGGTGCCGGAGCCCGGGGACCACGTCCCGGTCCGGGACGGGATGCCCGTGGCCTACGAGACCACGTCCTGGGGCCTCCGGCTGCCCCTGGGATCGCTGGGGCCCGGCGAGCGGCGCGTGATCGCCCTGGTCCCGGCCCCGGAACCCGGAGGGTGAGCCCCGTCCCGGCGCCGGGACGGGACGGGGGACCGGGGAGGGTGAGCGCCGAACGACCGCCGGAACAGAATGCGGGACCGGGAAGGCGTGGACCGGGCCCGGCGCCGAGGCCGGGGGGCCCGGACAGGTGTGGCGACACGAGCGGGAATCCCGGCGGACGGCCCCGACGGCCACGACGGTCCCGGATCGGCATCGCCCTCCCCGTCGCCGTCCTGCTGGCCAGCGTCGGCGGCTGCGGCCCACCCTCACCGCCCGCCCCTCCGGTCCCCGGCGCCGGGCCCCACCTCTTCGCGGCGGGCTACCATGCCTGGTGGACCGGAGACGCCTGGTCCGCCTACCCGCTGGAGGCCCTGGACCGTCTCTACCTCTTCGAGGTGGAGCTGGACGTCACCGGCGGGATCCGGGACACCCACGGCTGGCCGGAGCGATGGCAGGCCCTCCGGGACCGGGCCCGGGACGCCGGCCTCTCCCTGGTGCCGGTCGTCACCCTGCACCCGGAGGAGGCGGTCCCGGTGCTCCTGGCGGACCCCCTCGCCGTCCGACGGGCCGCCGCGTCCATCACCGCCCTGGTGGCGTCCGACCCCACCCTGGACGGCGTCCACCTGGACCTGGAGGTCTTCCAGCCCGTGCCGTCGGCCGCCCGGGACGGCTACGTGGCCCTGGCCCGGGCGCTCCGGCATCGGCTGGACGAGATCCGACCGGGCGCCGTGCTCTCCGTCTTCATCCCGGCGCTGGACGGCGCGGACGCCTACGACGAGGTGAGCCTGGCCGAGGTCGCGGACTACATGGTGGTGCAGGGCTACGACCTCCACCACGGCAACGACGTCCGGGCGGGCCCGCTGGCCGCGCTCCGGGGGTGGGGCAGCCTGAACTGGACGGCCGTGACGGATCGGCTCACGGGGCTGGGCATCCCGCCGGGCCGGCTGGTCATGGGGGTGCCCCTCTACGGCTACGAGTGGCCGGTGGAGGGACCCGAGCCGGGAAGCCCCACCCGGGGACCCGGCGTCGCCGTGCCCCTTACCGCCCCGCCCGACGTCCTGCCCGAGCTCCCCCGGGCCGAGGACCGCATCGCCAGCCACGGTCTCCGCCGCGATCCGGTGAGCGACGTGCCCTACTACGTCTTCCGGACCGACGACGGCTGGGTGCAGGGGTGGGTGGAGGACGCCCGGAGCCTCGCCGACAAGCTGGACTTCGTCCGCGCCCGGGGGCTTGGCGGGGTCGCCTGGTTCCCGCTGGCTTACGCGCCGGCGGAGGTCCGTCGGGAGCTGCTGCGTCGGGGGAGGGGGCCCGGGTCCTGACGGCCCCGTCGGGGCCTTGCCGCCCCCCCGGGCCGGGGGCATGATCCGGAGCCCCCGACCACCCCCGCCCACGGGCCTCTCCGCCGGACCATGACTCCACCGTCCCTCACCCTCGACGGCGTCTCCCTGACCCTCGAAGACCTCCGCGACGTCGCCACGGGAGCGGTGTCCCACGTCAGGCTGGCGCCCACGGCCCTGGAGGCCATGACGGCGAGCCGGGCCTACGTGGAGGAGCGGGTGGCCTCGGGCAAGCCCGTCTACGGGGTGACGACGGGCTTCGGCCGAATGGCGGAGGTGGTGATCGACGCCGACGCCCGGGCCGCCCTCCAGGAGAACCTGGTCCGAAGCCACGCCGTGGGCGTAGGGGAGCCTCTGGCGGTGCACGAGGTACGTGGGCTCATGCTGTTGCGTGCCAACGCTTTGGCGCGCGGCAACTCGGGCGTGCGGGCATCCGTGGTCGGGCGCTTGCTGGACTTCCTCGACAGGGCTTGGACCCCGGTGGTGCCCTCGGCCGGATCCGTGGGCGCCAGCGGCGATCTGGCCCCCCTGGCCCACGTAGCGATCACCCTGATCGGCGAGGGGGAGCTCTGGGTGGAGGGGCGGCGGCGCCCGACGGGCGAGGTCCTGGCCGAAGCGGGGCTGGAGCCCCTGACCCTCCTGGCCAAGGAAGGCCTCGCCCTGATCAACGGGACCCAGGCCACCACGGCCCTGGGCACCCTCGCCCTTCTCGAGGCTCTGGACGCCCTGGACGCCCTGGAGGCCGCCGGGGCCATGAGCCTCGAGGCCCTTTTGGGCACCCCGGAGGCCTTCCGGGCCGAGGTGTCCGAGATCCGGCCGCACCCCGGGCAGATGGCCTCGGCGGCCTACCTCCGACGCCTCCTCCGGGACTCGGAGATCCGGGAATCACACCGGGAGGGCGACCCCCGCATCCAGGACGCCTATTCGTTGAGGTGCATGCCCCAGGTGCACGGGGCGGCGCGTCAGGCCCTGGCGTACGTCCGCTCGGTGCTGGAGACCGAGGCGAACTCGGTCACCGACAACCCCCTGATCTTCCCCGAGGCCGGGGCGGTGACCAGTGCCGGCAACTTCCACGCCCAGGTGGTGAGCCAGGCCCTGGACTTCGCCTGCATCGCCCTGACGGACCTGGCGGCCATCTCCGAGCGCCGGGTGGAACGCCTTCTGAACCCGGATCTCTCCCAGGGGCTGCCGGCCTTCCTGGCCAAGGTCCCCGGGCTGGAATCGGGGCTCATGATCGCCCAGGTGACCAGCTGCGACCTTTTGGCGGAGATGCGGGTCCTGGCCCATCCGGCCAGCGTGGATTCCGTGCCCACCAGCGCCAACCAGGAGGACCACATCTCCATGGGCCTGGCCGCGGCCCGGAAGCTCCGTCGCACCGTCGAGTGCCTCCAGTACGTGGTGGCCATCGAGCTCGCCGCCGCGGCCCAGGGGCTCGAGTTCCGGCGCCCCCTGACCGCCGGCAGGGGCGTGGAGGGCGCCTGGCGCGCCGTCCGGGAGGCGGTGGCGCCCCTGGACGGGGACCGGTCCCTCACCGCGGAGCTCGAAGCCCTCCGGCGCCTGGTGCGGGAGGGTCGCTTCCGTCCAGGACGCATCGACCCCGACGGCCACCTCGCCGACTGACCACACCGTTCCCCCCCATCCCGTAGATCCATGTCCGACCCGCTCCTACAGCTTCCGTACCGGGGTCCCCGGGGCTCCGAGCTCCACTGCAAGGGCTGGCAGCAGGAGGCCGCCCTGCGGATGCTCCTCAACAACCTCGACGCCGAGGTGGCGGAGCGCCCCGAGGATCGCGTGGTCTACGGCGGCACCGGAAAAGCCGCCCGGGATCCCGAGTGCCTGGCGGCCATCGTCCGCTCGCTCCAGGAGCTGGAGGACGACGAGACCCTCCTGGTCCAGTCCGGCCGTCCCGTAGGGATCTTCCGGACCCACCCGGGCGCGCCCCGGGTCCTCATCGCCAATTCGAACCTGGTGGGGAAGTGGGCGACGTGGGAGCACTTCCGGGAGCTGGAGCGCCGGGGCCTGATGATGTACGGGCAGATGACGGCCGGCTCGTGGATCTACATCGGCACCCAGGGGATCCTCCAGGGCACCTACGAGACCTTCGCCGCCATGGGCAAGGCGCATTTCGACGGCTCGCTGGCCGGACGGTGGATCCTCACCGGCGGGATGGGCGGCATGGGCGGTGCCCAGCCCCTGGCCGGAACCATGGCCGGCGCCTCGATCCTGGTGGTCGAGGTGGACCCCAAGCGGATCCAGCGCCGCCTGGCCACCCGGTACTGCGACCGCATGACCCGGGAGCTGGATCAGGCCCTGGCCTGGATCGACGAGGCCCGGGGGGCCGGAGAGGCGATCTCGGTGGGGCTGGTGGGCAACTGCGCCGAGGTCCTGCCCGAGCTGGTGCGCCGCGGCACCGTACCCGACATCGTCACGGACCAGACCTCCGCCCACGATCCCCTGAACGGGTACGTCCCCGCCGGGCTGACCCTCGAGGAGGCCGACGCCCTCCGGAGGGACGATCCCGACGCGTATCTCGAGCGCTCGATGGCGTCCATCCGCACGCACTGCGAGGCCATCGTCGACCTGATGCGGGCCGGCGCCGTCGCCGTGGACTACGGCAACAACCTCCGGGGCTACGCCCGGGACGCCGGCTTCGAGGACGCTTTCGCCTATCCCGGGTTCGTGCCGGCCTACGTGCGGCCGCTCTTCTGCCAGGGCAAGGGCCCGTTCCGCTGGGCCGTGCTCTCCGGGGAGGCGGCGGAGCTCCACCGGACCGACGAGCTGGTCCTGGAGATGTTCCCCGAGGACGAGCACCTCGCCCGCTGGATCCGCATGGCCCGGGAGCGGGTGGCCTTCCAGGGATATCCGGCCCGGATCTGCTGGCTGGGGCAGGGGGAGCGGGCCCGTTTCGGGGTCGCCCTCAACCGGATGGTGGCCAGCGGGGAGCTCTCGGCCCCCGTGGTCATCGGCCGGGACCACCTCGACACCGGCTCGGTGGCCTCGCCCTTCCGGGAGACCGAGGGCATGAAGGACGGGACCGACGCCGTGGCCGACTGGCCCATCCTGAACGCGCTCCTCAACACCGCCTCCGGCGCGTCCTGGGTCTCGTTCCACCACGGAGGAGGCGTGGGGATCGGCAACTCCCTCCACGCGGGCCAGGTCCTGGTGGCCGACGGCACGCCGGAGATGGAGGAGCGCATCCGCCGGGTGCTCACCAACGACCCCGGCCTGGGCGTGGTCCGCCACGCGGACGCGGGGTATGCGGAGGCCGTCGACACTCTGGCCCACGCCGAGGGGATCCGTCACCCCATGCTGGAGGACGGGACCGACGGAGGCTGAGGCGGGACGGCGAAGGACGTACTCAGCCCCGGAGCAGCGCCCGCATCACCTCACCGAAGGCCTGTCGGGCCTCCGCCCGACGGGGATGGACCCCGCCGGCCACCACCCGGCGTCCGCCGACCCAGACCTCGCCCACCGGCGCCTCGTTCCCCGAGAAGATCCAGGCGTCCAGGAGGCCGTCCCCGGTGCGGCCGACCAGTACGGGGTGATCGGGCTCCAGCACGACCCAGTCCGCGGGGCACCCGGGGCTCAGGGCGCCCGCTCCGGTCCCCGCGGCCCGTCCACCCCCGGCCCAGACCGCTTCCAGGAGGCGCCGGCCCGTGGACGGCAGGCCCTCCGTGGCGGCCAGCGCCCGGCCGCCCGTGAGGAGCCGCTGCCCGTACTCGAGCCACCGGAGCTCCTCGGCCGGCGACGTGGAGACGTGGCTGTCGGACCCCACGGCGAGGCTCCCTCCGGCGTCGAGCCACTCCACCAGGGGGAAGAAGCCGTCCCCGAGGTTCGCCTCGGTGGTGGGGCAGACCACCGCGGTCGCCCCCGAGGCGGCCAGGGCCTCCGTCTCCTCCTGGTTCACGTGGGTGCAGTGTACGAGGGACCAGCGGGGATCCAGCCCGCCGTGCTCCAGGAGCCATTCCACGGGCCTCAGCCCGGACCACGCCAGGCTGTCCCTGACCTCCCGGCGCTGTTCCGCCGCATGGACGTGGATCGGGCCCCCCTCCGGTGCCTCGGCCAGGACCCGCCCCAGCGCCGCGGGAGGAACGGCGCGCAACGAGTGGAAGGCGTACCCGGGCACGAAGCCCGGCCCCTGCTCGGCGGCCAACGCCCGGAGGAGGTCCAGGAAGGCGTCGGTGTCGTGGAGGAAGCGCCGCTGGCCGGGTGTCGGCGCCGTGCCCCCGAAGTCGCCGGTCTGGTAGAGGACGGGGAGGAGCGTCAGGCCGATCCCCGCGGTCCGGGCGGCGGCGACGATCCGCCGACTCATCTCCAGGGGATCGTCGTGGGGACGGCCGTCGGGCGCGTGGTGGAGGTAGTGGAACTCCACCACACGGGTGTAGCCCTGCTCGAGGAGCTCCACGTAGAGCTGGGTGGCCACCGCCTGGACCTGTTCCGGGGTGAGCCGGTCCAGGAACCGGTACATCTGCTCCCGCCAGCTCCAGAAGGAGTCGCCGGTGCCGCTCCGGACCTCGGCGCCACCGGCCAGGGCCCGTTGGAAGGCGTGGGAATGCGCGTTCACCACACCCGGGACGACGGGACCCGGCAGCCGGGGCAGCGCGGGGTCCGAGCCGGCCTCGCCGGTGCCTGGCCCCAGGAGCCCGTCCGCACCCACTGCGAGCACCACGTCGGCCTGCCAACCGTCGGGGAGGAGCGCCAGGGGCGCCACGTATCGGGTCATGGCCGGGCACCCTAGATTCGGGCGTCCTTCCGGTCAACTCACCGCCGCCCCGCCATGGCCCCCATTTTCGATCAGCTCTGGATCGACGCCGACCTCGCGACCCTCGTCCCCACCCCCGACGACGCCTACGGCGTGGTCGAGGACGGCGCCGTGGGCCTCCGGGGGGATCGCATCGCCTGGGTGGGCACTCGATCGGAGCTCGGTGACGCACCGGCGCGCCTGGCCCGGGACGTCCGTTCCGCCGGCGGAGGATGGATCACGCCGGGGCTGATCGACTGCCACACCCACGCCGTCTTCGGAGGGAACCGGGCCCTGGAGTTCGCCGCCCGTCTCGAGGGGGAGAGCTACGAGAGCCTCGCCCGGAAGGGGGGCGGGATCCTCGGGACCGTCCGGGCCACCCGGGAGGCCTCCACCGACGACCTCGCCGCCGCCGCGGCCCGTCGGCTCACGACCCTGGCCGGGGAAGGCGTCACCACCGTCGAGGTGAAATCGGGGTACGGTCTCACGGTCCGGGACGAGCTGCGCATGCTGGAGGCCGCTCATCGGGCGGGGGCCGCCGCCGGCGTCCGGATCGAGGGTACCCTCCTGGGGCTCCACGCCCTTCCGCCCGAGTTCGCCGAGGACCGGGCCGGCTACGTCCGCCTCGCTGTGGAGGAGATGCTACCGGCCGCGGTGGAGCAGGGGGGCGTCCGGGCGGCCGACGCCTTCCTGGAGGGGATCGCCTTCGAGCCGGAGGAGGTGGAGACCTGGTTCGGCGCGGCCCGGGACGCTGGCCTGACCCTCCGCCTCCACGCCGATCAGCTCGCCGACGGGGGCGGCGCGGCCCTGGCCGCCCGCTGGGGCGCCACCTCCGCGGATCACCTCGAGTACACGCCGCCGGAGGCCGCCTCGGCGATGGCGGACTCCGGCACGGTGGCGGTGCTCCTCCCCGGCGCCTTCCTGGTCCTGGGGGAGACCCGGAAGCCACCCATCGACGCCTTCCGGACGGCGGGCGTCCCCATGGCCGTGGCCACCGACCTGAACCCCGGCTCCTCGCCGGTCCTCTCCCTGCGCCTGGCCATGAACCTCGCCTGCACCCTGTTCGGCCTCACCCCCGCCGAGGCCCTGGCCGGGGTGACGTGCCACGCCGCCCGGGCCCTGGGGCTCGACGACCGGGGCCGGCTGGCCGAGGGACTCCTGGCGGACCTGGCCGTGTGGGAGCCCAACCACCCGGCGGAGCTCTCCTATTGGCTCGGGGGCCCGCCCCCGCTCCGGACCCGGCTGGTGGGGGGACGCGAAACGGCCCCCGGAACCGAAGCTCCGGGGGCCGTGGACCGCTGATCGACCGGGCTCAGCCGCCGGGTCGCCGCGCCGGCGCACGGGACCGGCTCGTCCCACCCCTGGCCGCAGGGGGCCTGGAGGCGCTCCCACCGGACCGCACCGCGGGGCCACGCGAGGGGGCCGGCGCCGACCGGGCCCCGCCGCTTCTCGGAGCCGGACGGGCCCCACCGGGACGGACCGACCCGCCTCCGGACCGGGGAGGGGTCGCCCTGGACCCGCCCGAGGGCGCGGCCCGGGTCGTGGAGCCTCGGGAGGGCGCCGAACGGGTCGTGGACCCCCGGGACGGTGCCGACCGGGTCGTCGTGCCCCTGGACGGCGCGGCCCGGGTCGCCGCGCCCCTTGAGGGTGCCGCCCGCCCCGAGGGCGAGCTCCGGGGGGCGGACGCCCGGGACCCCGCCGACGGCGAGGAGCGGGGCGCCCTGGCCCCCGCGGACGGCGTGGCCCGGGTGGACCCGGCCCGGGTCCCGGCCGAAGGCATCGACCGGGGGCTGCCCGAGCGGGCGCCGGCGGAGGGGCTGCTGCGCCCCGCCGCGGCCCGGCCGCCGGAGGACGGGGTCGCCCGGGAACTCCCGGCCCGTGCCCCCGACGAGGGGGTGGCCCGGGGCGACCCGGAACGAGCCGCCGCGCCGACCGACCGGTCCGCGCCGCCCGAGGGCCGGGCCCGGGTCGCAGCAGGTGTGCCGCCGGACCTCGGCCGGGAGGTGGTCGGAGCCGCACTGCCCCTACCGCCCCGGACCTGGTCGCTGGGCCGCACCCGGGTGTCGGGGCGGGTGGCCGAAGGCGTCCGGGCACCTGTGGTCCCGCTCCGGACGCCGGCCGGTCCGGACCGCACCGAGGGCGTGCCTCGGCTGGCGCCCGGTGTCACCCCACGGGTGTCCGGCCCACGGGAGGGCGTCGCCCGGGGCGTGGCGCCGGAACGGCCCGGCGCCGTCCCCGTCCGGGGCATGGCCGCCGGCGCCACACCGGGCGTCCGGCGCGTGGTGCCCGGCCTGGTCGCCACGGTCGGCCGCGTGGCCGGCGCCGGACGTGCCGTCGCATAACGGCCGCGGGCGGGTGCCTTGTACCCGGTCCGAGGGTAGGCGCCACCGTAGTATCCCCCTCCGCCGTAGTACCCGCGCCCACCGTAGGCATACCCGGGCCCGTACACCCGCGGGTAATAGCCTACCGCGACCCAGGACCCGCCCCAGTACCCGGGGTAGCCGTACGTGGGGTAGTAGGGGGTCGGCCGGTAGAAGGGCCCCCAGGGGTCCCAGAAGGGGTCCCGCCAGTAGATCGAGGTGACGACCCGGGGGCCGCTCACCACCCGGACGGGGTAGTCACAGTACCAGGGATCCCAGTAGGGGTCCCAGACGTCCACCCAGCAGGAGCCGGCGGTCCCGTAGCTGTAGCGGTAGAAGGGGTGGGCCCAGTAGCCGGCCCGGGCCGACCAGTGGGACCAGCCGGCACCGTACCCGTCGGAGTAGATCCCGTGGGTCGTTCCCACGTACCCTCCGCCCCAGCCCAGCGAGGCGCCCACGAACAGGCCGTCGCCGTGGTAGCCGTCCCAGGAGGATCCGTAGAAGCCGACCCCCACACCGTCCCACAAGCCCACGTTCAGTCCGATGGACACGGAGGTGAACTGCGCGTCGGCCGGCGCGGCCACCATGGCCAGCGCCAGCATTCCTCCCGTGCCGAACCCCGCGATCCGTCTCATCGCCGCCTCCAGATGGGTGATCCCACCCACCATACAGCAGCCTCTGTGCCAGTCGGGGCCGGAAGGGCGGGAGGCCAGGTGCCAAGGGCGGTTCCGGGGAACCGGGTCGTTCCGCCGATCGTCCGGGCTGTCCCCTTGGCGGGACAACTCCGGAGCGGGGAAGGGTCACCGGGTGACGCAGGACGGAGAGGCAGGCCCGGTGGCCCAGCACCGCCGGTCCGGATGGGTTGAGGCCGTCCCGCGTCCGCGAGCTCCACCCTCCCGGAACGGGAATCCGTCACCGTGTGGAGAGCCGGAGGAGGAGGTACACCAGGACACCCAGGACCACCGGGGCGAGGACCATCACCCACCGGGCCACCCGGTGCGCCGGATCCGAGACGGACTCGGGTGGAGGCTCCCCGGCCTCGAGGTCCGGGTCCGGGCGGTCCGACCCCGAGGGGCTCACCGGAGCACCCACTGCGCCGGGTCCTGGACGTCCTGGCGCAAGGTCGCCGGCAACCGCAGGGGCCGGGGTCGTCGAGAGGGGGAAGGGGTCATCGTGGCGGCGGAGCTCGTTCGAGATGGATCGCGCGACTTGCCTGCTGGTACCAAGGGTGGGAGATTGGAATACGTTCGACGTCAAGTCGGACCTCGGATTCTCCCCCCCGGAGGCCGATTCCGGACCCGGCATTCGCCGGATGTTCCCGAGACCGTCAGGCAGAAGTTGGTGCCC
>DATHRY010000134.1:0-4155 GCA_035464715.1 Longimicrobiales bacterium
GCCTGGCCGGCGGCGGGGCTCGGCGCGGCCTGGTTCCTGATCGGCGTGCTCCCCGTGTCCAACCTCCTCCTGCCCATCGGCACCGTGCTGGCCGAGCGCACGCTCTACCTTCCCTCCGTGGCCCTCGCCCTGTGGGTCGGGTTCGCCGCGGGGTGGCTGGGCCGTCTCCGGATCCGCCGGCCGGTCCTCGGGGGGGCGTTGGTCGGCGTGGCGGGGCTCTGGCTCGCCGGGCTCGCGGGCCGGACGGTGGTCCGGAACCCGGTCTGGGCCAGCAACGAGACCCTGGTGGCCGCCGGGCTCGAGAGCCATCCCGGGAGCTTCCAGGTCCAGTGGTTCAGGGCCCTGGAGGTGTGGGACCGGGGCGACACCGTGTCGACCGGCCGCATCTTTCGCGAGGCGCTGGCCATCTACGACGGAGACGCCCGCTTCTTCACCCACTACGCACGCTTCCGCTACGCCGCCGGCGACCTGGCCGGCGCGGACAGCCTGGCCGCCCGCGCCCTCGCGATCCAGCCGACCTACGGCGACGCCCTGTTCCTCGCCGGACAGGTGGCCATCGCCAGTGGGGACCCGGTGGAGGCCCGACGCCGGATCGGCGATCTCAGGGCACAGGGACTGGAAGGATTGGCCTCGGCGCTGACCGACAGCCTGTCCGTTAACGCCCCTCCCGGCGGTTGAGCGTCACAGCCCCCGAAGAAACTCCTTGATCCGGGGCCTTGGGGCGTAAAACTTCTTTACAGACACCTCAGGTGCCGTAAAAGGACCACACGACGGGTCGTGGCGGGCACAACGCCCCCACAATCCAAGTTCTTGCAGGATAGTGGTTTGCGACCTCTTGGCGGTGTTGGCACGACCCCTGCTAGGGACAGGTGCCAGTCGAGGGCTGTCCCGCCACCCGGGGAGCCCGGGTCGGCGGAGACCGACCGCACCCACACCACGGGTCCACATGGACCGGAGGAGTACAGATGCAGCTGTTCAAGAACTTCTGGAACGATGAGTCCGGACAGGGTCTGACCGAGTACGCCGTCATCATCGCGCTTGTGTCCGTCGCGCTGATCCTGGTGCTCATCGCGTTCCGGGACGAGATCGCCCGGGTCTTCAACGACATCCGCGGCGAGCTCGAGACGGCCACGGTCCAGCAGGCCGCCACCTGACGCGGCGTCCCTCGGCATGTGCCAGGTCCCGGCTCGTCTGGGGCCTGGCTCGTGCCGTGGATGCGACATCTTCAACCAACACGCACGGCTTCTGATGCCCACTCTCGCCTTCCTCCAGTTCCTGGCCATGTCGGTCATGCTCGGGATCGCCGTCGTCACGGACGTCCGTGAACGGCGGATCCCGAACGTGGTCACGGTGTCGGGCGCAGGAGTGGCGTTGATCCTGGCGGCCGTCGCGGCGGGGGGCGTTCCCGGTGGGGCGCTCCTGGGGATGGTCGTGGCGCTCGCCGCCACGCTTCCCCTCTTCGCCCTGGGCGCCCTCGGTGCCGGCGACGCGAAGCTGCTGGCCGCCGTCGGCGCCTTCGTCGGAGTGGGCAACCTGCTCCCCGTGGTCCTGTACGCGGGCCTCGCGGGCGGGCTCCTGGGCCTGGTGTCCTCGATCCGCCGGGGCGTCATCATCCCGGTGCTCATGGAGACCTGGAACACCGTCCTCTACATCGTGACGCTCGGCCGTCGCGGCCGTCGTCAGACCATCGAGGACGCCAACGCCCAGACCATCCCCTACGGGGTCGCCATCGCAGCCGGGGCCATGGCCACGTGGTTCTTTCCGATCACCTTCGGAGGCACGGCATGATCGCCCGCTCCCTGAGGCGCCTCCGCCGCGACGACCGGGGACAGTCCCTGGTCGAGTTCGCCCTGGTGGCTCCCATTCTGCTGATCCTCATCCTGGGTATCGTGGACTTCGCCCGGGCCTGGAACGTCTACCAGGTGCTCACCGACGCGGGACGGGAAGGCGCGCGGAACGCGGCCGTCGACAACGGCGCCTCGGACGCGGTCATCCAGAACATCGTCATCAACGCGGCGAACCGGGCGGGCATCCAGCTCGGCACCTCGAACGTGGTCGTGGCCCAGGGGACGACGTCGGGGGATCAGGCGACCGTCACCGTCAGCTACACGCACCGCCTCAACTTCATCGGCGGCGCCTTCAGGATCTTCACCGGCAGCCCGGACCTCCCGTTCACTGTCGTGTCCACCATGCGGAAAGAATAGACCGGAGAGTCGAGTCATGAGAAGAAGACGTACCCTGATCGTCCTGCTCCTGGCGATCCTCTCCGGAACGGTGGCGGCGGTGTCGGCCTTCCGATACCTCCAGGACCGCCCGACGCCGCTGATCGCGAACACCACCACCGTGGAGACGCGGCCGGTGGTGATCGCCGCACGGCCCATCCCCCTGGGCACCTCGGTGACCGAGCAGGACCTCGAGGTCATCGACTGGCCCGCCGCGGCCCTGCCCCAGGGCATCCACACCTCGGTCTCCGAGGTGGTGGGCCGCAGCGTCATCACGAACATCGCCCTCAACGAGCCGGTGCTGGCCACGAAGCTCGCCGACACCGGCATCGAGGGCCTCCTCACGCAGATTCCCCCGGGCCTGCGGGCCCTCACGGTCAACACCGACCAGGTCCGGGGCGTGGCGGGCTACGTCACGCCGGGGAACCGGGTCGACATCATCCTGATCCGGACGCCCATGGGGGGGAACGAGACCGTCAGCAAGATCATCATGGAGAACATCCTGGTCCTCACGGCCAACCAGCAGTACACCGAGACCGAGGACGGGCAGCCCATCATCTCCCAGGTGGTCACCTTCCTGCTCACCCCGGCCCAGGCCGAGAAGCTGGCCCTGGCGGAGTCGGAGGGCGCCATCCGCATGGTGCTGCGCAACATCCTCGATCAGGAACAGGTCACCACCCTCGGGGAGCGGGAATCCCGGCTCTTCGATCGGGAAGGCGCCTCCACACCGGCGCCCTCCCGGCCCAGGGTCGGCGTGACGAGCCGGCCGCCACAGGAGAACATCATCGAGATGTTCCGAGGCGGCCAGCGCACTCTGCTCCGCTACCGCTGACCCTCGCGACTCCCCGTAAAGGACCGACCCTATGGCAACGAGATTCGTGAACCGACTTACGCCCGCGGCCGTCGGCGTCGCGCTGGCCCTCCTTCTGGTGCCCGCCGCCGGCTCCGCCCAGGAGGACATCCGTGTGGAGACCGGTGAGATCATCACCATCCCCCTGGGGGGCTCGGCGCTCCTGACCCGCACCGACAGCATCACGCGGGTCTCCATCGCGAACAACAACGTGGCCGACTACACGCCGTTTCCGCCCAACGAGGTCCTGGTCAACGGCTACGGGGCGGGCGCGACGAGCATGATCATCTGGGGTGCCACGGGCATCCCGCGCTTCTACACCGTCGAGGTCACGGCCGACGTGGCCTCCTTCGAGCGCCAGGTGGACCAGCTCTTCCCGGAGGCCGGTCTCGACGTGACCAGCACCGGGACGTCGGTGGTCCTCTCGGGCCAGGTCCGGGACCCGCAGACGGTCCGGAAGATCACCGAGCTGGCGGAGACCATGGGCATCCCGGTGGTCAACAACATCCAGGCCCCGGCCCCGGAGCAGATCCTCCTGCACGTCGAGTTCGCCGAGGTCAGCCGATCCGCGGTCAAGGAGATGGGTGCCCAGCTCATCCGGGTGCTGAACCCCCAGAACTTCGACGAGTGGGACCGCGACAACACCGACTACGGCATCACCTCGGCCGCCGAGGGGATCGTCACGGTCATGATCGAGGGGGACAACACGGCCCTCGACGCCATCCTCCGGGTGCTGAAGGCCAACGGAGACTTCAAGAGCCTCGCCCAGCCCAACCTGGTGACCCGGGAAGGGCAGGAGGCGACGTTCCTGGCCGGCGGCGAGTTCCCCTTCCCCGCGGTGCAGGGGGGCGGCGGCAACAACGCGGTATCGATCCAGTTCCGGGAGTACGGGATCCGCCTGAACTTCACGCCCACCATCACCAACCGCGGCAACGTCCGGCTCCAGGTGATGCCCGAGGTCTCGGCGCTGGACTTCGCGAACGGCGTGACCTTCCAGGGCTTCAACATCCCCAGCCTCCAGACCCGCGGGGTGCAGACCGACGTCGAGCGCCGGCCCGGCCAGACGCTGGCGTTCGGGGGTCT
>DATHRY010000135.1:0-2377 GCA_035464715.1 Longimicrobiales bacterium
CGATCGAAGATCTCGAAAACGATCCCCGTGTAGTAGGCCAGGCCCCGGACGATGGTGAGATCGAAGTCGACGAAGGCCGACAGCTCCATGGCCTCGAGGAGGCCCAGATAGTCCCGAAGCCGCTCGATCTCCACGGCCACCTCGTCCCGATCCCCGAAGGCCGAGGCCACCGCGTCCAGCCCCGGATCGTCGAAGAGGGCGAGGATGCGGTCGGCCTGCTCCCCCTCCAGACCGGCTTCGGTCCCGAGACGCTCCCGACTCCGTTCCCGGGGCTCCCGCTCGAGCTTGTCGATCACCCCGTAGGCGGCGAGCAGGCAGTCCTCGGCCACCCCCCCGGCCCGGAGGAGGGCCGACAGCAGGCGACGGTCGGAGATGCGGGCCCGGATGTCGTCCTCTCCCAGCCCCAGCTCCCGCAGGGCGTCCAGGGCGACCGCAAGCACCTCGGCGTCGGCCCCGACCCCCTCTTCGCCGGCGATGTCCACGTTCCACTGGAAGTGCTCTTTGAGCCGCCCCCGCTGCTGTCGCTCGAACCGGAACAGCTGTGGGATGGAGAACCACTTGATGGGCTTGGGCAAGGCTCGGGAGCGGTCCGCCAGGATTCGGGCCAGTGAGGGCGTCATCTCGGGACGGAGGGCCACCTCCCGATCGCCCTTGTCCACGAAGTTGTACAGCTGGCCGACGATCTCCTCCCCGCTCTTCTCCACGTAGAGGTCGAGGGATTCCAGCGGCGGCCCGTCGTATTCCTGGAAGCCGTAGCGTCGGGAGACCCGGCGCCAAGCGTCGAAGACGTGGGCCCGCACAGCCAGATCCTCGGGAAGGAAATCCCGGAAGCCCGGAAGACGGGCGAAATCGTTGGAAGACATGGCCGCGAATCTAGACCGGGTGCCGGATGAATGGAACCGGCCCCGGGGGGTACGGAGTCGGTCTCAGGCCGTCTCGTCCGGGAAGGGGTCGACCCCGAGGGCCCGGAGGGTGTCCCCCACGGTGTGGCACGACCCGGTGACCACGACGGTCCCGCCGGGCGCGGCGTCCCGCACCGCCCGCAGTGCGGTCTGGAAGTCGGGCTCCACCCGGATCGAGGCGCCCTTCTCCCCGAGGGCCGCCCGGGCCAGCCCCGCGGCTTCGTGGGGATCCCACCGCCGGGCCTCGGGCGCCGACGGGGGCTGGGTGAGGACGGCGCCGTCCATGCGGGCCAGGAGAGGCGGGAGCATCTCGTCCCACTCCTTGTCTCCGAGCACCCCGACGAGGGCGACGCGGGGTTCCGGGAGCTCGATCCCGTCCAGGACCCGCACCAACGACTGGACCCCGGCGGTGTTGTGGGCCACGTCGAAGAGGAACTCGGTGCCGTCCAGGATCCGGATCTGGTCCCGACCGGGCCAGCGCACCTTGCGGATCCCGTCCAGGACGTGCTCCGCCGTCACCGGCCGGAGCGGCGGACGCAGGAGCTCCAGGGCCCGGATCGCCAGGGCGGTGTTCCACGCCTGGTGCTCGCCCACCAGGGGCGTACGGACGTCGAGGGGTCCCCACCTCGTCGTGTCCATGCCGAACGCGGTGGCGTCGTGACCGACCGTCAGGTCCCGGATCTCGGTCCCGGGGTCCAGGACCGTGAGGGGCGCCCCCACCGCCTCCGCCCGGCGCCGGAAGACCTGAAGCGGGCCCCCCTGTACCTCGGCGGTCACCGCCGGCACGCCGGGCTTGAGGATCCCGGCCTTCTCTTCGGCGATGGCCTCCAGGGTGTCGCCCAGGAACTCGGCGTGGTCCAGGGCCACGTTGGTCAGGATGCAGGCCTCCGGCGTCAGGACGTTGGTGGCGTCCAGGCGGCCGCCGAGCCCCACCTCCACCACCTGGACGTCCACCTCGCGGCGCGCGAACCAGTGGAAGGCCAGGAAGGTGGCCGCCTCGAAGAAGGTCAGGCCGTGGGCGACGATGGAGTCCCGGAGGTCCCCAGCCACGGCCACGAGCTCGTCGGCGTCCGCCGGGCGCCCGTCCACCTGGAAGCGCTCCGTGAGGGAGCAGAGATGCGGCGAGGTGTAGAGCCCCACCCGGTGTCCTCCCTCCCGGAGGACCCGGGCGACGGTGGAGGCCACGGAGCCCTTCCCGTTCGTCCCACCCACGTGTACGGCCGGAGCCGTCCGGTGGGGGTCCCCCGAGGCGGACAGGGCGGAGCGCATGCGCTCCAGGTCCCAGTGCACGCCCGCAGGGAGGGGCGGGAAGAGCCGCTCGAGGAGCGGGTCGAGGAAGGGGCGATCGAGCCGGTCCGGCGTGACGTTCGCCGGGGTCACGCCCCGCCGGCCGCGGCGGCCCCGGTCATGTGCCGGAGGAGGCGGGCGACCTCCGCCCGGAGCTCCCGGCGATCCACCACCCGGTCCACCATTCC
>DATHRY010000136.1:0-13477 GCA_035464715.1 Longimicrobiales bacterium
ACCGGTACGTCGCCGCCGTGGAGCGCCTCGGCGCCTACGGGACCGAGGGCTGACGGTGGCCCCCCGTCGCGAGGGCCCGCCCGTTCGCAGGAGCCCCCTCTGGCAGCCCGGCCTCGACGACGAGGTGGACGCGGAGCTCCAACACCACGTCCAGGAGCGGATCGATCGGCTCGTGGAGGAGGGGTGGGCCCCCGAGGAGGCGCGCCGTGAGGCGCTGCAGCGGTTCGGACGCCTGGGTGACGTGCGCCGGGAGGTCCTGGCGGAGGCAGGGGCCGGCCGTCGCCGGCGCCGGCTGGCCACCGGCCTGGACGGGTGGCTCCAGGACGTCCGCCTGGCGCTGCGCGGCGTTCGGCGGAACCCCGGGTTCGCCGCCTCGCTGGTGGCGACCCTGGCGCTGGGGATCGGCGCCACGGGTGGGGTCTTCTCGGTGCTCGACGCGGTGCTGCTGCGCCCGCTGCCCTACGAAGATCCCGCCTCGATCGTGGAGCTCCAGCTTCAGGTCGAGGACGACTTCTTCCTGAGCGAGATCATGACCGACCAGGTCGAGCCCTGGTTGGCCTCGGCCGACTTCCTGCAGGACGCGGCGGTCTGGAGTCGCATCTCCATGCTCCGCTCCGACGGTGGGTCCGCGGCCCGGGCGAGCGTGCTGGGCGCCAGCGCCAACCTGGACGACCTGGTGGGCCTGGGGACGGTGCTGGGCCGCGGGATCGTCACGGAGGACGTGGCGGAGGCGCGGCGGGTCGTGGTGCTGACCTGGGACTACTGGCAGGGGATGGGCGCCGACCCCGAGGTGCTGGGCCGGGAGCTCATCCTGGACGAGGAGGCCTGGACGGTCGTCGGCGTCCTGGCCCGGGGCGCGAAGTACCCCGTGGCCGGCACCATCGACCTGTGGGTCCCGATGCTGGCGGATCATTCCATCGCGGGGCGGTCCACCACCCAGCTCGAGGTCACCGGCCGACTCCAAGCGGGGCTCGGCCTGGCCGAGGCCCAGGACAGGGCCGACGCCACCGCCTCCCGGTTGCAGGAGAGCGCTCCTCACGAGCTGGGGTGGCGCATGCGACTCCAGCCCGTGACCGAGTGGAGAGGGAATCGGGACACGCGCCAGGGGCTCTGGATGCTGGGCGCGGCGGCCCTGCTCATGCTGCTGACCGCCCTGGTGAACGGGACCAACCTCCTCCTGGTCCGGGGCCAGGGGCGTGCCGGGGAGGTCTCGGTCCGTAAGGCCCTGGGGGCCTCCCGGGGTCGGGTCGCGCGACACGTCCTGGTGGAGGCCGTGGTGCTCTCGCTGGCCTCCGGCGTCGCGGCAGCCTTTCTGGCCTGGCTGTCGGTGGAGGGCATCCGGGTCCTAGCCCCGGAGGAGCTCCGGTGGGGCATGGTGCACGAGTTCGGCATCGAGGCCAGGGCACTGTCGATGATCTTCGCCGTGGCCACATCCGCGGGACTCCTGGTGGGGCTTCTGCCCGGCCTCCAGCTCGCACGCGTCCGAGCGGGCGGCGGCGGCGCCACCCGCGTCGCCGGACGCGACCGGACGGGAGCGCGCCTGCGGTCGCTCCTGGTGGCCACCGAGATCGCGGTGACGGTGATGCTCCTGGTCGGAGCCGGTCTCTTCCTGCGGAGCTACGCCAACATCTGGAACGCGGATCTCGGCGTCGACATGGATCGGGTGGCCGTCCTCGCGCTGTCGATGCCCGAGAGCCGCTATCCCGACGGGCCGGCCCGGGGTGACTTCGTCCGGCGGCTCGTGAGCCGCGTTGCGGACCTTCCGGGGGTGGAGCGCGTGGCGCCGGCCATGGGTGCGCCCCCCGAGGGCGGCGGCATCACCTTCGGGTCCGCCATCCAGGCCGAGGGGGGCGACGCCCTGCCCGGTGAGCAGCTGATCCCCTTCGGGGCCGGGGACGAGGGATACCTGGACGTGCTCGGCACGCGGCTCGTGGCGGGACGGAGCCTGGGACCCGGAGACGTCGGCGGATCGAACGTGGTGATCGACCTCGATCTGGCCCGGACCCTGTTCGGCACCTCGGACGCCACCGGCCGACGCTTCACGCTGGACGCCGACGAGGCGGAGGTGGAGTGGCTGACGGTGGTGGGCGTCGTGGAGGAGCTCACCCTGGGCGGCCCCGACGACCGCCTCGGCGAGGGCGTCATCCTGTATCCCTACGACCGGGACGCGCCGGGCAGCTACCTCACCCTGGTCGTCCGGGCCGAGGCTGACGCCGACGGCATCCTGGCCTCGCTGGCGGATGCGCTCCGGGCCGAGGATCCGCGGATCCCCATCGCCTCGCTCGAGACCGTGAGGGACGCCCTGGGCGAGTCGATCCGCCGCCCACGGTTCGTCGTGTTCCTCCTCACGGTCCTCGCGGCCCTGGCCCTGGTCCTGGCCGGCGTCGGCATCTACGGGGTCGTCGCGTACTCGGTCCGGGAGCGGCGGCGGGAGCTCGGCATCCGGCTCGCCCTCGGCGCCTCGGGAGTCCGCCTGCGGGGCAGCGTGCTCCGCTGGGGGCTCGTCACCGGACTCGTCGGCACGGGCATCGGCATGATCGCGGCCAGCCAGGTCGACGATTTCGCCGCCGCCCTCCTCTTCGGCATCACCCCGGGGGACCCCCTCACCCTCGTGGCGGTGGCCGTGGGCATGCTCGCCGTCACCTGCGCGGCCTGCGCGGTCCCTGCATGGCGGGCGACCCGCGTGGACCCGGTGGAGGTGCTCCGGGAGGAGTGAGGGCCTCGACCCTCCGTTCGGGCCGCCGGCGGGATCCCGGGGACGCGCTGGATCGGCGGGCTCAGCGCCCCCCGACGGGGCCCAGGACCCGGTCCAGGAACTCGTTCATGGCGGGGATGCGGACCTCCGCCGGCGGGATGTGCCCCGCGCCCTCCGCCAGCACCAGCTCCTTCGGATCCGACAGCAGGTCCCACAGGGGCTCGGCCCGGGACAGCCAGGGGTGCTCCTCGTCGTTCGTTCCGTTGATCATCAGGGTGGGGACGTCCAGATACGGGGCGAAGTTGACGTTGTCGGCCTCCGGCAGGGTCGGTTTCACCCGTTCGTCGATCCCGGCCCCGATCAGGACCACGGCCTTGTAGCGGTCGTCCACTCGCGCGAAGGCGAGCCTGGAGCCGGCCCCCCAACTGGTGGCGACATAGGCGAGGCCCTCCGGATCGACGTCGGGTCGGTCCACGACATAGTCGATCCCCAGGCGCAGCTCGGTGGCGTGCCGGACCATGAGATCCCGGAAGCCCACGGACGGGGGGGGCGCCGTTCCAGCCCCCGGAGGGAAGGGCCGTTCCAGCATCCCCTGCATCACCACGGCCAGCGCCGCCCGGCCCGCCTGGATCGCGGGTCCGATGGTCCATTCGGCATCTTCGGGGAGGGTCTCGGAGAAGAACACGCTCGAGCCGGGAACGAAGACCATGGTCTGGTAGGGAGGCTCCGCCGAGCGCGGCGTCCAGAGGTAGAGCAGTACCGAGTCGCCCGACACACCGTCGATCCAGATCCGCTCCCGCACCCAACTGTCCGTCTCTTCGACCTCGGTCAGGCGGGGACGAGGCGGCACCGGATCGTAACGGTAGAACTCGAGGAGGCTCTCGAAGGTCGCCCGGTCCACGGGGCGATAGTCCGGGGGACGGACGTCCAGGTCGATGGGGAATCCGCCCTGGTCACCCGTCCCCGTCGAGCGGGCGCAGCGGAAGCCCAGACCCGGCGAGGTGAAGTCCGCGGACTCCGATGCATACTCGGTGTACAGGTACGACGGCCCCTGCCAGGACCCGCCGGTCACGGCATACCCGTCGCCGTACCGGTTCAGCGTCCACTCGGAGACGTTCCCCGCCATGCCGTAGGCCCCGAACAGGCTGATGCCGAAGGGGAAGGCGTCCACCACCACCGGACCTTCGCTGTTGAAGTTCGCCCGCCGGACCCCGCTCCCCGTAGTGGACTGGATGCCCCAGGGCATCGCCACCCCGAGGCGCGCCGTGACCCCGGCCCGGGCGGTCTTCTCCCACTCGAAGACGGTGGGTAGCCGGCCCCCGGCCCAGCCGCAGAACGCCTGCGCCTCCCACCAGCTGACCCCGACAACGGGGAGCCGGGCCGAACCCTCGGGAAAGCGGCCGCGGGACCAGCCCCTCGGGCCCCGGAGGCCCGTGCGATCCACGAATCCGGACCGGACCTCGTCCGGGACGTCGCCCCACCAACGGTCGTCGTCGTAGCCCCCGTCAGTCACGAACCTCTGGTACGCCTCGTTCGGCACCTCGGTACGATCGATGAAGAAGGGCTCCAGGGACGCGGACAGCGTCGTGGGGGCGTCGGGGCTCGACAGCGGATACTCGCCGCCGGGCACAGGGATCATCCCCTCCGGAACGTCCGACGCGGGCGTGAGCGGAAGCGCGATGGGGACCGCCGGCATCCCCGGGGGTGCGAGCTCACGGACGGTCTCCGTGGACAGGATCGTCTCGGCAGAGTGGTGCTCCGCGAGGGACAGCACGAGCCGGTGGTCCGCCCTCGGCAGCCGGACCCGCTCGAGCGGCGTCGTGCCGAGGTCCACCGGCGGTGCGCCTTCGACGGCTTCGGGGGCGAACCGCTGGACCGTCGCCCGGGCCCCGGGGGGGTCGGTCGTGATCCGGTATACGTCGGAGGTCGCGCGCAGCAACGCCGCGAGGGAGGAGTCCCCCGGGATCCATCGCTCCGCTGCCATCGCCCGCTCGTAGGCCTCCACGTATCGACCCCCGTCCACCAACCGGGCGATCTCGGGGAGGGAACCCCGTGCCCCCGACGTCTGGACGGTACGCCATCCGACCCACCCCGCCACGGCCACGACGATCGCCGCGACCCCCACCAGGGCGGGCGGGACCCGGCGGCCCGTTCCGGCCCCGGCCACCGCCTCGGGAACCCTGCACGCCTCCGCGAACCCGGCCACCGAGGGAAAGCGGTCGTCCGGATCCTTCTCCAGCGCGCGAGCTACGGCATGGGCGACCCCGTCCGGCACCTCGGCGCGGAGGTCCGAGACCCGGGGCGGGCGCGCCGTCAGGGTCTTCGCCAGAACGCCTTGCAGCGTCGGAGAATCGAAGGGCGGGGATCCCGTCAGCATCTCGAAGGCGAGGCATCCCAGGGCATAGACGTCGCTGCGGACGTCGACCGGCCGCCCGGCCTCGATCTGCTCGGGGCTCATGTACCAGGGCGTGCCGACGGACAGCCCCGTGGCGGTGTGCCGCTCCGCCCCGAGCTCCGAGAGGGCCAGGGCCACGCCGAAGTCGGCGACGAGGGCCTCGCCCTCGCTCAGCAGGATGTTCGCGGGCTTGATGTCCCGGTGGAGGAACCCCCGTGCATGGGCGTGGCCGAGCCCGGTCGCCACGTCGCGCAGGATCTCCAGCGCCTCCGCCACCGGCAGGGCACCCTCCCGGTCGAGCCGTTCCCTCAACGACTCCCCCTCCACGAAGGGCATCACGTAGTAGGGGCGCCCCGCGGCCTCCCCGGAATCGAAGAGGGGGAGGATGTGGGGGTTCTGCAGGGTGGCCGTGGTGCGGATCTCGGCCAGGAAGCGATCCGCCCCCACCAGGGCGGCCAGCTCGGCCCGCAGGATCTTGAGAGCGACCTGACGGTCGTGCTTCAAGTCCGTGGCGAGATACACCTCTGCGGTGGCCCCCTCGCCGAGGAGTCCGTGGATCCGATATCGATCCGCGAGCGCGTCGACGAGATCGGGGGAAGGCGGGGCGCCCTCTGCGTCTGAGGTCATGGGGTCAACATGCAGGCACCCCCGACCGGGGGGCTACCCCGACTGGACGTGCCCGCTCAGAACGGGAGGTCGTCGTCCCCGCTCGAGTCCGCCTCCGCCTCGTCGGGCCAGGGCTCGTCGGCGAACGGAGGCGGCCCGCCGGACGGAGCCCCCCCGGCGGACGGCTGGGGCCGCTCGACCTTCCAGGCCTTCACGTCGGTGTACCACCGGCCGTTGTACTCGCGGCTCTGGATGTCGATGTGGGCGGTGAGGGTCTCCCCCTCCTGGATCCCGAACTGGTCGATGTTGTCGCCCCACTGGACGACGCAGACCTGCTTCGGGTACTGGCCCGGCGTCTCCAGGATGAACTCCTGCTTGCGCCAGGGGCCGTTCCGGCTCTCGCCGGACTGCTCTTCGAGGATCTGGATGACTTTGCCGGTGAGCTGGAGGTCCATCGTCGTCGCGTGTGGGGGGAGGGACTCCCGCCAACCGTCCGGGCTGGGGGACCCGAACGGTGTACCGGAGCGGAGGGGGGCGCAATGGCCGGACGGGATCTCCCGCCGCCCAGCGGTGGGTCCGGCCGACAACCACGATTCGGCCTTCCACCTGTGACCGGGCCGGTCGGGCTCCCGCTTACGGTCCTGACCCCGCCTCGGGGGTCCCGTTCCGGAGCATGCTCGTCCACCCGGTGACGACGATCAGTTGCTCCCGTCGCCCCCCGTAATCCGACAGGGCCCACCCCTCGCTGGTCACCAGGAGTCTTCCGTCCGGCGTCATTCCCTCGGGCCGGAGGGTGGCCGCTCCGGCGAACCAGGTGCCCCGGCTCGCCTCCAGGGGACGTCCGTCGTCGTCGAGATCGACCCATCGGATGCCGCCGCCGGACCGGGGTTCGACGCTGTAGTACAGCCGGCGGGCATCCGGCGACCAGATCGGCTGCCCCCACGCCGGCGCCATCTCCCCCTCCGCGGAGAGGCGGACCTCGTTCATCAGGTCCGGCCATGACCGGCGGTACACCGCGGCATCCCCCTCCCTGTCGCTGATGTAGCTGAGCCACCGCCCGTCGGGGGACACCCTCGCATCGACCTCCCGCCATCGGCCTCCGAGGATCAACTCCGGGGGGTCCGCGTCCATGAGGTCCACCCGCCAGACGTCTCCCGCACCGGCACCGTTCCCATCCCACACGAGGAGATCTCCCCCCGGGAGCCACTGGCTGGGGTAAGCGGAGTCCGGCGCCTGCCTCAGGACGCGGGGAGCTCCGGTGCCGTCCGCGGCGCGGATCGCGATCCGACCCTCCTCGTCCCAGTAGGCGACGGAATCGCCGGCGGGGGACCACGCCACCCCCTCCCCCCTCGCCAGGAGACGATCCGTGCCCCGATCCCGGTCGAAGATCCGGACCCCGTCGTCCCGCCTGTACGCCAGCAGGCGGCCGTCGGGGGAGAGCTCGGCGTCCATCGCATTCGACGGTTCCAGGCCGAGCCCGTCGGCCGCCCCCGACGGCGCCACGAGATTGAAGTGATACCGGGTCCCTCCGTCCCCGCCGCTTCCGATCCTCTCGGTGATCCCCGCGACACCGAGGGCCAGTCCTCTCACGTAGACCATCGTGCCGCCGGCTCCCAGGGCAACCCGAGGGGCCGTCGCCGCATCGCTGCCCACGACGATCGCCGGCGCCGCGGCCCGGCGGCGATCCAGGTCCCAGGGAACCGCCCAGATCCGCCCGTCCGCGGCGGCGTAGACGATGTGGCCCGTGGGGGACCAGACCGGTGAGCCGGCATACGCCGCGACGAGCGTCGTGTCTCCGGACGCCGGGTCGAGGACGACGATGCTCGGCACGAAGGGCTCCACCTCCACGAGATTCAACAGCAGTCCACCCTCGTCCGGCAGCACCGCCGCGCTCGAGATGCGGCCGCCGGAGAACTCCACGCGCCAGACTTCGTCCACCACCCCTCCCCGTGGGGGCACCTGGACCACACGTTGTCCACCTCCTTCGGGGAGGACCGCGACAATCGTGACCCGTTCGCTCTCCGTCCACCGGACCGACGAGGCGACGCCTTCCACCTCGGGCTCCCAGATCGGCGTGCTCACCCCCGTCTCGAGCACCGTCGTCCACGGACGGCCGTCCCGACCCAGCCACGCGACCCGCCCTCCGTCCGGCGCCAGGGCCATTGCCCGGACCACGGTCTCCGCATCCAGGATCGGCTGCCCCTCCAACGCACCGGGAAGCCGCACATAGATCCGTCCGTTCTCGGTCCAGGCGAGGGTCCCGTCCGACCCCATCTCCGCCTGGCCGAATCCGCCGCCGCCGCTCAGCTCCGCGACCACGAAGGAGAGCGGTGGAGCCGGATCGCCCGCCGGCCGAGCCGTGGGCCGGGTGACCCAGAGCACCACCGCCGCCAGCGCCAACGCCAGGGTCAGCGCCGCGTGGAGGCGGCGCCGAACGGCCGTACCGCCGGCTCCGCCGGTCGCGCCGGTCCGCGCGCGTGCACCCGAGGTCCCTCCGGTGACGTGCACGAACGACGGGTCCGCCAGCGCCCCGGCGAAGGACTCGGCGTCGGGGAAGCGATCCGCCGGCAGCTTCTCCAGCCCCTTCCGAACCGCGGCCTCCACGTTCGCGGGCACCGCCTTCCGCACGTTGGTGAGCAGCCGGGGCTCCTCCGTGAGGATGCGGGCCAGCACGGCCTGGGCCGTCGAACCGGAGAAGGGAGGCTCCCCGGCGAGCATCTCGTAGAGGACGCAGGCCAGGGAGTAGACGTCCGACCGGGGGTCCACGTCCCGGTCGGCCGTGGCCTGTTCCGGGCTCATGTAGTGGGGCGTCCCCAGGCTCAGCCCCGTCTCCGTGAGCCGTCCACCCCCCGCCTCCTGCACCGCCAGGGCGATCCCGAAGTCCGACACCAGGGGCTCCCCGCGGGTGTCCAACAGGATGTTCGCGGGCTTGACGTCGCGGTGGACGATCCCCCGGTCGTGGGCCGCCTGCAGCGCCCCGGCCACCTTCCCGGCGATGGCGACCGCCTGCTCCACCGGGAGCTGCTTCTCCCGGTCCAGGCGGTCCCGGAGGGACTCGCCCTCCACGTGCGGCATGGTGTACCACACCAGTCCCCCGTCCTCCCCGCTGTCGAAGAGGGGGAGGATGTGGGGATGCTGTAGGTTTGCCGTGGTCCGGATCTCCGCCAGAAAACGCTCGGCGCCCACCACCGCGGCGAGCTCCGGCCGAAGCACCTTGAGCGCCACCCGGCGGTCGTGTCGGAGATCGTGCGCCAGATACACGGTGGCCATCCCCCCGGCACCGAGCTCCCCATCGATCCGGTATCGATCGGCGAGCGTGGCGGCGAGGGGCGGCGGTTGCTCGTTCATCCCGAATCCTCCGATCCCCTCTCCACGATCCATACGTCGGGATTCTCGGTGCTGGAGTTGCAGACCAGGCTCGAGAGGTCGGCCGTGACGTCGGCATACTCCAGGCCGCATTGGAAGTCCAGCTCCCGAAGAAGCTCCGGCTCGTCGAATCCCGGACGAATGCGGAGGATCCGGGTGGCCGCCGCGGACTCCATCCAGTAGAGGTACCCCATCCGGTCCACCTCCAGCAGCTGATGTTGGGTCCGCGCACCGGGGAAGACCCCGTGGTCCCTCCACTCCCCACCGTCGAGATCCAACGACGTCAGCCGGCTCTCACCGCCGGGCGTCGGCAGCACGGTCGCCCACACCCGGTCCGGGCGCACGAGCACGGACCGGAGCGCGCCCGGATGGGCCGGGAGATTACGGATCTCGCCCGTCTCGAGGTCGAGGATCCGCAACCGGTCCCGGCCACCCCAGGCCCAGCATGACCCCTCCACGAACACGAGCCCCCCTCCGGCGACGCTCCCCAGCTGGCACCCCCCGGTCCCTGCAATCTCCCGCTCCGTGCCAGCCGCCAGATCGAAGACGGCCAAAGTCTCCTCGGCGTGCCCTCCGAGAATGAGGCGCTCCCCGTCGAGGGTCCAGAGCATCCGATCCCGGAGCCGACCTTCCCTTGAGCCCAGCGGCGTCTCCGTCCCGGTCTCCAGGTCGACGACATAGGGGTTGGGACCCAGCAGATCGTTCCGGAAGAAGGCGAGCCGCCGTCCGTCCGGTGCGATGGACGGCGAGGTCACGTAGCTCCCCACCGAGCGCGAGACGCCACGAACGGGGCTCCCCACGTCGCCGGTGAGATCCACTGCCACCACCTCGTCCACCGTCTGTGGAAAGACGATCACCCACCGCCGGCCGTCCACCGATGCGGATCCGCCCAGCGACAGGATCTCGTCCCGAAGGACCCTCGGCACTCCCACGAACCGGCCATCTCGGACGTCGATCTCACGGACGGACTGCATCGACAGCTCGTGCGGACCGGCCTCGAGGAACAACGCGCGGTCGCTCCCTGCCCAGATCACGTCCAACGGAAAGCCGGGGAGGCTGTCGGTGGGCTGGAAGTCCTCGTCCAGAAGTGCCAGCACCCCGGCGACACCGTACGCGCGCCCCGGGGCGTAGTACGAGGCCAACCACGCACCCGCCTCTTCGGACCAGTCCGCGGTGATCACCGACCGGGCCAGACTGTCGGACGACAGGACGGTCCCGCTCCGGGGATCCCTCACCTCCATGACCTCGCCCCAGAACACCACCACGGAGTCCGCGGTCTTGAAGGTGGCGAAGCCGCGACCGACATCGATCCGCCGGGGTGCGCCCCCGCCGACCGGCACCACATACAGGCCGGGCTCCCGACCCTCCGGGTCGCCCCGAAGCAGAAGCGCTGTCCCATCGGGGCTCCAGCCGAGGTCCATCCCGAAGCTGACGCTGTCCATGAGCACCAACGGGGCGCCCGCTGGAAGGGCACGGACGACCAGGGCCCCTCCGCACTCCGTTTCCGCCGTGTAGCTCCCCTGGATCATGGCCACCTGGGTGCCGTCCGGAGAGATGGCGGCACAGCCCACGGTGCCGGTATTGGTGAACTGTCGGAACGTGGGTAGCGGCTCGGCACCGGTCCGGTTCGAAGCAAGCCTGCCGCCCAGGAACCCGACCGCAATGGCCACCGCCGCGACCAACCCCGTCACCGCCACCCCGAGCCGCCGGCCCCTCGCCTCCTCCCACTCCCGGGCCAATCCCCGGAAGCCCGGATCGCGGAGGGCATCGGCGAACTCCCGGGCCGACGAGAACCGGTCGGCCGGGACCCGTTGAAGGGCCGTGCCCACCGCGGCCGCGACGTTCGTCGGAACCTGTTTCCGTTCGCCGGTCAGGCGCGGCGGGTCCTCCGTCAGGACCCTGGCCAGCACCTGCTGGACGGAGCTCCCCGCGTGAGGCGGGCGCCCGGCCAGCATCTCGTAGACGACGCAGCCCAGGCCGTACACGTCGGACCGGGCGTCCGGCTCCCGGTCTCCGCTGGCCTGCTCCGGAGCCATGTACTCGGGCGTGCCCAGGGACAGGCCCGTCTCCGTGAGACGCGCGCCTCCGGCATGCTGCAGTGCCCGTGCGATGCCGAAGTCCGCCACCAGGGGCTCCCCGTCCTGGATGAGGAGGTTCTCTGGCTTGATGTCCCGGTGGATCACCCCCTCGCGGTGCGCGTAGTCGAGGGCCCCCGCCACCTTCTCGGCGATCGCGACCGCCTCCTCCACCGGGAGCTCCCTCTCCCGCTCCATGCGCGCCCGGAGGGTCTCCCCTCGCACGTGGGGCATCACGAAGTAGAGGAAGCCCTCCACCTCCCCGCTGTCGAAGAGGGGCAGGATGTGGGGATGCTGGAGGTTCGCGGTGGTCCGGATCTCCGCCAGGAATCGGTCTCCTCCCACCACCGCGGCCAGCTCCGGCTTCAGGACCTTGATGGCCACCTCGCGATCGTGCCGGAGATCGTGCGCCAGGTACACGGTGGCCATCCCACCCTCCCCGAGCGGACGCACGAGGCGGTACCGGTCGGCGAGGGCCGCGGCCAGGGGGGAGGGCGGGGAGGGATCGGGCATCGCGGACAACCTGTGGGGGTCGCGGGGCCCACGCCAGCGATTCGTCGGCTACGTCAGCTCCGCCAACCGCTCCTCCAGGAACGCGCGTTCCACCGGGCTGCCGCACGTGCCGAGGGCCGACGCGTAGGCGTCCCGAGCCTCCTCGATCCGCCCGATCCGCCTGAGGAGATCGGCCCGGGCGGCGTGGTACAGGTGGTACCGCTCCATCGCCGGCTCGTCTCTGATCCGGTCCAGCAGGGCCAGGCCCTCCTCGGAGCCGGCGGCCATGGCCACCGCGGCCGCCCGGTTCAGCCGCACCACCGGTGTTGGATGGATCCGCTCCAGGACCCCGTAGAGCCCGGCGATCTGTCTCCAGTCCGTCTCGGCCGGGGTGGCGGCGGTGCAGTGGAGCGCCGCGACCGCGGCCTGGAGCTGATAGGCCCCCACACGGCCCTCCCGGAAGGCCCCCTCCACCAGGGCGCAGCCCTCGGTGATGGCCTCCCGGTCCCAGGAAGCCCGGTCCTGGTCCTCCAGAAGCACCAGGCGGCCCTCCCGGATCCGGGCCTCCCGCCGGGCGTCGTGGAGGAGCATCAGGGCCAGCAGGCCCCTGACCTCCGGCTCGCCCGGAAGAAGCTCCACCAGGAGCCGGCCGAGCCGGATGGCCTCCCGGCACAGCTCGGGGCGGATCAGCTCGTCGGCCTCGGTGGAGGCGTACCCCTCGTTGAAGATCAGGTAGACGACCCGGAGCACCGCTGCGAGCCGGGCCTCCAACGCGGGGCCGTGGGGCACCCGGAACGGGATGCCGGCGTCCCGGATCTTCCGCTTGGCACGCACCAGTCGCTGCCCCATGGTGGTGTCCGGAACGGTGAAGGCCCGGGCGATCTCACGGGTGCTGAGGGCCGCGACCACCCGCAGCGTGAGGGCCACCTGGGCCTCGGTGGCGAGCGCCGGGTGGCAGCAGGTGAAGAGGAGCCGGAGGCGATCATCCTGAGGGCCGTCCTCGCCCGGGAGCGTCACCGCGGCCTGCCGGACCTCGCCGGCCTCCAACCGCTCCAGGACCGCCTTCTTCTCCCCGTACCGCCGGGCCCGCCGCACCTGGTCGATGGCCCGCCGCCGAGCGGTGGTGGCCACCCAGCCGGCGGGGTTCGCGGGGACGCCGTCCGCGCCCCAGGCCTCCAGGGCCCTGGAGAAGGCATCCTGGACCACGTCCTCGGCCAGGGAGAAGTCGCCGCAGAGCCTGATCAGCCCCGCCACGATGGCGGTCCGCTCGTCCCGGTACACCCGCTCGACCGCCTCGGCGGCGGCCCCGGTCCCGCGGCCCTGCGGCGACTCCTCCATCAACCCTGGTCGAACACCATCACGGGCCGGACTTCGATGGAGCCTTTGTGTGCGTTGGGCATCTTGGCGGCCCACGCGATGGCGGCGTCCAGGTCCGGCACGTCGATCACGTAGTAGCCGCCGAACTGCTCACGGGTCTCGGCGAAGGGTCCGTCCGTGGCCACGGTCTCGCCCCCCTTCACCCGGACGGTAGTCGCCGCCTCCGTGGGGTGGAGGGCGTCTCCCGCCACGAGCACTCCCGCCGCCCGCATCTCATCGGTCACGCCGAACCACCTGCCCATCTCCGCCTCGTCCGGGGGCGGGTTGGACTCGTCTTCGTAGATGAGAAGCATGTACTGCATTTGGGCCTCCTGGGTGGGTTCTCGGAGCGGCCCCGTGCCGCCCCTCACCCTACCTACGAACGGGGCCCGGCGGTTTCGACACCCCCGGGGAGATCCATCGCATCCAGCTCTCCGGCGACCTCCTCGTGCACGTACAGCTGCAGCCCGACGGGAACCAGTCCGGCGCTCC
>DATHRY010000137.1:0-4178 GCA_035464715.1 Longimicrobiales bacterium
CGCCTTCCGGGACGGGGGCGCGGCCGTGGTGAAGAGCATCGCCGTCTCCCCGGAGCACCGGGGACGGCACCTCTCCACGGCCCTGATCCACCACCTGCTCGCGGCGGCGGAGCCCGCCGGCGTCCACGAGATGATCTCGGCGCTGGTCCGGACCGGGAACACCAGCGAGTTCCTCAGCCGGAGGCACCTCATGCCCGGCGTCGGCACCTGGCGGCACCGCTACGCCGTGCTGGGCCGGCCGGTGGAGGCCCCATGAGCGCCGCGCCGCGCGGTGGGGGCGTCCCCGGCGCCGGGCCGCGGGCCCCGGGCCCCCGGGGGCTCTCCGTCCTCGGCGTCATCCGGCGCCGGTCCCGGGACCCCTTCCAGGTCATGGTGGAGCTGGCGGCCGAGTACGGGCCCGTGGTGGAGATCCGGGTGGGCGGGACGAGCCACTTCCTGGTCTCCTCGCCGGAGGCGGCCCGCCACGTCCTGGTGGAGCACCAGCAGAACTACCCCAAGGGGCCGGGCTACGCGATCTGGGGCCGGCTGCTGGGACAGGGCCTCGTCACCAGCGACGGGGACCACTGGCGGAGCCACCGGCGCCTCGTCCAGCCCTCCCTCCACCGGGACCGCATGGCCCGCTTCGTGGAGATCATGGCGGGGGTGGCGGAGGAGGAGGCCGCCGACCTGGAGACGTCGGTCGGGACGGAGGTCGATCTGTACGGGAGCACCACCCGCATGGCCCTCCGCATCGCCGCCCGCGCCTTCCTGGGCTCGGACCTGCGTCAACGTGAAGACGAGCTGTGCGCCGCACTGGTCGCCGTGTTCGACCACCTGCAGGCCCTCTCCGAGTCTCCCATCCGGGCCCTGGGCATGATCCCCGGGGTCCGGGCGCTGGCCCCCCTGGCGGGCGGACTGCGCACCCGCTTCGATCCGGGGGAGCGCCGCTTCGAGGCCGCCCTGGAGACCCTCGAGGCCGGGATCGGCGAGGTGGTCGCCCGCAGGCGCGAGGAGCTTCGCCGGGGACGGCCCGGGGACGACCTGGTGGGGCGCCTCCTCGAGGCCGCGGCGGAGGATCCCGACGTCGAACTCACCGATCGGGACATCCGGGACGAGGTGATGACCATGTTCGTGGCCGGCCACGAGACCACCGCCGCGGGCCTCGCCTGGTGCCTCCGGCTCCTGGCCGACCATCCGGACGTCCAGCGGGAGGTGGTGGAGGAGGCCCGGGACGCCCTGGGCGCAAAGTCCGTGGCGCTGGCGGACCTCGACCGGCTTCCCCTGGCCCGCCGGGTGTTCCAGGAGTCGCTCCGGCTCTTCCCGCCGGTCTGGCGGGTGTCGCGCCGGGCCGCCCGGGACGATCGGCTGGGCGGCTTCCCGGTTCCGGCGGGGTCGGTGGTGATCGTCTCCCCCTGGCTCATCCATCGGGATCCGGAGCTGTGGCCCGACCCCGACCGCTTCCGCCCCGAGCGGTTCGAGGACGACAGCTGGCCCCGGGACGCCTGGCTGCCCTTCGGTGTGGGCCGCCGGATGTGCCCCGGCGGTGCCTTCGCCACGGGGGAGGCCCAGGTGCTCCTGGCGACCATCCTCCGCCGCGTCGCACTCCGCCCGCCCGCTTCCGGCGCCATGCCCGCGTTCGAGCCCCGCCTCACGCTTCGGCCGAAGGGTGGGGTCCCCCTCCGCATCGAAGCGCCCGCGCCCTCCACCCCCTAGGAGCCCTCCCATGCCCATCCCGTACCAGCGCGCCATCGAGATCGCCCGGAGGCTCGCCGGGGACGACGCGGTCGGAAAGCTGACCTCCATCCTCGCGCCGGTCTCCCCGGCGGAGCGGGCGCCTCCGGACGCCGTGCCCAGGCCCGGGGAGTCCAGCGGGGCCGCGGCCGCGGAGCGCCTGGCCTTCCTCGAGGAGCGCGTGGGCCCCCTCCCCCACCTGGGCGGGACCGCGGGGTCCCTGCCGCCGGAGGAGCTCGCCGGGAGCATCGAGAACTTCCTGGGCACGGCCCGGATCCCCGTGGGGCTGGCGGGACCGCTCCGGGTGAACGGCCTCCACGCCAAGGGCGACGTCTACGTGCCGTTGGCCACGACCGAGGGTGCCCTGGTGGCCTCCTATTCCCGGGGCAGCCGGATCGTGACCCTGGCCGGGGGCGCGTCGGCCATCACCACCATCGAGCACGTCCAGCGGGCGCCGGGCTTCAAGTTCCGAACGCTGTCCGAGGCCATCCAGTTCGCCGCCTGGGCCGCCACCCAGTTCGACCGTCTCAAGGAGGTGGCGTCCGAGACCACCCGCCACGGCGAGCTCCTGGACCTGCGGATCCAGTTCCAGGCGAACGTCGTCTACCTGATCCTGGACTTCCACACCGGGGACGCCGCGGGCCAGAACATGGTCACCCTGTGCGCGGCGGGGATCTGCCGGTACCTCCTGACCCACACGCCGGTGGAGCCGGAGTACTGGGTCATCGAGTCCAACATGTCGGGGGACAAGAAGGCCACGAGCCTCTCCTTCTTCGAGACGCGGGGACGGCACGCCACGGCCGAGGTCACCATCCCCCGGGGGATCGTCGAGACCCGTCTCCGGACCACCCCGGAGCGCATGGCCGACTACTGGCGCATGAGCTTCGTGGGCGCGGCCCAGACCGGCTCGATCGGCTTCAGCGGGCACGTGGCCAACGCCATCACCGCCCTCTTCATCGCCTGCGGCCAGGACGTGGCCTGCGTGAGCGAGTCGGCGGTGGCGATGCTCCGCATGGAGGTCACCGCAGACGGCGATCTCTACGCCGGACTCACCCTGCCGAGCCTGCTGGTGGGGAGCGTGGGGGGCGGCACGCGCCTGGGCACTGCGGCGGAGTGTCTCCGCATCCTCGGCTGCGCCGGGGACGGCGGGGCCCCGCGGCTGGCCGAGATCACCGCGGCCCTGGCCCTGGCGGGGGAGATCTCCATCGCCGGTGCCATCTGCAGCGGAGAGTTCGCCCGGGCCCACGCCGAGCTGGGCCGCCCCCGTGCGCCCTCGCCGTCGTCGCCGGGCCCGGAGAGGGGAGAGGGCTGATGGGGACCGGGCGGGGTGCCACCGACGAGCGCCGGATTCAGGACCGGGCGTCCTTCGGCCACATCCGCTACGGGAGCGTGTGGGAGGACGCGGACGTCCTGTGCCGGGCCCTCGCCCCCGCGGCCGAGGGCGGACGCCTGCTCTCCGTGGCCTCGGCCGGGGACAACGCGCTCTCCCTCCTCACGCTGGATCCCCGGGAGGTGGTGGCGGTGGATCTGAGCGCGGCGCAGCTGGCCTGCCTCAGCCTGCGGATCGCCGCCTTCCGGGTCCTGGACGACGACGCGCTCCTCGCCTTCCTCGGGGTCGAGCCTTCACGCGACCGTGCGGCCGGGTACAGGAGCCTTCGGGAGGAGCTTCCGGAGGAGGCCCGGGCCTTCTGGGATGGCCGGCCCGAGGCGGTGGAGCGGGGCGTGGTCCACGCAGGGAAGTTCGAGGCCTACTTCGACGTCTTCCGCACCCGCATCCTCCCCCTGATCCATCCCCGGCGCCGGGTGGCCGCCCTCTTCGAGCCCCGCTCGGCCGAGGAGCGGGAGCGGTTCCACCGCGAGCAGTGGGACAGTCGGCGGTGGCGCCTGCTCTTCCGCGTCTTCTTCGGGCGCTGGGTCATGGGGCGGCTGGGGCGGGACCCCGAGTTCTTCCGGCACGTGGACGGGCCCGTGGGCGAGGTCATCCGCCGTCGGAGCCTGAGAGGGCTGGTCCGGCTCCCCACCCACACCAACCCCTACCTGGTGCGCATCATGACCGGCGGCTACACGCCGGACGCGCTCCCGCCGTACCTGCGCCCGGAGGTCCGTCCCGCGATCCGGGACCGCCTCGACCGGGTGACGCTGCACCAGGGGCCCGCCGAGGAGGCCCCGGGCCGCTTCGACGGCTTCAACCTGTCCGACATCTTCGAGTACATGGGCCCCGAGCATCACCGGGAGACCTACGGGGCCCTGGTGGCCAAGGCCCGCCCCGGCGCCCGGCTGGTGTACTGGAACCTCATGGTGCCCCGGGCCTGTCCGGACGCGTGCCGCGACCGGGTCGCGCCCCAGGACGAGCTCGCCGCCACCTTGCTGGAGTCGGACCGGGCCTTCTTCTACGGCGCCCTCCACGTGGACCGGGTGGTCGGCGATGCCTGAGCTCCTGCGGGCCGGCCTCCTGGCCGTGGGCTTCG
>DATHRY010000138.1:0-5149 GCA_035464715.1 Longimicrobiales bacterium
TACACGCCGTAGGTCTGCTGCACCCGCATCCCGGTGGGCGCACCGACACCTTGGTCCCGCCCCACCACCCGGCCACGGTCATCCACCCACCACACGCGGCTCTCCCCGCGGACGAAGACGCCGTCGCCGACGTGGGTCAGCTCCGCCGGCTCACCGCCGTTGGCCGCGGCCCGCAGCGCACCCCCCTCCAGGGTGACGGTCATGGCCAGCTCGGTGCCCCGGGAGGGTCCGACGTAGCGCCCCGTCAGGGCGGTGACGTCGCCGTCGAAGGCCACCTCGGTGGGGGCGGGGACCGCGGGCCGGAGGAGATCCTCCAGACCGTCCACCACGGCGGCGGCGCCCCGGGGTCCGGCGGTGTTCTGGAGCACCACGAGAGTGAGGCCGTCGTCGGGGAAGTAGCGGACCTCGCTGGAGAACCCGAAGATCCCGCCCCCATGCTCGATCACCTCGCCGTGGGGGCCGTTCCTGTGAACCAGCCCCTTCGCGTACAGGACCGGGCTTCCGTCGGTCAGGGGCTCGGGCGTCACCAGGAGCCGGTAGGACGCGTCGCTGAGCACCTCTCCCCCGTGCAGCGCCCGGTTCCACCGGACGAGGTCCGCCGCGGTGCTGCACAGCGAGCCTGCCGCGTAGGGCCACTGGTGGTTGATGTACGGAGCCCGGCCGAGGCCCTCGGGCGTGACCTGGTACCCTTCGGTCCGCCCGGGCACCATGCGGGACACGTCGCAGTAGTGGCTGCGGTCCATCCCCAGGGGCCCCAGGAGTCGATCCTCGAGGAGCTCGGCATACGTGGACCCCGTGGCCTCCTCCAGGATGCGCCCCATGAGGAAGTAGGCGGTGTTGTTGTAGATGAGCCCCTCCCCCGGCGGGAAGTCCCAGGGCTCCCGCTCCATGAGGCGGAGGAGGGTGTCCGGCGGCAGGTCACGGGTGAAGATCTCTCCGAAGACCGCCGACTCGGTGTAGCCCTTCATGCCCGAGGTGTGATCCAGCAACCGGCGGACCGGAAGGGGCCGGCCCCGGGTGCGGAAGCGGGGCTCGTACGTCGTGATGTCCGCGTCCAGATCCAGGACGCCTTCCTCCGCCAGCAGGAGGGCGAGGACGGCGGTGAACTGCTTCGTCACCGAGCCCACCTGATACACGGCGTCCTGCGGCGTCCGGGCGTCCAGCTCCACGTCCGCCATACCGTAGCCCTCGAGGTGGAGCAGGTCGCCGCCCCGGGACACGGCCACGGTGAGGCCGGCCACGCGGCCGTCGGCCATGTGGGCCCGGACCAGGGAGTCGACGGCGGCGCCCAGGAACCGGCCGTCCAGGGTCTGGACGTCCAGCGTCGGCACGTCCGGCGTCTGGGCGGCCAAGGGGGCCCCCAGCAGGAGGGCGAGGCACAGGGTCAGGTCGCGGACGCGCAGGGGCATGGCGGGTGCATGGAAGGGGACCGTGGGACGTCGGGGCGCCCGGGGGGACCCGCAGTATGCCGGACCCCGCCGCGGTGACGCCAGCCACTCACCGGGTGATCCCCCCTGCCGACGCGCCTACCCCACGCGGCTCGCCCGGCCCAGTCCCCGCGTCCCCGACAGCCGAGCCTCCAGGTCCGCCATCATGTCCGCCCCGTACCAGCGGCGGATGTCCGGCGGCAGGAGCGCCACCAGGGCTCGGTACAGGCCGAGCCAGATCTTCATACCGGCCCCACCAGATCGACGCTGCGGGCGTCCCGGAGGAGCTCCTGCAACCGCGCCGCTTCGGCCCGGGCCACCTCCCGACCCGCCGAGGTGATCTCCACGTAGCTCCGACGGGGATCCACGGCCTCGCCCTCGGGCGCCGGGACCTCCCGGATCCACCCCCGGGACAGGAGCTCCCGGATCCGCCGATAGAGGTTGGCCGGATAGATCCGCATGCGGCCGGCTTCCCGCGCCTCGATCGCCTTCACGATCGGGTAGCCGTGGCTGGGGCCGCTCTCCAGGAGCACGAGGAGGATGCGGAACTCGAGAGGATGAAGGGGCTGGGACTCGGACATGGACGCCTCTGGTGTCAGGTGGACACTACTATCTCTCTGACACCAGTTGCCGCGCGAGGCCGGAATCCGACCGCGAACAAACGCCTTGCCGACCCCAGGGCCGGCAGCCATCGTCCGGACGGTCCGGCGGCCGCAGCCGCGCCAGACCGGATCCCCCTTGGTTTCCCGCACCCCGTGCCGTTACGCGTCATGATACGACTCCGCCACCCCCGCCCTGTCCCGGCCACCGTCCTCCTGGTCCTCGCTCTCGCACCCGGGACGCCTACCACCGCCCAGTCCCCGCAGCCGGCCCAGCAGGGGCGGGCCCTGGAGGCCGACGACGCCTTCCTGGTGAAGTCGGTGGGCTCTCCCCGGATCAGCCCCGACGGCGCGTGGGTGGCCTACACGGTCGCCACCACCGACGCGGAGGAGGAGGAGCGCTCGACCCGCCTGTGGATGGTCCCCGCGGAGGGGGGTGATCCCCTGCCCATGACCCGGGAGGAGACGTCGGTCGGGTCGCCGGCGTGGAGCCCCGACGGACGGTGGCTGACCTTCACGGCCTCCATCGGTGAGGACGCCGAGACGCAGGTCTGGGCCCTGGACCGCCGGGGCGGCGAGGCCCGGGCCCTCACCGAGGTGAAGCAGGGCGTTCAGGGCTACGAATGGTCCCCGGACGGCTCCCGGCTCCTCCTCACCATCAGGGACGAGGAGGAGGAGGATTCCACCTGGACCTCGGAGCGCCCGGAGCCCTGGGTGGTGGACCGCCTTCAGATCAAGCGGGACCGGGTGGGCTACCTGACGGACACCCGGAGGACCCACCTCTACGTCTTCGACGTGGCGACGAAGGAGCTCCGGCAGATCACGGACGGCGACTACGACGAAAGCTCGCCCGCCTGGTCGCCCGACGGTCGCTGGATCGCCTTCTCCAGCAACCGCACCGAGGATCCCGATGCGAACTCGGACACGAACCTGTGGATCGTGTCGGCCGACGCCGAGGAGCCGGTCACCGAGCCCCGGCAGCTCACCACCTACGCCAGCGGAGACGGCTCTCCCGCCTTCTCCCCCGACGGCCGCTGGATCGCCTACACCACCGGCGTGGACGAGCCCCGCTTCGGCGCCTTCGCCACCCGCCACCTGGCCGTGATCCCTGTGGAGGGAGGCGAGGCCGCGGGCCGCCGGGTCCTGACCACGGAGCTGGACCGGAACGTGGGGGATCCGGTCTGGACCACGGACGGCCGCGGCATCGTGGTGTCCCTGCAGGACGAAGGGGAGTCACACGTGGCGCTGGTGGAGGTGGAGAACGGCGCCGTCACGCGGCTGGTGGGCGGGGAGATCGACGCCTCGGGGTTCCACGTGGGGCCGGACCGGCGGGTGGCCACGGTCATCTCACGCTTCCACCTCCCGGGCGAGGTCTTCCTGACCGAGGCGCCGGTGGCGTCGCCGACGTCCGACCGGATGGCACTGGTGGAGGGCGCCCGGAGCGGCGGGGCGGAGCTGGCGCGCCTGCGGAAGCTCACCAGCGTCAACGACTCGCTGGTGGCGTCGTGGGAGCTGGCGAGCGTCCGCAACGTCCACGTCTCCTCGTCGGGCGGCGCCGAGATCGAGGGGTGGATCTACACCCCGGCGGACTGGGACGGCGAGACCCGCCTCCCCACCCTCCTCATGATCCACGGCGGGCCCAACGGCATGTATGGCGTCGGCTTCAGCTTCGACCCGCACTTCTATGCGTCGAACGGCTACGCCGTGCTCATGAGCAACCCCCGGGGCTCCAGCGGCTACGGCAACGCCTTCGGCATGGAGCTGTGGCAGAAGTGGGGCGTGCCCGACGTGGACGACGTGCTGGCCGTGGTGGACGAGGCGGTGGAGGCGGGGGTCGCGGATCCCGATCGCCTGGGCGTCGGTGGCTGGTCCTACGGCGGCATCCTCACGAACTACCTCATCACCAAGCGGCCACAGGTCTTCAAGGGCGCGGTGACCGGGGCCAGCATGGCGCTCCTCGTCGCCAACTTCGGCCACGACCACTACCAGCTCGGAAACGAGCGGGAGTGGGGGCTGCCCTGGGAGAACCGGGATCTGTGGGAGGAGCTCTCCCCCTTCAACGACGTGGACCAGGTCGAGACGCCGACCCTGGTCATGGGCGGGGAGAAGGACTGGAACGTGCCGATCCAGAACTCGGAGCAGCTCTACCAGGCCCTGCGCCGGCGCGGCATCCCGACGGAGCTGGTGGTCTATCCCGGCCAGCCCCACGGGATCGGGCCCGTGTCGTACCGCCGGGACCGCCACCAGCGCTATCTGGAGTGGTACGAGCGGTGGGTGAAGGGGGCGGGGGCGCGGCCGGTGAGCTGAGGGGGGGGCGGACTGCGCCGCCGGTCACCGGCAGGCGGCGACCTCCCGGCTCTCCCGGTCCACCACCCCGCACCAACCCACGCCCCGGGCATTGCCCTCCTCTCGGGCCGGAACCACGCTCACCCTGGCCCCGGCCGGCGTGAACTCGGCCTTCATGTACCCCGGAACCGAGGCTGCCACCAGGGCGCCCTCGTCCCTGTCCACCGGCGTGGACTTGCTCCCGGCACCGCTCACCAGGTAAAGGCCCGGACCCCCGGGCTCCCCGGGGATCACCTGCAGGCTGTGCTCGTGTCCGGCGGCGTGGAGGAGCGGGGGGCGATCCGCGGCCCCCATGGCCTCCTCCAGGAGGGCCCGCATGGTCTCGTTCTCCGCTCCCGACAGGTCCTGGTCCGTGATGCCGTCCCGCCGCACCGCCACGTAGAAGCTTCCCAGCACGGGCAGGGGGAGATACCCCCAGGAAAGGAAGTGCGTCAGGGGAAAGAGGTGGCTCCGGAGGCCGAAGTGGCCCCCGTGGGGGCCGTAGGTGCGCAGCGGGTGGTGAGTGAGGAGGACCACGTCACGGTCCCCGGCCCCGTCCAGAGCTCCGGTGATGGCCTCGGCCACCGCCTCCGGCGCCCACGCCGGGCATCCGCGCCGGTGGTCGTGGAGAAACCACTGGGTATCCACCATGACCAGCCTCACCCCCGGTAGCTCCACCACCTCCGGGCCCGGACATCCGCCGCGGGGGAGGAAGTCCACCGGAGCTCCGGACGCCGCCGCCCCGGCGAAGTAGGCCTCCTGCCGTGCCAGCGCCGCCAACCCCTCGGGGCTCCCCTC
>DATHRY010000139.1:0-19698 GCA_035464715.1 Longimicrobiales bacterium
GCCGTGAACCTCCTCGTCACCCAGACCGACCGGTTCGCCGCCGCGGCGAACGTCTCGGGGAAGGTGAACATCATCTCGTT
Source organism: Longimicrobiales bacterium (assembly GCA_035464715.1). GTDB lineage: Bacteria > Gemmatimonadota > Gemmatimonadetes > Longimicrobiales > Gaopeijiaceae > Gaopeijia. The sequence continues at coordinate 81 of DATHRY010000139.1, forward strand.
CCTGGGGGACAGTCCTCGGATCACCACCCGGAACTACGACGCCGCCGAGGTGGGACAGGACCGCATCGGGGCCACACTCTGGGAGCAGCCCCACAAGTACATCGCCACCTCGGCGGTGATGTTCGCCGACCGGATCGACACGCCCCTCCTCCTCCTCTCCGGCGAGGGGGACTGGAACGTGCCCGCCACCAACCAGCGGGAGATGTACTACGCCCTCCGGCGCCTCGGTAAGGAGGTCGTCTGGGTCAACTACATGAAGGGCGGTCACGGGGCCGGCCGGGCCTCCTCCGCCGAGGACTTCCACGACCACTGGCGGCGTATGTTCGACTTCTTCCGGGAGCACTTCGACGACGTCGAGGACGCCACCACCGCCGGCGGCTGAGGGGGCCGGGCCATGGTCATCTACGGCGTCGCGCTCCTGGCGGTCTGCCTCCTGGCCGGCCTCTTCGTGGGGGACGCGCTGGGCGTCCTGATCGGGGTCGAGGCGAACGTGGGCGGGGTGGGCATCGCCATGCTGCTGCTGATCCTGCTGGGGAACCGCTTGGAGCGCCGCCGACCGTTCCTCCCCGCCACCCGGGAGGGGATCCTGTTCTGGAGCGGGATCTACATCCCCATCGTGGTGGCCATGGCGGCCCGCCAGAACGTGGTGGCGGCCCTGGACGGGGGACTGGCGGCCTTCCTCGCCGGGGCCCTGGCCGTGGCGGCAGGGCTGTTCCTGGTGCCCGTCCTGAGCCGCGTCGGCGCCCGCCCGCCCGACGACGGGCCCACCACCGGACCTCCCTCGCCCGAGGAGCGCTGAGGCGTGCCGGCGCTGGACATGTTGGCCGCGGTCCTGGAGCGGAACGGGCTCGTCACCGCATTCGCCTTCGTGGGCCTCGTGATCTGGCTCTCGTATCTGGTCTCGGCCCGGCTGACGGGTGGCCGGATCCACGGCTCGGCCATCGCCATCCTCGTGGGCCTGGGGCTCGCCTGGTGGGGGGGCGCGGTCACGGGCGGGGAGCGGGGGGTGGCCGATCTTCCGGTCCTCGCGGGGGTGGGCGTTATGGGGGGCGCGATGCTCCGGGACTTCGCCATCGTGGCCACGGCGTTCGGGGTCCGTTTCGACGAGATCCGCCGGGCCGGGATCGGCGCCGGTCTGGCGCTGCTGGCGGGGGTCTTCGTCTCCTTCGTCATGGGCGCGGCGGTGGCCTGGGCCTTCGGCTACCGGGACAGCGTGAGCATGACCACCATCGGCGCCGGGGCCGCCACCTACATCGTGGGCCCGGTCACCGGCACCGCCATCGGCGCCTCGTCGGAGGTGGTGGCCCTCTCCGTGGCCGCGGGGCTGGTCAAGTCGATGCTGGTCATGACCGGCACACCGTTCGTCGCCAAGGCCATCGGCCTCGACAACCCCCGCTCCGCCATGATCTTCGGGGGGCTGATGGGAACCACCAGCGGCGTGGCCGGCGGGCTGGCGGCCACGGACCCCGAGCTGGTCCCGTACGGGGCCATGACCGCCACCTTCTACACCGGCCTCGGGTGCCTCCTGGGGCCGTCCGTGTTCTACGTGGGGGTGCGGGCCATCTTCGGCTGACGCCTACCCCTCGAAGAGGGTCCGGACCGCCGGCTTGGTGACCTTTCCCATGGCGTTTCGGGGCAGGTCGTCCAGCAGCCGGATCTCCTTGGGCACCTTGTACGGGGCCAGGCGCGCCTTGAGGAAGTCCCGGAGCGCCTCAGGGTCCGGCGGATCAGACGGGTCCACGGGCACCACCGCCCCGCACACCCGCTCCCCCCAGGCCGGGTCGGGAACCCCCACCACGGCGCAGTCCCGCACGCCGCCGTGGGCCCGGAGCGCGTCCTCGATCTCCAGGGCGGACACCTTCTCGCCCCCGGTTTTGAGGATGTCCACCGACATCCGCCCCAGGATCCGGAACGCCCCGTCGTCCGCCACCGCCCGGTCGCCGGTCCGGAACCAGCCCTCGGCGTCGAACGCCTGCGCCGTCGCCTCCGGGCGGCGCCAGTACTCCCGGAACACGGCGGGGCCCCGGACCTGGATCTCTCCCGCCTCGCCCGGGTCCACGGGGCGGCCGTCGTCGTCCACCAGACGGAGCTCGACGCCCGGCAGGGGGCGGCCCACGTGACCCGGGCGCCGCTCCCCCTCCAGCGGGTTAGACAGGGCCATGCCGATCTCGGTCATGCCGTAGCGCTCCAGGAGCCGGTGCCCCGTGATCGACTCCCACCGCTCGAGGGTCGGCACCGGAAGCGCTGCCGACCCCGACACCATCAGCCGGCAGGCGGCGGCCCCCCGGGATCGCCGTTCCCGTACCTTCGGGTCGGCCGACTCCCATGCCTCGATGAGCCTGCGGTAGATGGTGGGCACCGCCATGTAGAGGGTGAGGTCCCCCCGGGCCAGGCGAGCCCAGACCTCGGCCGCGTCGAAGGCGGGGAGGATCTCACACGTCGCACCGGACCACAGGGCGCAGGTGAGGACGTTCACGATCCCGTGGACGTGGTGCAGGGGGAGGTGCAGGAGGATGCGGTCGTCGGACCGCCAGCCCCAGGCCTCGACCAGCGAGGTCACCTGGGCCCGGATGTTGGCGTGGGTGGTGACCACCCCCTTGGGCCGACCCGTCGTCCCGGAGGTGTAGAGCATCATGGCGTCCCGGGTCTCGTCGACGTCGGGGAGGCCGGGGGCGTCCGCGGCAGCGTAGGGGACGCCGCGGGCGTCCCCGGCTCCGGCCAGGAGCTCCGGAGTGGATCGGACCGGGATCCCCCGCTCCCGGGCGACGTCCGCCACCCGCGTATCGAGCTCCGGGTGGACTGCCACCGCGGTGGGCTCGGCGTCGTCGAGGACGTAGGCGAGCTCGGCGGGCGGGTGTGACACGGCCAGGGGCACCGCCAGCCCCCCCGCGCGCCAGATCCCCCACTGACATGCGACGTAGTCCCACCCCGGCGGCACCAGGAAGCAGACGCGGTCGCCGCCCAGGTCGGGTCGGCCGGCGAGGAGGGCGGCAGCCACGGCGGCGGAGGCGTCCAGCAGCTCCTCGTACGTGAAGCTCCCCTCCGGAGCCACCACGGCGGTCCGGTCTCGCCATTCCTTCGCCCGCTCCACCAGGGTCAGGGGCATCCCGCCCCCGAGCCTGCCGCCCCGAGCTCCCCGACGCGGCTCATCCGCCCGGCGCCGCCACGGGCTCGGGCATCATCAGCCCGAGTTGCCGCCCCATGAAGGCGAGCTCGGCGGCCGTCTCCTCGATCCGCATGCTCATGGGCCGACCGCGGCCGGCGGCGTGCCCCCCCATCTCGTCGTAGCGGAGGATCACCGGCAGCCCCGAGGACGTCGCCGCCTGCAGCCGGGCCGCCATCTTGCGGGCCTGGAGTGGCGGAACCCGGGTGTCCAGGTCGCCGGTGGCCAGGAGGACGGCGGGGTAGGCGACCCCGTCCCGCACCTGCTGATAGGGGGAGTAGGTGCGCATGACCTCGAAGTGCTCCGGGATACGGGCGTCCCCGTACTCCAGGAGCGCCGGCATGTTGTTCGTCTCCTGGAAGTCCCAGAAGCGCACCATGTCCAGGTCGGGATACGTGCACAGGACGGCGCGGAAGAGCTCGGGCCGGGCGGTCATGGCCGCCGCCACCAGGAGCCCCCCGTTGCTGCCCCCGCTGATCCCCAGGTGGTGGGGCGAGGTGTAGCCCTCCGCCACCAGGTGCTCGGCCGCGGCGATGAAGTCGGCGAAGACGTTGGGCTTGTTGGTCAGCATCCCGTCCCGGTGCCAGTCCTCGCCGAACTCCCGCCCGCCCCGCAGCGTGGCCACGGCGTAGATGCCCCCCATCTCCACCCAGGCGGCGCGGACCGCCGAGAAGCCCGGCGTGATGGACACGTTGAAGCCCCCGTACCCGTTCAGGATCGTGGGATTGCTCCCGTCCAGCTGGACGTCGGCCCGGTGCAGGATGTGGAGCGGGGCCCGGGTGCCGTCGGCGGAGGTGTACCAGGTCTTGGTCACCACCGTGCCCGCCGTGTCGAACGGGAGGTCGGCGGAATCGGTCAGCTCACGGGCGCCCGAGGCGAGGTCCACCTCCCAGGTCCGGGAGGGGCGCAGGTAGCTGCTGGCGGTCACCTCGATCTCGCCGTCGTCGTCCCCGTCGGAGACCTGGACCGAGGCGTTCGGCGGAACCGCCACCTGGCCCGCCGGGGTGCCGTCCATCTCGAAGACCCGGATCCGGTCCCCGACCTCGTGCAGGTACGAGGCGTAGATGCGGTCGTCGATGAAGGTGTAGCCCTCCAGGACCGCGTCGCCCTCTGGGATGAGCTCCTCCCAGTGGGCCGGATCGGGCGTGGCAGGGTCCGCGACCATCAGGCGGTAGTTCGAGGCGTTCCAGTCGGTGAGGACGTAGAGGTGCCCCTCCCGGTAGCGCACCTCGAAGTGGGCCTGGACCCCCTCCACCAGGGGGCGCAGCGGTCCGTCGGTCCGGGCGTCCTGCAGGAACCAGTCGTTCCGGGCCCACCCGTGCTGCACGCTGTACAGGCGCCAGCGGCCGTCGGGGGTCTCGCTGCGACCGATGAAGGTCTCCGGGCCGTATCCCTCGCCCCAGAGCACCTCGTCCTCCGACGTGTCCGTGCCGAGCCGATGGTGCTTCAGGCGCGGGCCGTCGAAGCGGTCCCGGTGGACGTAGGTGAACCCGCCGCTGTCCTCGTCCCAGTCGATCCCCCCGTAGAGGGCCTCGGGCAGTCGGTCCGGAAGCTCCTCGAGGGTCTCGAGGTTCAGGATCCTGTGCTCGACCTCGTCGGCGCCGCCCTGGCGCACGGAGTACATGAGGAACCGGTCGTCCGGGGAGGCAGGGCCCATGGAGAGCACCACCCGGTGGCCGGGGTGGAAGTCCACGGGGTCCAGGACCGTCTCGTAGTCCCCGTCCACCGTGGGCTCTTCGGCCTCCTCGCCCTCCGGAGCGGCGGGACGGCGATGGATCCGCTCCATTTCCGCGCCCGCCGGGCGCAGGGTGAAGTACTCGTACTCCCCGATCTCCCGGGTCTGCCCCACGTCCTCCCGGTCGATGAGCTCCCGCAGTCGGGCGCGGAAAGCCTTCCGCAGGACCGACTCACCGATCACCGCCTCGGCATAGGCGTTCTGAGCGTCGATCCACGCCCGCGTCTCCGGGGAGTCCTGATCCTCCAGCCAGCGGTAGTCGTCGGCGAAGGCGACGCCATGCAAGGTGTCCACCACGGTCTCCACCCGGGTCTCGGGTGGTGGAGGGTAGGGGGGCGCGCAGGCGATCACGGCGAACATCAGACCCACGATTCCGAGGATCACGGACGGCGGACGCATCGTGGCGCGAGCGGGCATCGGGATCGACCTCCGGAAGAGGGAGAGGAGAGAGGGTCGGCTCCCGGCGCCGGGGGCGCAAGATGCGGAGAACCTGTCCGGGCGCTCTCGCGTCGACCCGATGAGGGCGCTCAGGTCGGACCGAGCGGGTATCCCATTGTCGCCGGGTTCTCCGGCCCGCGATATTCGCCCGATCGGTCCGTCTCCATCCCTCCGCCGGACTCCATGCACCGCTACCGTCGGCTCCCCTTCCGCCGAGGATCCGTCGACATCCCCGGGGCCATCCCGTCCGGCGTCGCATGACCTGGGCGACCTTCGTCACCCTGGCGGTGCTCCTCGCCACCGGCGTGGCCCTCATCCGGGACCTGGCGCCCCCGGCCACCACCATGGTCCTGGCCGTGACGGTCCTGCTCCTGGGGGGGGTGGTCACGCCCGCCGAAGCCTTCGGCGGCTTCAGCAACCCGGCGCCCATCACGGTCGCGGCGCTCTTCGTGGTGGCTCGGGCGGTGGAGCGCACCGGTGCCCTCCAGCCCCTGGTCCGACGCATCCTCGGAGGCGGGGCGGGCCCCAGGACGAGCCTGCTCCGCCTCCTGGTCCCGACCGCCGGCGTGTCGGCTTTCATGAACAACACGCCCGTCGTGGCCATGCTCACGCCCCAGGTCACGGAGTGGGCCCACCGGGAAGGCCGCCCCCCGTCCTGGTACCTGATGCCCCTCTCCTTCGCCGCCATCCTGGGGGGGACCATGACGCTGGTGGGGACGTCCACCAACATCGTCGTGTCCGGGCTCCTGGAGGACCACGGGCTGGCCCCGCTGGCGATGTTCGAGCTGACCCCCGTGGGGGCCCCCCTCACGGTCCTGGGGCTCGCCGTCCTCGTGGTGCTCGCCCCCCTCCTCCTCCCGGACCGCCGGAGTCCCCGGCAGGAGGCCGAGGACGAGTCCCGGAGCTTCGTGATCCACATGGTGGTGGTCCCGGGTGGACCCATCGACGGCCGGACGGTGGAGGAAGCCGGGCTCCGGCACCTGCGTGGGGTCTTCCTGGCGGAGATCGAGCCCGAGGGGGAGGCGGCCGTCCCCGCGGCGCCGGGCCGCGTGCTGGACGGTGGGGACAGGCTCCTCTTCGTGGGCCGGGCCGACGACGTGGTGGACCTCCAGTCGATCCGGGGGCTGCGGGCGGCGGAAGGGAAGGTGGGGCTGGACCTGGACGCTCCGGGCCACGCCTTCGTCGAGGTCGTGGTCAGCGCCGCCTCCCCCCTGGCGGGACGCACCCTCCGCTCCTTCGGGTTCCGGGGGCGCTACCAGGCGACGGTGCTCGCCATCCACCGGGCGGGGGACCGGGTCCACGCCAAGCTGGGCGACGTGCGGATCCGCCACGGGGACACGCTGATCCTGGTGGCCGACGCCGGCTTCGTACGCCGGTGGCGGGACCGGTCGGACTTCCTCCTGGTGTCGGACCTGGGCGGTTCGGCGCCCACGGGGAGCCGGAAGGCGGGTCTCACCCTGGCCATCGCCGTGGGGATGGTCCTGGCGGCGGCCACGGGCCTCCTCCCGATGCTCGAGGCCTCGCTGCTGGCCGCCCTCATCCTGCTGGGGACCCGGGTCCTGACCCCGGAGGAGGCGGCCCGGGCCGTCCACCTGGAGGTGATCGTCCTGATCGGCGCGGCCTTCGGGCTTGGAGCCGCCCTGTCCAACTCGGGGGTGGCCGACGCCCTGGCCGGGGGCGTGGTGGCGGCGACCCGTGCCGTGGGCCCCGCCGGCATCCTCTTCGGCGTCGCCGTGGTAACCAGCCTGATGACGGAGATCATCAGCAACAATGCCGCCGTCGTCCTCGTCTTCCCGGTGGCCATGGCGGCGGCCGCTGCCGCGGGGCTCGATCCCCGACCCTTCGCGGTGGCCGTGGCCCTGGCGGGCTCGTCGTCGTTCCTGAGTCCGATCGGGTATCAGACGAACACCATGGTGTACGGGCCGGGCGGCTACCGGGTGCTGGACTACACCCGCCTGGGGCTTCCGCTCAATCTCCTCGTGCTGGCGCTCATCACCGCCCTGGTGCCCAGGGTCTGGCCGTTCTGACACCGGCCGACGGGAGTGGGCGGGGTCGACGACGGGGTGTGACTATCGCCGCAGCTTGCGGGTGAATCACGGATCGACCTTATTCGGCCCCCGCAGGGTATGAACCATCTCCCAACTCCCCGTCGGACGGACGCGGAGTGTTCTGTGATATCCCTCCGGATGCCGCTCCCATGCGAGAAGACCGCCGAGCCAGCAAGAATCCGAACCCCCCCGGTGACGCCGTACTCACTTTCAAACGCCGGCGGCGGGGGTGGGGCGGCGGCCCGGGTCGTGGATTCTTCGTGGCGGTGGGCATCGTCGCCGTCCTGGCGGCGGCGGCGTGGTGGGGGTGGTCGTGGTTCCAAGGTCAGCCGGAGGCGCCTCCGGCGACGGCGGTCGACACGGCGACGGTGGACACGATGCCGCCCGCAGCCGCCGGAATGGTCGACCTGGAGCCCTTCGAGGATCTTCCGCCCCTGGCCGCGAGCGACGAGTGGCTGCGCGAGGAGGCAGCGGAGCTGTCGTCGGACCCGCAGTGGCCGAGCTGGCTCGGCACCGACGGACTCGTGGGCCGGGTGGTGCTGGGGGTCGTCAACGTGGCCGCCGGCGAGAGTCCGGCGGAGCAGCTTCCCTTCCTGCAGCCGTCCGACACCTTTGCCGTGGTCGCGGAGGGCGATCGGACCTTCGCCGATCCGGAGAATGGACGTCGCTACAACGCGGTGATCGGGGCCGTCACCTCTCTCGATGCCCGCGCATCGGCGCGTTTCTACCGCGGCATGAGCCCGCTCCTGGAGGCGGGGCTGCGGGAGCTGGGGTTGGTCGATCGGGAGTTCGACGAGCTCGCCCGGTCGGCCCTCGACCTCGTCCTCGAAGCGGAGGTGCCGGAGGGGCCGGTCGAGGTGGAGCATGACGGCGCCGTCTGGGTGTACGTGGACCCGGAGCTGGAGACCCTGTCGCCCGCGACGAAGCACCTTCTCCGGATCGGACCCGACAACCTGCTCCGGCTCCAGGACTGGGCGCGTAGCTTCGCGGCTGCCAGCGGTCTGGACCGGGATCCGCGTCCGTAGGCTTCGCCTGCCGTGGGGATCGCACTGCGGGCTGTCACACAAGGCGGGCGTCGATCGTTGAAGAGGTGACGTGTCGCGAGCGGAGCGGGTGCAGGACGTCCTGACGGACGGGGCCCCTCGGATCTCACCGACGTACCGGACAGCTCCCGTGGATTTCGACGCAACCTTCGACGCGCACTACGCGGCACTCGTCCGCTACTGCCGACGCCTCACCGGGGATCCGGACGCGTCCGAGGACGTGGCACAGGAGTGCATGTTCCGGCTCTTCGACTGCGAGCCCGTGGGTCCGCCGGAGGGGGTGCGCGGGTGGCTCTTCACGACGGCGACCCGGCTGGTCCGGGATCGGTACCGCACTGAGACCAATCGGAGACGCCTCCTCGAGATCCACCACGAAGCGCCCCTGGGCGAGGATCCGCCGGATCGACGGCTCGAGCGGTCGGAGGCACGCGACGTGGCGCAGGAGGCGCTGTCGAAACTCTCACCGAGGGACCGGGAGGTCCTTCTCATGCGCTATTCCGGATTCAGCTACAAGGAGATCGCTGTGGCCGTCGACCTCGCCACGAGCTCCATCGGAACGATCCTCGCTCGGGCGGAGGCCCGCTTCGAGATCGCCGTACGCAAAGCGGGGGAGGCCGCATGACGAAGCACATCGACGAGACCCTGCTGATCGCGCTCCGCGATGAAGAGACGGTCGATGCCGACGCCTGGGAGCACCTGAGCTCCTGCGCGAGCTGCCGCGCGTCGCTGACCGATGCCCGGCGACGCGCCGAGGCCATGGCGGAGCTCCTGAGTCCCTCGGGGCCGGCTGTGGACGTCGCGGCGGCGAAGCGGGCCGTGCGTCGACGGCTCCGCACGGAACGGCGCCACGACGGGAGGCGGACCGACCGATTCCGCCATCTCAGGCGTGCCGCCGCCGTTCTCCTCGTGTCGGCCGGGGCGGCGTACGCGATCCCCCGTTCCCCGATTCCGGCCTGGCTCGGGCTCGGCGACCCGGTGCCGGTGGAGCCCGCGGCCCCCGTCGTCGAGAGCCCGGCGTCGGGTGGCACCGCGGAGGCGCAGGAGGTCCTCGTCGTGGCGGTGACGGAGGGGATCGACATCGTGATCCGGGAGCTGCCCCCGGGGACGGAGGTCCGAATGGTGTGGCTCGCGGGCACGAACGCGCAGATCGCGGCGGGTCCGGGAGCCCGGTACACGGCCGGCGAGGGTCGGGTGGCGGCCACGGCCCCGGTCGGACCCATCCGGATGGGGATTCCCCGCTCCGCGTCTTCGATCACGATCTCCCTGAACGGGCGTATGGTATACCGGGGCACGAGTGCCGAGGCGGAGACCGCGGAGGTGGCCAGGTTCTCCGACCAGGGGTTCGTCTTCCTCGTGCCCGGCGCTCCATGACAGACGCTCCACTCGTCCACGGACCTTCGTGACCGCGCTCCTCTCCCCGCGACGACCCCACACCAGGGGGCGGCTCCACGCCGGACCGCTCGTGCTGTTGGTCGGGCTGCTGCTGGCCGGCCTGCGCGCCGAGCTTCGCGCCCAGACGCCGAGGCCGGCCGCCGGGGAGAGGACCGAGTCCGTCGGACGCACTGGGGCGAGCGGGCTCGCCGGCACGGTACACAGCCGCTCCGATGAAGGGGTCCGACCGCTTCCCGCGGCGTCCGTCGAGATCATCGGGACCGAGCTGCGTCGGTCCGTCCTCACGGACGAGCTCGGCCGGTATGCGATCACCGGCCTCCCGGAGGGAGCCATACAGGTCCGTGTCAGCCACCCCGGCCACGCGGCGGTCACCGTCCACGTGCGTCTCGTGCGGGACGCGTCGCTGTCCCTGGACCTCGAGCTCGAGCTGGTGCCGGTGGAGCTTCCGGGCCTCCTGGTCGCATCGGAGGGCGTGCGGCCGAGCGACCCGTCCGCACCTTCGGATCCGACGCTCGGCCCGGAGCCGGATCTCGCGGTGGAGATGCTGGACGTCGGTCCAGGCCTCGCTGCGGCGGGCATCGCGAACGCCGTGGGCGCGCTCCCGGGGAACGACCCCGCGGATCCCTCCGACGTCCTCTTCATGCGCGGCAGCACGACGGAGCTCAAGCTCGTGCTGCTCGACGGTGTGCCGGTCGTGACGCCCTTCCAGGTGGGGGGACTGCTGCGCAGCTTCGAGCCCGGGGTGCTGCAGAGCGCGCGCTTCCATCTGGGCGGTGCGCCCGCCCGTTACGACGGCGGGCTCACCCACATCCTGGACCTGCGCACGCGGGCCGCCCGGAGGGACAGGGTCCGGGCCTCGGGCTCGGTGGACCTCCTGGCCACCACGCTGGCCGCCGAGATCCCGCTCGGTGACCGCGCGGGCGTCCTCGCCGCGGGCCGGCACCTCCACGACTTCGGGCAGGCCCCGCTGGGGGGCGCGCGCCCGTACGGGTACGACGACCTGCTCGTCTCGGTGGACGTCGAGCCGGCTTCTTCGCAGCGGCTCCGGGCCACCGGATTCTGGAACGCCGAGTCCGTGCGTCTCGACTACACCGACGCCCCGGCGCTCGCGTCGTGGGGCAACACGGCCGGCGCCGTCACCTGGGAAGGCACCGTCGGCGCGGCGGACGTGACGCTCTCCGCGGGGGGGAGCCGGTACGAGGCGGTGCTTCCGCTGAGCCCGAGCCCCACCGAGGCCGATCCCGATCCGTCGGACGTCCTCGCCTCCGCGCACTCCGAGCGTGCGCGGTTCACGGCCCGGGCTCGGTGGGGGGATCCGGGGGCTCCGGTCCAGGCCGGCCTCAGCTTCGAAGAGATCGGGGCCGGCTTCGCCGCGGAGCTCGTCGACGACGGGACGCGCTCCACCCAGGAAGGTCGACGTTCCGTGGTCGGCGCCTTCGCGGATCTCTCACGGACGCTGGCGCCGGGCATCGTGCTCCGCGGCGGGCTCCGCGCCGACCTGTTCGAGGGCGACGCGCCTCGCCTCGCGCCACGCATCAGCCTGTCCTGGACGGTGGGACCGAGCGCCCTGCTCACCTTCGCGGGCGGGCGGTACCACCAGGTGGTGCAGGCGCTGGTGGTCGATCCCGTGGCCCAGCCGGGGTCCGTGGTGGGCGCCGACGGCGCGCTGCCCGTGGCCCGCGCCGACCACGTGGTCCTGTCCCTGGACCAGCGATTCGGCTCCGTGGTCGCCCTCGGACTCGACGGGTACTGGAAGCGCTTCGACGGGACGCGCGCCCGGGACGACCGCCCCCTCTTCAACTCCGGCGTCAACGTCCAGGTACGCGCCGCGGGAGGTCGCCTGTCGGGTTGGGTGGGGTACGAGCTCTCGTGGTTCTGGTCCGCGGCGGGGTCGTATTCCTATTCGAGCGACTTCGCCGGACGGCACCTGCTCAGCGCCGGCCTCTCCGGCACCGTCCGTGGGCCGGTCCGTGCGCAGGCGACCCTCTCCTACGGCGCGGGGCTTCCCTCGGCCGGCGTCCCGTTCGGTGCCCAGGCCGAGGGCCTTTCGGCCGATGGACCCGGGGCCCCGATCCTGGGGGGTGTCGCAGACGGGCAGGACGGCGCTCCACCACCCGACGACTCGTTCCTGCGCCTCGACCTGGAGGTCCACGTAGATCTCGAGCAGGAGTGGGGCTCCCACAAGTGGCGGCTCCGGCCGTACGTCCGCCTCCTCAATCCCCTCGCCCGTCGGGACGCGCTCTTCTACGCCTGGCGGCCGGGGAGCGAGGAGGGCGCGGTGCCGCTGGCCGAGCGCCCCGTCGTCCCGATCGTCGGAGTGGCCGTCACCTGGTGAAGGCCGTGGGGCTCCGGCAACCGCGCCAGCACTGCCGCAGCCAGCTCCACTCCTCCGATGGCCTTCCGAGCGTCACATCGACGCCTCGCCACTCGTTTCTCCTGAGCAGGACACGATCCACGCCCAGGAGGAGCCATGACCGTCCGCGCCGTCCTCATCCGAACCGTCCGTCCCGCCTGGATCGCCGCCACGCTCGCGGGTTGGGCGCTGCTTTCGTCCGCGAAGGCGCTCGACGCCCAGCTCATCCCGATCCGGACGGTTCCGGTGGCGTCGGGAGACCAGTTCCGGCTCGTCCCCTCGACGACCCTGGGCATGGGCGGGGTCCGCTACGCGGTGGACGACTCCCTGGCGGACGGCTGGAGCAACCCCGCCCGGGGCGGGATCCGGGGGCCGGCGCTCTTCATGGCCTCCCCGACCTTCTACGGGATCTCCAACAACGGGGGCGGTGGGCGCTCGTTTCCCGTCACCGGCCTCTTCGGAGGGTCGAGCTGGTTCGGGGGCGCGTCCCTGGCGCTGCAGCAGGTGGAGAACACCCCCACGGATCGAGGGTGGGGCTGGTTCTGGGAGGGACCCCAGAACACGCTGAGCGAGCGATTCGGGCGCAACATCTTCGCCAGCGGCTTCGTGGGGCGGCGCTTCGGCGATGGTGAATGGACCATCGGAGTGGGAGCCTCCGCGGCGCGTCTGGCCGCCATGGACGGCGTCGACCTCCTCTACGCCGGCGCGGAGAGCATCGACCAGTCGGGCGACGTCAACGACCTGCGGGTCGCCGTGGAGCGCCGCGGTGATCGGGACCGCGTCGCGGCCATGCTGGTGCACAACCGCGTCTCCATGGTCCACGACGTCACGTACAACGAGTGGGTGTGGGACGACACGCTCCAGACCGGCGAGTGGGTCCGCCGGGAGGAGAAGAACGAGGACCGGACGCGGACCTGGGCCGGCCAGCTCCTCTGGGATCGGCGGCTCGACGCACCGGGCTGGCACATCGGTGCCGGGTTGTCGGTCAACCGGAAGTCACACCCCAAGATCCCCAACTACTCGATCCAGAACATTCCCCGGGACCCGGGGGACACCTGGGCCTTCGAGGCGGGCTTCGGCGTGTCACGCACGGAGGGACGCACCACCTTCGCACTCGACGTGGCGCTCCAGCCCATCTGGAGCGAGACCTGGCAGGTGGCCGACAGCACGGACGCGGCCGGATCGGAGGGCCGCCTCTCCGTCGGGGACCGCTCCATCGAGAACGACTTCGAGTTCACCAACCTCTCGCTCCGGTCGGGCATCGAGCACGCGGTGTCCTGGGCCCGGTTCCAGGCCGGACTGGAGATCCTGTCGTACGGCTACACGCTCGATCAGCGGAACAACGTCGAGGACACCCGCCGCGAGCAGGACGAGGACTGGGTGGAGTGGACGCCGACCTTCGGCGTCGCGGCCTCCCTCGGATCGCTGGACCTCCGGTACGGGCTGCGCTTCACCCACGGGACCGGCCGGCCCGGCGTCGCGGGGCTCGATGGGGTCACGGCGGAGGCGCTCCAGGCGGGGGACTTCATCCTGGCGCCGGGTGCCCCGCTCACCCTGGTGGATGCCCGCGTGGTGACGCACCAGATCGCGGTGGTGATCCCGGTGCGGTGAATGGCGATTGCCGAGGCGGGGGTCCATGGGGGCCGGCCGTCGAGCCGCACGAGCGCGGGAGCAACGGCCCCCGCCCGCGGATCGGGCCGGCACCGGGAACGCAAGACGGCCCCGATCCCCGCCAGGGGACCGGGGCCGCGCGTTCGGACGGCACCCTACGAGAAGATGACGGAACTGGCTCGCCACCTCCCCGTGCGGTGGGTCAGTTCACGCCCAGCGTCCGGGCCACGTTGATCCGTCCTTTCCCGGAGAACTCGTCGGTCCCCCGCGGACCGACGTCGTCCGCACCCTGCTGAATCCTGGTCTTGACCCGACCCGGCTGGTTTCCCACGTCCTCCACCACCAGCGCCGCGAGGCCCGACACGTGGGGCGTGGCCATCGAGGTTCCCGTGAGGGAGACGATGAAGGTCGGGTTCGTCTGACATACGGGCACCACCAGGCTCGTGGTGGAACAGGCCGCCCAGACCCCGCCCCAGGGCAGCCCGCCGGCGAAGTTACCCCCGGGAGCCGCCACCGAGATCGCGGACCGCCCGAAGTTCGTGTACGGGGCGGGGGTGTCCACGTTCTCGAAGGGGCCGGACGACGTCGGAGCGAACGTCGGGCCCGTGGCCGAGACGCAGATCACCCCTGGCGAGTCGCAATAGGTGGCGTAGGTGTTGCCGTTCCGGTCGAGATCCGCCGCGGCGTTCCCGGCGGCCACGACCATCGTGGTGCCGTTGCTGCGCGCGTAATTGAAGAGCTCGTTGATGAACTCGACGAACTCGCCGAACTCCGACTTCGGAAAGCCACCCCCGAGGCTGAGGTTGGCCACGTCCGCCCCGTTGTCCACCGCGTGGAGGATCCCGGACACGACGGCGCCGAAGGAGCAGGAGAAATTCGTGACGGTGCAGACCCGCACGGCCATGATCGTCGGCATGGAGGTCACACCGGCGGCGACGAGGCCGTTCGATACCGCCGTCGACGCGACGTGGGTCCCGTGGTAGTGCAGATCGGTCCAGATCTCGCGCGTCGGGAAGAAGGCTGACGCCAAGAGGTCGTCGATCTCCACGAAGGAGATGGACCGGGAGGCGTCCACGCGCCCCGCGAGGTCCCAGTGGACCGGATCCACACCGGTGTCCAGGATCGCGACGGTCACGTCCGACGACCCGGTCCGGCCCGCGTCCCAGGCGGGCTCGGCTTGGATCGCCCGCATGTTCCACTGCCGGGGGAAGAAGAAGGCGCTCGCCGGGTCGTCGGGGCTGGCGATCTCCGCGGAGGCCCCGGAGGCCTCGCCGAGGGCCGGCTCGTCCCGGGCGATCCAGACGTCCGACGCCACGTTGGTGACGCTCTCGAAGCCGGCGAGCGCGCCGGCGGCGTCCTCGTCCAGGCCCCGGGCGAATACGAAGCCGATGGGATGTTGGAATACGACCTCGCCGCCGGCGTCGGCGATGGCGGCCAGGAGATCCGGACCCGGGGCATCCTCGGTCAGGATGACGTGCTGGGGGGACGGCTGGCGGTCCAACACCGCGTCCTGGTACGAGACCGGCGGGGGGGCGACGGGAGCGTCGCCGGTGGGTAGCCCGACCGGGTCCTGGTCGCAGGCGGCCACGGCGAGGACCACGAGGGTCGCGAGCGTCTTCTGGAGTCGCATGGGGATCCTGGGTGAAGAGAACTTCAGATTCACGAGGTCGGCCAAGATCCGGGGACCCGTGGGATCCGTCAACTCGCAGTGGATGCGCAGAGTCCGGGATGGATGCCTGGCGCGACACCGGGTGAGAGGCATCCGAACGCACTCGGCCGAGATCGGGGGCGAGTGCTCGGCGTGGATCTTGCATTTCCAAAGGGCCGAGAGATTGCCCTGGTACTCTTGGACCCTGAGGAGGTCCGGACATGAAGAACCCGATCGATGCCGCGAAGCGCGTCTCCAAGAGGGTGTCGCGCGAGGTCAAGAACAAGGTGAAAGAGGTCCGGCTCGACCGTCTGGATACGGGCGACGTGTCGACCCCCCTCGGCGAGCGGACCCGCCAGCAGCTCTACAACCGGGCTCGCCAGCTCGGGATCGACGGCCGGAGCAAGATGAACAAGGGCGCGCTCGTCTCCGCGATCCGGCGCAGCCAGTAGGGATCCGCGTCCGCCCTACCGCACCAGCTTCTTGTACCGGATCCGGTGGGGCTGATCCGCGTCGTCGCCCAGCCGCTTCTTCTTGTCCTCCTCGTACTCCTGGAAGTTGCCCGGATACCAGTGCACGTGGCTGTCGCCCTCGAAGGCGAGGATGTGGGTGGCCACCCGGTCCAGGAACCAGCGGTCGTGGGAGATCACCAGGACGCAGCCGGCGAACTGCAGGATGGCGTCCTCGAGGGCCCGCAGGGTGTCCACGTCCAGGTCGTTGGTGGGCTCGTCCAGGAGGAGGACGTTGCCGCCCTCCTTGAGGAGCTTGGCCAGGTGGAGGCGGTTCCGCTCGCCGCCGGAGAGGACGCCCACCTTCTTCTGCTGGTCGGCCCCGCGGAAGTTGAACCAGGACAGGTACGCCCGGCCGTTCACCTCGGCCCGGCCGAAGTACAGGATGTCCGCCCCCCCCGTGACCTCCTCGAAGACGGTCTTGTCCGGGTCCAGCGCCTCCCGGCTCTGGTCCACGTAGGCCAGCTGCACCGTGTCGCCCACCGCGAGGGTGCCCTCGTCGGGCTCGTCCCTGCCGGTGACCATCCGGAAGAGGGTCGTCTTCCCGGCTCCGTTGGCTCCGATGATCCCGACGATGGCGCCCGGAGGCACGTCGAAGCTCAGGTCCTCGATGAGGAGCTTGTCGCCGAAGCCCTTCTGTAGATGGTCCGCCTGGATCACCACGTCCCCCAGGCGGGGCCCCTTGGGGATGAGGATCTCGGCGGTGCGGATCTGCTCCCGCTCGTCGGCGGCCAGGAGCTCCTCGTACGCGCTCAGGCGGGCCTTCCCCTTGGACTGCCGGGCCCGGGGCGCCATTCGCGCCCATTCGAGCTCCCGCTCCAGCGTCTTGGCCCTGGCGGTGTTCTGCTTCTGCTCGATCCGGAGGCGCTCCTGCTTCTGCTCCAGCCAGGAAGAGTAGTTGCCCTTCCAGGGAATCCCCTTGCCCCGGTCCAGCTCCAGGATCCACTCGGCCACGTTGTCCAGGAAGTACCGGTCGTGGGTGATGGCCACGACGGTGCCGGGGAACTGGGCCAGGTAGTGCTCGAGCCAGAGGACCGACTCGGCGTCCAGGTGGTTGGTGGGCTCGTCCAGGAGGAGCATGTCGGGCTCCTCGAGGAGGATCCGACAGAGGGCGACCCGTCGCTTCTCACCCCCGGAGAGGGGCTCGACGTCGGCGTCCCCCGGGGGGAGCCGCAGGGCGTCCATGGCGATCTCCACCTTACGGTCCAGCTCCCAGGCCCCGGCGGCCTCGATCCGGTCCTGGAGCTTCGCCTGCTCCTCGATGAGGGCGTTCATCTCCTCGTCGGTGGACACCTCGCCGAACTTCATGCTGACCTCCTCGAACCGCTTCAGGAGGTCCTTGGTCTCCTTCAGGGCCAGCTCCACGTTGCCCCGGACGTCCAGGGTCGGATCCAGCTCCGGCTCCTGGGGCAGGTAGCCGATCCGGGTGCCCTTCATGGCCCAGGCCTCGCCCAGGAAGTCGGTGTCCACGCCGGCCATGATCTTCAGGAGCGAGGACTTCCCGGAGCCGTTCGGCCCCACCACCCCGATCTTCGCGCCGGGAAAGAAGGAGAGGCTGATGTTCTCCAGGATGTGCCGCTTGGGGGGCACGATCTTGGAGAGCCGGTGCATGTGGTAGATGAACTTCTGCTCGGCCATGGTAACGGACGGAGTGTAGTGCGGAAGGGCAACCGTCGGAGGGTGCCGGGAGTCGGACAATATAACCCCCGGCCACCCGCACCCTCCACGAGCCGTAGCGGGCCGCGGGACGGCTGCGCTGGGAAGGGCTGGACACCCGGCGAGGGTCGCGACCAGCGAGGAAATGGGGCCCGTTCACCACGACGGCCCCTTCGTGCGACGGGCCGCCACGAAGGCATACCACACCCCCCGCTCGCCCTGGTTGGAGGGTCGGCCATGGGTGAGCGACTACACCTGGGAAGCGATGCTCGCCGCGGCCCTCGAGCGCGGGGGGGGCTGAGCCGGGCCGGCGTCCTTTCATGCCGGGGGATCGGGCGTTCTATTGCGCCAACAGCCAACGAGCGCACGACCTGATCCGGGAGCCGGCATGCGAGACGTGTCCTTTGACGATCCTCGATCGACGTCGGGACGCCGGCGGAGGACGCTCTTCCTCTTCTTCCTCCTCGCCGTCGTCCCGGCGGCCTGTCTGAACACCCGCCCTCCGGAGCAGACCGCCACCATGGAGTTGCGGGGTGTGGAGGCGACCGCTCGGGGCGTACGTCTGACGGATCAGAACCTGGCCCACTTCTTCATGTCGATGGTGGAGCTCGGCGCCGACAGCATCATGCGGCTGTCCAGCGACCCGGCGGTGGACCGGGCCGCCCTGGAGTGGAAGGTCTACGGGATCCCGGCGTTCCAGAGGGCCATGTACCAGGTCGATCCCCTCGTCGCCTTCATCGACGGGTGGGCCCTGGTGGTCCAGATGCGGGAGTACTACGAAGACGGTCCCGGGCGGAGCCGGTTCGGCCCCCACCAGGACATAGCCCTGGAAGGGATCCGGTCTGCCGAGACGCTCATCGACAGCGTCGCGCGGACGACCCAGCCGAGAGAGGTGTACGAGGAGATCCGCGGCATGGTGACGACCTGGGCGGCCGATCACCCGCTCAACGACCTGTATCTCCGCCAATCCATCGGCGAGCTCGTCATTCGGGAGATGGGCCAGAACCGACCGGAGGGCCTCGGACAGCTCGGCACCCTGACCGAGTTCGCGTGGGACGCCCAGGAGATGGGACTGATGCTCGCCACCTACCTGCCCAAGGAGGCCCGGTGGCAGGCCGAGCTCCTGCTGGGCTCGCTGGCCGACACCGCCCGCATCGCCCCGATCCTGGCCGCGGTGGATTCCATGGCCACCCTCCGGGCGATCACGACCCTGCTGGAGCGCACGCCGGAGCTGATCGCCACGGAACGGACTGCCCTGTTCCGGGAGGTCTCGGAGGAGCGGCTGGCCATCCTGCAGAATGTGGAGGCGCAACGCATCGCCACCCTGGACGCCATGATCACCATGATCACCCAGGAGCGGACCCAGGCCATACGGGAGATCGCCGAGCTGATCAGCCGGGAGCGGGAGGCCATCGCCGACATGATGACGGCCGGCCGGGAGGCGACGGTGCTGGATGCCGAGGCCGTGATCGACCACCTGGTGTGGAGGGTGGTGCAGGCCCTGGCGGTCCTCCTCCTGCTGGCCGGCGCGTTGGCTCTGGTGCTCCTTCGTCGCCGTGCCCAGGGCCGACGCGGCGACCGGCCCGCCACCGCCGTCTGACCCGTGGTCCCGGACCTACCGGGGTTGACCCGATACGGATTCGATGTATCGTACGATATATAGCGCGATGGGTAGTGCGAAGTATCGCGACGAACGATCCGTCCCCTCAGGGGTCGGACACGGTCCGGAGGACGAGCATGATCGGATGTGGCCCACGCTACGGGAGGCGCGGCATGGACTTCGACTGGATCTTCGACTGGGACATCGGCATGGGCCCCAAGCGCCGGGGGCGGCACGGCCGGGGGCGGGGAGGTCCCGGGCGTCGGTTCTTCCGTCAGGGCGAGGTGCGGCTGGCGCTGCTCTCGCTCCTGCAGGACGAGCCCTCCCACGGGTACGAGCTCATGAAGCGGCTCGAGGAGCGGTCGGGGGGGATGTACCGGGCGAGCGCCGGCACGGTGTACCCGGTCCTCCAGCAGCTCGAG
>DATHRY010000140.1:0-2869 GCA_035464715.1 Longimicrobiales bacterium
ACACGCCGTGCGGAGCCAGGGCGAACAGGGCGGCGAGGGCGAAGCAGGTGGCCCTCATCGGCTCGGCCTCCCGCCGGCGAGCTCCGGGTTCTCCACCAGCCGCACCGGCGTGTCGTGGGCCAGGTAGTGGTGGCCGTCCACGAGGACGGTCTCGCCGGGCTCGACCGTCCCTTCCTCGCTGGGGACGATCTCCACCCACAGGTCCGACTCACGTCCCGTCTGCACGTAGCGCCACTTGGCGAGCCCCCGGTCCTCGTCGCCCTCGTACACGAAGAGCATCGTCCGGCGGGTGCCCTCACCCCGCTCGAGGATCGCACCCCTGGGGACGAGGATCCGATCCGGGAAGGACTCGGCGTCCAACGACACCTCGGCGTACATGCCCGGTTTGATGCGGCCCGCGGGATTGGACAGCAGCACCGTCACCCGGCCGGTCCGCTGCTCCGGGTCCACCACGGGGTTGATGGTCTCGATGCGACCGTCGAAGGTCTCCCCCGGGAATGCGGCGAAGCGGACGGTGGCCCGGCGGCCCTCCTGCAGGTAGCCCACCTCCGCCTCCAGGACCTGGACCTCGACCTTGATGGGATCGAGCTGGACCACCGTCATGAGCTCGGTGCCGGGGGTGAGCCAGGCCCCCTGGACCGCCTCGAGGTCGGCCACACGCCCGTTGAAGGGGGCCCGGACCGTCGCGCGGGCCAGCTCCAGCTCCGCCTGCCGGAGCCGTACCTCGGCGGCGTTCAGCCCCGAGGAGGACCGGGCGACCTCGGCGCGCCGTTCCCGCACCCGGGGGTCGTCGATCTCGTCGTCGAAGAGGGTGAGGGCCTGGAACTGGGCCTGGGCGTCAGCCAGTGCGGCCCGGGACTCGGCCAGCGCCAGGGCCAGGACCGTGGTGTCGATCTGGAGGAGGGTCTGCCCCGCCGCGACCCGGCCGTTCTCCCCCACCGGGATCGACTGCACCAGGCCCTCCACCTGGGCCGTCACCAGCGTTCGACGGAACGCCTCCGCTTGCCCCGCAGCGTCCACGGAGATCCAGAGGGTGTCCCGAACCGCCTCGGCACCGGTCACGGGCTGGGGCAGATCCGCGCTGAACTCCGAGCCGGCGGAGGACGGAACGGCACCGTCCACTTCGCTGGCCTGGGCGGTGGCCCCCGCCTCGTCGTCCTCCGGCTGCAGACGCCACCAGATCCCGGCCCCGGCGACGCCGAGGATCAGGAGGACGGTCGTGATCACCAGGGTCCGCTGGGAGAAGCTCATTTGACCTCGAAAAAGGTGGCCCGTACGGGCACGATTCCGGAATCCGTTGGTAAGATGTGGCGCCTCGGGAAACTGTTGCCCGACCGGGGCTCCCGGGGGGGTCGGGCCGGGGTCGGTACCGAACCTCCCCCCGCCCCGTCCCCCGACGCAAGCGTCATACGTTGCCCGCTTCCACCGACTTCATGACCGTCCCCCTCCCGGACTGCCGCCGCGTTCCGCGTCCCGCCCCTCTGGCGGTGCTCCTCCTGGCCGGGGCGCTCGCCGGCTGCGACCCGCAGCTGGGTGTGGATCCCGCCTGGGCCGACCGGCCCCTCCCCAGCGCCGAGCTATCGGTGTCCGACTCCATCGCAGACGTCGGGGCAGAGCTCTTCCGACGGAACTGCGTGGCCTGCCACTCGGTCGGCGGGGGCGACGTGGTGGGTCCCGACCTCGCGGGCGTTACGACCCGGCGCCCCATCACCTGGATCCGGGGGATGGTCGCCCGGCCCGACTCCATGCTCCGTGTGGACGGGGTGGCCCAGGCGATGCTGCTGCAATACCAGGTGCCGATGCTGAACCGCGAGCTCGACGCAGCCCGGGTCCGGGCGATCCTGGAGTTCCTCTGGCGGGCGGATCATCCGCCGGAGAACGCGGCGGACCGCCTTTCCCGACCGTGAAAGGGCCGTCGCCGCTGTTCATTGCCGCGGCGTCACCGTCGCCGCCCGACGAACGTCCCGTCCCGGGTCCCGTACCGCCAGTGGCCCTCCATCAGGCGGCCGGAGACCTGCGCCCCGATGTGATAGGCGTAATCGGGTCCCTCGGCGAGGATCGACACGTCGGGGGGATCCACGTCCGACTCCAGGATCTCCATCTGGCCGTATCGCTCGTGGAAGAGGTAGACGTTCCACCCCCCATCCGACGCACGTTCGAGAGTGAGCAGGCCCTCTGATTCGGTTCTGCCGAGGTACTTCTGCTCGAAGGCGTAGGCGCCGCCGACATCGGCACCGCCCGACACCCGGGGCACGCAGCTCAGGGCAACGAGGGTCAGGAGGGCGATCCCGGTGCTCCACCGACGAGACCCATCTGCCATCGTGGCACCTTCGGGTTGATGTCTCGGCCCCAGGGGCCACCTCCGGCCGGCCTACGCCTCCACCCGCTCCTTCCCGTACCGCTTCGCCACGTAGTCGTCCAGGATGGCCTTGAACTCGTCCACCAGGCCGTCGCCCTTGAGCGTGGTATAGTGCTCTCCGTCGACGTAGACCGGGGCCTTGGGCTCCTCGAACGTCCCCGGGAGGGAGATGCCGAGGTTGGCGTGCTTGGACTCGCCAGGCCCGTTCACCACGCAGCCCATCACCGCCACGTCCAGCTCCTCGACCCCGGGGTAGGCCTTCCGCCACTCGGGCATCTGGTCCCGGATGTAGCCGGTGATGTCCTCGGCCATCTCCTGGAAGAAGGTCGAGGTGGTGCGGCCGCATCCGGGGCACGAGGTGACCTGGGGCTCGAAGGCCCGGATCGCCAGCGACTGGAGGATCTGCTGGGCCACCCGCACCTCCTCGGCCCGGTCGCCGCCCGGACGAGGCGTCAGCGAGACCCGGATGGTGTCGCCGATCCCCTGCATGAGGAGGGGGGCGAGACCGGC
>DATHRY010000141.1:0-11513 GCA_035464715.1 Longimicrobiales bacterium
GGCCTCTCCCCCCCTTACTCCATCCCCCCGAACAGGTCGTGCGCCGGCCACTCCGTCACGGCGTTCAGCGCGTCCCACAGCCGCCCGTCCAGCGCCGCGTCGAAGGAGCCGCCGGAGCCCGACGCCCGCCGGTTGAACAGGGCGGCCCAGGACACCCCGCCGTAGTTCCGGACCACCAGGGTGGTGGTGCCTGGAAGCGAGCCGCCGTGCCACCAGTTCGCGTCGCCGTTCGTGGGGCGGATCAGCCAGCCGAGGCCGTAGTGGTAGGCGGACCCGGACCACAGGGGCGGGCCCGGATGGGCGACGGTGGCGGCCACGCTGGCCGGCGTCAGCACGTCGGGGGGCATGGGACGGCCGTCCACGGCGCCCACGAAGCGGAGCAGATCCACCGTCGAGGCGACCCAGCCGCCGTGGGCGTCCATGGCCTCCAGGTGGAAGCCGCCGTAGGGCCAGGGCACCTGCCCGTCGCCGGGGAAGACGGACGAGGCGGTGCCGGCGTCGTAGTAGCGCACCTCGTCGGGCAGCCGCTCGGCCAGGCGCGAGTGGCCGACGGCCATGCGCTCCACGCCCGCGGGCGCCAGGAGCTCGTCCTGAACGAACTGCTCGTACGAGACGCCGCTCACCCGCTCGATGATCCGGCCCAGCACGGCGTAGCCGAAGTTGGAGTAGGCGTAGCGGAGCCCCGGATCGAACTGGAGGGGCTGGCCCAGCATCCAGCGGATCACGGTCTCGGCGTCGGCGGGGGGGTCGACGCCGACGGCGGCCGCCGCGTCGTCGGACCGGAACATGGGATCGAAGCTCTGGTCCCGGTCCCAGCCTCCGGCGTGGAGCAGGAGATGCCGGATGGTGATGTCGTCGAGCCGGGGGTCGGGCGTGGAGCCGGGGGGCGGCTCCAGGTCGTCCAGCCAGGCGAAGGCGGGCTCGTCCAGCTCCAGCTCCCCCCGCTCCACCAGGAGCAGGACCGCGGCCGCCGTGATGGGCTTGGACACGCTGGCGATGCGGAAGAGGTCGGTGGGCTCCACCGCCTCCCCGGCCTCGGTGTCGGCGTAGCCGTAGCTCCGGGCGTAGACCAGCCGGCCGTCCTTCATGACCGCCACGGCGCCGCCGGGTATGCCCCAGGCCTCCATGAGCTCGGGGATCATCCGGTCGTACGAGGCCATCCCGGGCACCCGGAGCCCGCGCCCCACCCGGACGGTCAGGGGCGTGCTCCCCTGGGCCGTCTCACCGTCCGCCGTGCGCGTGGCCAGGACCCGGGCCTCCCCGGCGCCGACGGCCACGGCCCGGCCCTGGGGCGACACGGTGACGATCCCCGGATCCTCGCTGCTCCAGGTCACGGCCGACGGGTCCAGCACCACCCCCGCGACGGTGCGGGCGGTGAGCTGCAGGGTGTCGCCGGTGAGGAAGGTCGATGCCGGCGCGGAGACCACGAGGCCCTCGGGATCCGGCTCCCCGGGGCCGGCCGAGTCCGAGCAGCCCCCGGTGAGGGACACGGCCACGAGCAGGCCGACGCCCGTCAGGTATGCCCTCCTTCTCCCCGGCCCCGCCACCCTCCTCGTCACGGCCCCCGACGCCCTTCTCCTCACGGCCCCCCTTCGCCGTCCCCGTCCGGCCCCTCGGTCGGTGGCGCCGCCACGCGCTCGTAGCTCGGCCACCAGTTGTCGGGGCGGAACCGCGCCACCCGGCCCTGGGCGTCCAGGTCGAAGCTCACCAGCGCCCAGCCCAGGTAGGGATTCCGCCAGGTGGCCCGGAAGGTGTCGTAGTGCCAGTGCTCCAGGTCCCCTGCGATGGACGGGCCGATCCGGAGCACCAGCCGCCCGTTCTCCAGCGCCACCTCCGCCTCGCCGAAGGCCGGATTCTCGTAGGCGCCGGTGTAGCCCTCCAGGCCCAGGGACGGCGTGGTCCCGGGGATGCGGGCCGCGATCTTGGCGGCCTCGGCCGAGTCGGCGCTCGCCCGCTGACGCCGTACGTCCTCCAGGAAGACCTCGCTCCACTCCACGGGCTCCGCCCCCAGGTAGGCGTCGAGCACCCGGTTCCGGATCACGTCGGCCAGGGCGTTCCACTGGCCCTTGTTGGTGAGGATCACCACCCCCACGTCCTCCTCGGGGAGCAGGGCGACCCTCGAGCGCAGCCCGTCGATTCCGCCGCTGTGCTGCACCAAGAGCGCGGCCCGGTAGTCCTGGACGCTCCACCCCATGGCGTAGAACAGGAAGTTCATCCCGGGATTGGTGCGGCGCGCGTCGTCGCCGAAGGGAATGATCGTCTGGGCCGTCCGGGTCTCCTGCAGGGCGTCCTCGTCCACCAGGCGGCGGCCCTCGTAGACCCCGTTCCCCAACTGGAGCCGGACCCACTGGGCCATCTCCAGGGCGGTGGAGTTGATGGAGCCCCCGGGGGCCTCGTTGTCGAGGCTCCGGTACGCGATTGGGGTCAGGACGCCGCCCAGCTCCTCGTGGGGCGCGGCCACGTTGCCGGCGTCCACCAGGTCGTCGACGCTGGTATTGGAGGCGGTCATGCCGAGGGGTGTGAAGATGCGCTGGTCCACGAAGGCGTCCCAGGTGGTTCCGGTGACGTGCTCGATCATCTCCCCGGCGGCGATGTACATGTTGTTGCTGTACCCGTACGCGGCCCGGAAGCCCGCCACCTCGTCCACGTGGCGGAGGCGACGCACGATCTCGTCCCGGTCGAAGCCGCTCCCGAACCAGAGGAAGTCGCCCCGCTCGAGCCCGGAGCGATGCGACAGCAGGTCCCGGACGGTGAACTCCCGGGTCACCCAGGGATCCGGCATGCGGAAGTCCGGAAGGTGGTCCGCCACGGGATCCTCCCAGTCGAGCCGCCCCTCGCCCACCAGCATCGCCACCGACGCGGAGGTGAAGGCCTTGGTGGTGGACATGACGCCGAAGAGGGTGTGCTCGTCCACGCGCTCGGGCGCGCCCGCGCGGCGCACGCCGAAACCTCGGGCCCATACGACGGAGTCGCCCTGCACCACGGCGATGGAGAGGCCGGGCACGTCCCACGCCCGCATGGCCTCCTCGATCCACCCCTCGATGCCCTGGAGGGGCGCGGGGGCGGGGGCCTGGGCGCCGGCGGGGGCAGCCGCGATTCCGAGCCCGACGGCGGCGACGAGGCCGGCCATGGCCACGGCTCCTCTGCATCGGTCCCGGATCGTCATGGATGCGCCCTGCGCTTCGGTCGAACGTGTCGGTGGTGCCGCTGAACACATGGCGATGGTCGGTGTGAGCCGCCAGTGGCTGGCGTGTGTTGGCGTGTGCCTTCGTCGGTCGGCGGGGACCCGTCGACCTCCATCCCTGAGTAAACGCATCGCCGCCACCTCTGCCGACACCGTCACCGTGCCGACCCCCGCCTCTTCAGCGCCCCACCGGGTCTCCCCGCCGGGACGCGTGCCCGGGCCCGTACAGCACGACCCCCGGGCGGGCTCCGGTGTGTCGCCCGTCCCGGATCACCACCTCGCCGTTCACCAGGACGTGGTCCACGCCCTCCGGGAACAGGGTGGGCTCGTCGTAGGTGGCCCGGTCCGCGATCCGGTCCAGGTCGAACACCACCAGGTCCGCCCAGAACCCTTCCCGCAGGAGCCCCCGGTCCGCCAGCCCCATCCGGGCCGCGGGCCACGAGGTCATCTTCCGGATCGCCTCCTCCAGCGTCAGGACCTCTCGCTCCAGCACGTACCGGCGCAGCACCCGGGGAAAGGTCCCGTAGCTCCGGGGATGGGGGAGCCCCAGGACGTCGGCCTCCCCGGCGTTCAGGGCGGCGCCGGCGTCGCTGCCGACGCTGGTCCAGGGGAAGGCGAGGGCGGTCTCGACATCGGTCTCGCTCATCATGTGGTAGATGGCCATCACCCGGCCGTCGCCCTCCAGGACCAGGTCCCAGGCGGCGTCCGCCGGGTCCTTGCCCGTCGCGGCGGCGATCTCGGCCAGGTTCATCCCCTCGAAGCGGGCGTTGTCCGGGTTCCGGGCGTTCACCAGGACCACGTTCTCCCACCCGCCCGAGGCCTCGACGATGTTCCACCAGCCCGGTGAGCCGGTGGCGATCTCGCCCTTGAGCCGGGCCCGCACCTCGGGCCGGCCGAGGCGGGCCCGGATCGAGTCCCCGCCTCCGTCGTGGGCCCAGCTGGGGATCGTGGCCTCCAGCCCGGTGCCGCCCGCGGTGTACGGATAGACGTCGGCGGCCACGTCCACGCCCCGCTCCCGGGCCGCCGTCACCACCCGCCCGACCTCGTGCATGAGGGAGTCCCACCCCGGCTGGTACGCCACCTTCAGGTGGAACACCTCCACGGGGAGGCCCGCCCGCTCCCCGATCTCGATGGCCTCGCTCACGGCGTCCACCACCTCGGCGCCCTCGCCCCGGATGTGGCTGGCGTAGAGCCCACCGTAGCTGGCGGCGACCCGGGCCAGCTCCACGAGCTCGTCGGTGTCGGCGAAGCTGCTGGGCGGATAGATGAGCGCGGTGGTCATGCCCAGCGCACCCGCCCGCATGGCGGTGTCCATCACGGCCCGCATCCGGTCCAGCTCGGGGCCGGTGGGGGCCCGGGCGTCCCGGCCCAGGACGCCGACCCGGGCCTGGGTGGCGCTGAAGTAGCTGCCGAAGTTGATGCTGATGCCCTCCTCCTCGAGGCCGGCGAAATAGTCGCCGATCTCGCTAGCCGGGACGGGCGTGCCGCCCTCGCCCCCCAGGGCCGTGGTGACGCCCATGCGGAGCTTGTTCTCCGCCAGGCCGTTCTCGGGGAGCACCCGGCCCGACTGATCCATCATGTCGATCCAGCCGGGCGATACGTACAGGCCGGTGGCGTCGATCTCGGTGCGGCCCTCGCCCTCCACCCACCCCACCCGGGCGATGCGGCCGTCCAGGATCGCCACGTCCGCCGGCACCCAGGGATTCCCGGCCCCGTCGAGCACGCGGCCGCCCCGGATGACCACGTCCCAGGTGGGGCCGACCCGGGGCGCGGGCGCGGGTGGCACCTCCTCGGGGACGGGAGCCGCCGCCTCGATCGGGGGAATGGTGGGTTCCGGGACCGCCCCGGACCCGGCACAGCCCGACAGGATCAGCAGAGCCGCGACCCCGGACGCGCACGTCCGACGAACCGGCCCGGCGGCGGGAAGCCACCGGACCGGCCCGTCCTTCGGCCCTGCTCCGGCCTCGCACCGGGACCGTTCGGTCTCCACGCCCCCGGGCCGCCCGGACCCCCTGCCCCGCCGGCCGGGCTCCGCCGCCCCTCGGCGACGGCCCCGACCGGCGGCCTCCTCGTTCCGGTTCGCTCCTGGCGTCACGGAATGTTGGGATTGTTGAACCGCTCCACGTCGGGCAGCGGAAGGCAGGTGGTGCTGCCGTAGAGGCCTCCCTTGGGATAGGGCGTACCGGGCACCGGGCTCAGGGGCACGTTGAAGCGCGCCATGTCGTACTGCCGGTGTCCCTGCAGCCACAGCTCCCGCCGGCGCTCCTCCACCAGGGCGTCCCTGATCTCGTCGGGGTCCCCGCTGGAGAAGGTGGGCAGCGACCAGCGGCCCCGGAGCTGGTTGATGTAGCCCACCGCCGCCGAGCCGCCCTCGATCTCGGCACGGATCAGCAGCGCCTCGCCCCCGGTGACGATGGGGATGGGCGTGCCGTAGTCCGTGTACTTGTCCTGGACCCACAGCGTGGTCCCGTCGTTCGCGTTGGTGCCGGCGTCGAAGGTGAGGGTCCGGGGATCCTCCACACCGCCGGTCGTGAGCCCCCGGGACTGGGCCTCGATGCTGTAGTTGGTGCTCAGGATGTTGCTGTGGAACACCCGGTTGTAGCGCCGGGAGTTGTCCTGGGAGAAGGTGGCGTTGTAGCTGAAGTCCAGCGGCACGGCCTCGGCATCGGCCTGGGCGCCGGCGTCGTCCCCCAGGTAGAGCCGCACCCGGGCCCGTCCCGCCTGGGCGGCGGTGGCCACGTCGTCGAGCCCGGCCGCACCCGCCGCCTGGATCGCCGTCGTGAACCGCGTCTCCGCCGATCCGAGCAGCGACGCCGACGTCACCTCGGGCCCGCCGTCGATGGCGGCGGTGCACATGGCCATGCCCAGCATCGTGTAGCTGAAGCCCGCATAGAGGGCCGAGCGGGCCATGAGGGCGTCGTAGTTCACCACGTCGCCCCGCTCCCACACGTCGGTGAGGAGATGGAGCACGTTGTCCGCCGACCACCGGGCCGTGGACACGGGCCTGTACACCCCGGGGGTCTGGGCGCTGTTGCACCCGTTCACCCCGTAGGCCGAGGCGGGGTTGGTGCCCGCGTCCCGCCGGTCGTAGAACCAGGCCGCGGCCCCGAGCTGCGCGTCCACCAGCTCGT
This sequence comes from Longimicrobiales bacterium, assembly GCA_035464715.1. Lineage (GTDB taxonomy): Bacteria > Gemmatimonadota > Gemmatimonadetes > Longimicrobiales > Gaopeijiaceae > Gaopeijia. Next base: position 6,316 of record DATHRY010000141.1, read on the forward strand.
CGCTCATGATGCCCTGCACGGTCACGAACGCCCCGTAGGCACACTCGAAGTCCGCGATGGCCCCGTTCACCAGGAGCGCCGCGTTGGCCGGATTCTCCAGCTCTTCGGCTGGAAGCAGGCTCGGTGCGTCCACCTCGAGGAAGGTCTCGGTGTCGCACGCGGCGGCCATCACGAGGACGGCGGCCAGCGCCGTCGGCGCCCGGCGGCGCCCATGAAGTCGGAGATCCCGAAGTACGTTGATCATGGTCATCTCCTCAGAAGCGCACGTTGATGGTCGCGACGATCTGCTGGAGCTGCGGTAGCGTGCTCTGCTCCAGGAAGCCGGGCGAACCGTCCAGGAACGTCGCCTCGGGGTCGAGCCCGGTGTAGTCGGTCCAGATCTTCAGATTCCGGGCGGCCAGATTGATCATGGCGCCCGAGGCCCCCAACCGGGTCGCGATGCCCGTCGGCAGGCTGTACGTCAGGGAGACCTCCCGCAGGCGCACGAAGGACGCGTCGTTGATCACGAAGTCCCGGAGCCCTCCGCTGCTCTGCATCTGGGCGATGACCCTGGGATCGTAGTCCCCGGGGTTCATGTTCTCGATGCAGGTCCGGAAGACCTGGCACCGGGCCCGGAGGTTGTTGTCGGTCTTCTTGTAGCCCGACTTGAAGTCCACCAGGCCGGTGAGGGTCAGGCTGTTGTTGAGGAAGCTCAGGCTCGAGCCCACGGCGCCTTCCAGCGACGGGGTGGTGCGGCCCAGGTACACCCGGGGCGCCACCACCTGCCCGGCCTCGTTGTAGCACGGGGTCACGCCGCCCTGCCCGTCGTCGCACATGACGTTGGTCGTGGTGCCGGCGGTGGCATCCCAGTCGGCGCTCACCACCCGCTCACGGAACCACGAGTTGGGGGCGTAGCCGAGCTTGTACTGGGTGCTCCCGGTGACGATGGTCGTGTCCCCGCCGGCGAGCTTCTCGACCTTCCCGCTGTTCGTCGCGATGCTGAAGGTCGCGTCCCAGCCGAGCCCCGGGTTCTGGATCAGGCTGGCCCGGAGCATGGCCTCGATGCCGGTGTTCAGGATCTGCCCGGCGTTCTCCCAGCGGGAGCCGGGGTAGCCGGTGGACGGCGCGATGGGCCGCAGCAGGATGCCGTCCTTGGTCCGGGTGTGGTAGTAGGTGAACTCCACCCCGAGCCGGTCGTCGAAGAGGCCGGCGTCGAAGCCCGCCTCGAACTCCTCGCCCCGCTCGGGACCGAGGTCGGCGTTCCCCAGCGACGACGGCGTCACGGCGGGGGTCCCTCCGGGTCCGGTCACGGGAGAGAAGGTCCGCAGCGCGGAGAAGGCCACCGGCTGCGTGCCCGACTGACCGTAGGCCAGCCGCAGCTTGAAGGTGTTCAGGAACGACGGGATCGCGCCTTCCACCGCGGGCTCCTCGGACAGCACCCACGACAGGCTCGCCTTGGGGTAGGTCACGAAGTCCAACTCCGACCCGAAGGCACTGTTGTTGTCGACCCGCACCGCCCCGGTCAGGAAGAGGCGGTCGTTGAAGCCGATCACCTCCTGCAGGTAGAACCCGAGGGTGTTGTTGTCGAAGTAGTCGCTCCCGGCGTAGGGCCGGGTTGCGGCGGCGTCGATGGTGACGAGCCCCGGACCGGCGAACTCGTTGCCCTGGGCACCCAGGAATTCCACGTGGCGCCGGTAGTACTGCACCCCCAGCGAGGTGGACGAGGTGATGGAGGACGCCACGTCCAGGTCCACCGTCCCCACGTAGTCGACCGTCGTGAAGCTCTGGTTTCGCCGGTCCTGGTAGTTGTAGCCGTTGCCCGTCGTCTCGCCCCAGAAGTAGCGGAGCGTGTCGCTCGACAGGTACGGCATCAGCTCGAGGTTCTTCTCGGAGGTGACGTCGGCCCCCATGGTGAGGCGGTTCGTGAACCAGTCCCAGGGGCGGAAGTTGAGCTGTACGCTCCCGGTGAAGCGGTCGATCGCCTGCTGCATGGTGCGCTCGTGGTAGATCGGCGGAGGCCCGCTCCGGGTGCCCGCCCAGTAGTCGCAGCCCTCGCCGGGGGCCCAGGTGCAGCGGTACTCCGGCAGGTTGGCCGGAGTCGAGAACACGGTCGTCCACATGGTCCCGCCGCAGCCGGCCTCACAGGTCAGGTTGGTCTCGTTCTGCGTGTAGCCGGTGTTGAGACTGACGTCGAACTTGTCGTTGGGCGTGATCTGGAGGTTCACGCGGCCGCTGTACATCTTCTGCGAGTTCGTGACCTCGACGCCGCGATCGTTGTTGAAGTCCCCCGCCACGAAGTAGCGGATCCCCTCGCTCCCCCCGCTCATGTTCAGGGAGTAGCCCTGGGTGTGCCCGGTCCGGAACAGGTCCTGGCCCGACAGCTCCTCGATGCGCGACGCGGTGACCTCCCGGACCGTGGTGCCGTCCATCCAGTAGTTCACCGGCAGCCGGCCCTGGTAGTCGTCGAACCGGTTCATGCCCTGCTTGATGGTCATGGAGAAGCGGGGCGGGCCCTGGGAGCCCTTCTTGGTGATGATGTTGATCACCCCCCGGGCGGCCTCGGTGCCGTAGAGCGTCGCCGCCGCGGGCCCCTTGAGGATCTCGATGCTCTCGATGTGGTCGGGATCGAAGTCGTTCAGGCGGGACACCACCCCGGAACCGAAGGCCTGCACGTTGATCCCGGACCCGGTCTCGTTGTTCACCCGGACCCCGTCCACGTAGATCAGGGGCTCGCTTGAGAGGGAGAAGGTCGAGGTCCCCCGGATGCGGATGCGGGACCCGCTCCCCACCATCCCGGTACCGGGCATGACCACCACGCCGGGCGCACGACCGTTGATCAGGTCCTGCATGGATTTGATCGGGGCGGTCTCGGTGATGGCCTCCGCGTCCACGGAGGCGATGGAGTTCCCGATCGCCCGGCGCTGCTGGCCGCCGGCGGTACCGGTGACGACGATCTCGTCCAGGGCGATGGCCGTCTCGGTCATGCTGATGCGGACCCCGGTGGAGCCCGCCGCGATGGTGACCGTCGCGGTGCGGTACCCCAGCATCACCACCTGCACCTGCACGTCGCCGGTCCCGACGCCCGACATGGCGAAGCGGCCGGCGGCGTCGGTGATGGCGTTGGCGGCGGTTCCGGGCACCGTCACCTGCGCGCCCGAGAGGGGCCTGTTGTTGTGTTCGGCCACCACCACTCCCGAGATGGTCTGCTGTGCCTGGAGCGCCTGGGGTCCGACCGCCGAGACGGCCAGGGCCAGCAGCGCCAGCAGCATCCCTCCCACCCGCCCCGCCACCTGCGTGGAGGGGCCGCGGCCGGAAGCCTCCGGCCGCCTCTGATCCGAACGTCTGACTTGTCGCATGGCTTCCTCTCCTCCGGGGGACTGCGGGAGACGCGGGCCTGGATCATCCCTTGGCACATGTCTCGGTATACCAAAACGTCAACCTAGGACTGGACTTCCGGAGCGGCAAGGTCCATGCGCCGCGGGGTGGGACCGGGAAGGCCGTGATGGGAGGCCGTCTCCCGCGTGGCGGCTGCCGTTACGGGTTCGTGACGACGACCGGGGTGGGGTGGGTCGCGGGTCCGCGCCCCTGCCGGACCCCTACCAGGTGCCCCGCTCGCCCAGGGTGGCGATCACGGCGCTCAGGCGCTCGGCGGCGTTCAGGAAGTTGGTCCGGACGGCCCGCTCGGCCCGGTCTGCGTCCCCGGCCGCGATGCCCTCGACGATATCCTTGTGCTCCTCCACCGAGGTCCGGATCTCCGGCACCAGCGCCGTGGTGTAGAGGCGGTTGTAGCGCTCGGCCTGGGGCTTGATGGCGTCGTGGAGGGCCAGCATGCGGGGACCGGCCGCGGCCTCCACGTAGGCGCGATGGAAGTCCCGGTCCAGCTCGAAGATGAAGGTCGGATCGGGCCGTACGCCGCCTGCGGCGTGCAGGAGCTCCGAATTGAGACGACGCAGGGTCCGGACGAGCTCCACCCTGGGCGTCTCGTCGAGGTGCGCGGCCATCCGGCCCGCCAGTCCCTCCACCGTGGCCACGATGGCGAAGAGCTCCCGGGCGTCTTCGATGGTGAGGGGCGCCACCGAGAGCCGAGCCTGCCGGCCCTGTTCGGAGCTGGTGACGTAGCCTTCCTGCTGCAGACGCTGCAGGGCGCTGCGGATGGGGGTCCGACTGATCTCGAGCCGGCGGGCGATGTCCCGTTCGATGATGCGGCTGCCCGGGGCGAGTCGCCCCCAGACGATCAGCTCCCGGAGCTCCTCGTACGCCTCGCTCATCCGGTCCGTGCTCGTGTCCGGCTTGCTGCTCATAGACCACATCCTTCGAGGCCCCCGTCGAGCCTCCCTGCGGGCGATCGCGTACGGTCGGCGGCACCCTAAGCCCCGACCCCACCCCCCAACAAGCTAGGCTGGGCCGGGTCGAGTGGACAACAGTTTGGTATACCTTGCTGCATTCCAACTGTCGCGCTATAAGTCCCTGCGCTCGGAGCCGGTCCGTCCCACCGCCTCGACTCCGACCCCCTTTGCCTGCGGCCCATGCGTCCAGCCGATTCCGACGATCTCCTCCCGGGTGCGCGCCCACCGGTCACCCGATCGCCCGACGGCGCCTCCCCCGACCGAGGACGGTCGGGCGGCGACGGTGCCGGGTCGGGCAGCGGGGCGGAGGGATTCGGTCCGGCCGTGGAGGACGTGGCCGAGCCCGGCTCGTCCGACCTCGAGGGGTCCCTGCCGGACGCCGACGGGATCGAGATCCGCCCCCTGGTGACCCTCGAGGAGTTCCGGGCGTGCGTCGCCCTGCAGCGCGCCACGTGGGGAGACGACTTCACCGAGATCGTCCCCCTGGCCCTCCTCAAGGTGTGTCAGCGGATCGGGGGCGTGACGGCCGGGGCCTTCGGGCCCGACGGCGAGCTCCTGGGGTTCGTGTTCGGCATGACCGGGATCGACGACCACGGGGACCTCGTCCACTGGTCCGACATGCTCGCCGTGCGCCCGGGGCACCGGAACCGCGGCCTGGGCCGCCGGCTCAAGGAGTACCAGCGGCAGCGGGTCCGGGCCCGGGGGGTCCGGTCCATCCTGTGGACCTTCGACCCTCTGGTCGCCCGCAACGCGCACCTGAACCTGAACCGGCTCGGCGCCCGCATCGTGGACTACGTGCCCGACATGTACGGCGAGACGGACAGCCCGCTCCACCGGGGCACCGGGACCGACCGCCTCATCGTGTCCTGGCCG
>DATHRY010000142.1:0-6358 GCA_035464715.1 Longimicrobiales bacterium
GGCTTCCACCAGGGAATCGACGATGGACGGAGCGAGCTGGCGCAACGACTCGGTTTCCTCGCGGGCCGCCTGGATGGCTCCACCAAGCCCTTTCGCAGCCTCGAGCGCACGGGTGGCCATGGGGGTCCTCCGTGGTTCCGCGACGGAAGTCCGGCGGGCCTCGCCGAGCCGCTCCGCCGCCCGGGAATGGAAGAGAAGGGTGCGACCCCGATGCCGGGATCACCAGTCTTTTCGGGGGGCGGAACGATGCCATCCACGTGCCCGGAGGCCCGGACTGCGCCTTCTCTGCACTTGCACCGGGCCCCACCACCCCGGATCGTAGCCTCAATCCACGGCTCGAACGATCGGCTTCCCGCCGGCATCGAAGCCGGACGGACCCCCAGAAAAGGAGATCGCCGATGTCGCGCATCATCCCCCTCGCCCTCGCCTCCGCCCTGCTGGTGGCCTGTGTCCAGGCCGAAGCGGAAGACCCGGCCGCCGACGCGGCCCAGGCCGCCGGGCAGGACCGGGCAGCCCTCGCCATGAGCGCGGCCCCCGCCGAGATCGGAGCCGGAGCAACGTTGATGGACCGCGACGACTCCGGAGCCCTGATCCCCCTCCGGGACGGCTCGAACGGATGGCTGTGCGTGACGGACGAGAATCCCGCGGGCCCGGGGGAGTACCCCATCTGCCTGGACGGCGCCTGGCAGACGTGGTTCGCCGCCTTCCAGGCGGGTGAAGCCCCGGAGATCGACGAGATCGGGATCTCCTACATGCTCCAGGGCGGGCCCGCGGCCAGCAACACGGATCCCATGGCCTCCGCGCCCCCCGAGGGGGAGGACTGGCTCATGGACGGACCCCACCTGATGATCATCGTCCCCGATCCCGCCATGCTCGACGCCTACCCCACCGAGCCCCGGACCGGGGAGCCCTACGTCATGTGGGCGGGCACCCCGTACGCGCATCTGATGGTCCCGAGCGAGGCGAACTGACCCGCCGGTCCCCGTGGAGCTCGTGGCCCGGCGCCGACGCGTCGGGCCGCGGGCCCTCCGGCCGTCCGCGGGAGGCACTGCTGCCCGGATGATCGATCGTCCGTAGGCGGGCGAGCGCCGGGGGAGCCGGCGCCCGGGGTTGCACCTGACGTAACGTCAGGGTCCAGGTTGGGTCGTTCCACCTTTCCTCGAACCCGATCCGACCGTGCAGCCTTCATCCGTCATCCTGTCCGGCACCGAGGTCCACCCCGTGACCTCGGCCGTCACCGGTGAGTCCTTCGAGCTCTGGATCGGACGCCCCCTGAAGGGGTGGGCCTCCGGACCGGGGGACCGCCCCCGGCTCCTGTACCTGCTCGACGCCAACCTCTTCTTCGGCATGGCCGTCGAGATGACGCGGCTCATGCACGTCCTCTTCGGGGAGCTTCCACCGGTCCTGGTGGTCGGGATCGCCTACCCCGACGTCGACGCCGCGACCCAGAGCAGGCTCCGTACCGGGCACTTCACGCCGTCGGCGGACCCGACCTTCGCGGAGGCCGCCCGGGCGTTCGCGCCCCCGGGGACCTCACCGCCACCCGCGCCACCGATGGGAGGCGCCGACGACTTCCTGGAGTTCCTCACAGGCCAGGTCGATCCATGGGTCCGGGAGCACTTCGAGGTGGCGAGCCGGGGCTCGACCCTCTTCGGGACCTCCCTCGGCGGCCTCTTCGGGGTCCACACCCTTCTCACCCGTCCCGACTGGGTGGACAACATCATCGCCGGCAGCCCCTCCCTGTGGTGGAACGACGACGAGATCATCGGGAGGATCGAAGGGCTCGAGCCCCGCGCCGACGGGACGCCGTCGGGGCCGAAGGTGTTCATCCCCGTGGGGAGCGGCGAGGAAGGCCCGCACGTCCCCAGCCTGAGCCGGTACCGCCTGGTCACCAACGCGCGGCGACTCGCTCGATGCCTGGCGGAAGGGCGCGTCGCGTGTCGCAGCTCCTCCCTGGAGGTGATCGACGGGGAGAGCCACACCTCGGTCGTCCCCAGCGCGCTGACCCGGGGCCTGCGGCTTCTCCTGCGGGAGGATCAGGGGAGCGGGCGCCGATAGAGGACCGCCCGGGCCACCTCGGTGAAGCCGGTTCGCCGATGGAATCCCTGACTCGCCGTGTTCTCGGCGGACGTGTCCGAGGCCAGCTCCCGGAGCCCCATGCCCGCCGCCCAGGTCAGGACCGATGCCACGAGGGCTGCACCCAGTCCGGTCCGCCTCCGATCCGGATCCACCCAGATCCCCTCGAGATAGGCCACGGGACCCGGTTCGCATCCATCCGCGTACTCCCGGACCGCCATCTCGACGAAACCGGCGAGTCCCCCTCCCCGTCGCTCGGCCACGTGGACGGTGCAGCTCCGCGGAAGCTCCCCGGCGATGAGCGGCCCGACCTCATCGGCACCGGAATCGGGCCAGAGAGCCTGGCGCATGCGGAGCAGCTCCGCTGCGTCGCCGGCGACCGCGGGACGGATGCCCCACCGGACATCGGGGGGATTCGGAAGGGGCGAGGTCTCGTCCATCCGGCGTTCTCGGTGTCGACGCTGTCGACGCTGCGGTCGAGAGAAGGGTTCGTTCCGGGGCTATCCCGGAAACCCGGCTGACCGGACCGTGATCCGCATGGGACTCGCGCGCGCCCGCGGGCGGGCGCGCGGTCGGCGTCAGACCGCGACGACGCCCCTGGGCGCGTCCCAGGTCTCGATCAGGCGCGTCCCCGGCTTCATCTCCTCGCTCAGGCGATGGTGCAGCGCCTTCACCTCCGGCATGTCCCACTCGAGGGACGCGATCCGGTCGGTGACCTCCATCAGCCCGTGGCTCACCTCGTCTCGCTGCGCTTCGTAGCTCCGGACCGCCTCGTCCGTGCCTTCGGTGAGGGCCCGGGCCAGGAGCTCCGCATCCCGGAGGGCATCGGTGATCCCGTGTGCGGTGAGGGGATCCTTGAAGAATCCCGCGTCCCCGACCAGCGCCCAGCCGGGACCGGAGGACCGCCGGACGAAGCCCCGCTGGCCGGCGAAGGCCCGGAGGGGTCCCGCGGCGCCGCTCGCCGTCCGCTCCGCCAGCTCCCGATCGACGCCTCGCAGAGCCCGGGTGAAGAGGGCCTGCAGCCCGGTGCCCCGCTCCCTCCGGAAGATCTCCGGCGGCACGCTGACGAACACGCAGGCCAACCCGTCGTTCGTCGGGATGATCCCGGCGCCGACCCCCGGCCTGAAGAACCACCGGTACTCGTGGTCCGGGAGCCCCGGCCAGTACCCGTAGATCGATGCCGTCGTGTGGGCCGCCCGGAAGCGCATCCCGGCGTCCACCGACTCGGCCACCCTGGATCGCACGCCGTCCGCGCCCACCACGCTCGACGCCTCGACCCGGACCCGCCATCCGGCGGCCTCGAGCCAGACTCCGTCGACCCGGCCCCGGGCGTCACGGGTGGGCTCGGCGAACCGCACGCCGTGGACCACCTCCGCGCCTGCATCCTCTGCGGCCTGGAGCAGGATCGGATCGAGGACGGTGCGACGGGGCGCGTACAGGGCGTCGATCCCCCCCTTCGCCTTGATGGGGATCGGAATCACCTCGTCCCCGTAGTCGAAGGTCGTGAGCTCCAGAGCCGGGGTACCCGCCTCGGCGATGCGGTCGAGCACCCCCCAGCGGTGGAGCTGCAGCACTCCGCCCCGCATGAGGGCGTGGGTCGAGAGGGTGTCCCGGCCGCGCGGAAGGGGATCCACCACCAGGACCCGCATTCCCTGCCGGGCCAGAAGGAGTGCCGTGGCCGCACCCGCGACCCGGGCGCCGGCGATCACGACGTCGTATCTCGACCGTGCGATGGAGGGGACCATGGCTCGTTGCTCAGGCGATGGCCCGGTCCCGAGCCACGGGTGCCCGGTTCCGGACGATGTGATCGGCGATCTCCGCGGCATCGGCGCCGACCCCGGCCAGGAAGCTCGAGGTCCGCCGGCGGAGGAAGTTCAGCCCCAGGACGTAGAGACCAGGGACGGGGGTGATGCCACCGCGGTGTCGGATCTCGCCCGCCGCGTCCAGGACCGGGATGCGGAGCCAGGGATAGTCCCGTCGGAATCCCGTCGCCCAGAGAACCGTGCGGATGCCGGCCCGGCGCAGATCCAGTCGCGCGGGCCCCTCCACCAGGGGCGTCGGCACGAAAGCCTCGGGAGTCGGCGCTTCCGACTCCAGGCCGCCTCGCCGGATGTATCGGTCGATCCGGAGGCGCAGGCCGGCCAGCTTCCAGTCCGCCGCCGCCAGGGTCTCGGCGAGGTCGTCCGCGAACTCCACCCGGGAGCCGTCCACCTGCCGGGCCCGGCCGGCCAGCCGCACGCCCTGTCGAACCAGGAGGCCCAGGTCCAGGGTGCGGTGGTCGGGGGTGCCGACGAGCTGCATGGAGGGCTGCTCGGCCGAGGCCGCGGGATTGGCCACCGCGTCCACACGCTGGTCCAGCACACCCATGTCGTGCAGCCAGGCCAGCACGTCCCGCCCGCGATAGCGCCGGGGGAGCCGCGTGTGGCGGCCTACCGCCAGGGTCACCGGGCGCCCCGAGGCGTGGATCTCCTCGGCGAGCTGGATTCCCGTGGCCGACGCCCCCACGACCAGGACGCCTCCCCGGGGAAGCTGGTCCGGCCTGCGGTAGTCCGTGGGGACCATCTGGTGGACGTCGGCGGTCAGACGCTTCGCCATCTCCGGCACGTGGGCCGCCTGGCTCTGACCGGTGGCCACCACGACCCGGTCCGCGATCCAGCTCCCCCGGTCGGTCCGGACCCGGAAGCCCTCGCCGTGACGCTCCAGCCGTCGCACCGTGACGCCCTCCACCAGCGGGACGCGGAACACGTGCGCGAAGGCCTCGAGGTACTCCACCAGCTCCAGGCGTCCCATGAAGCCGGAGGGATCGCGGCCGTCTTCCGGGTCCCATCCAGAGAGCCGGGAGAGCCACCGGGGGGTCAGCAGCCGGAGGGAGTCCCACCGCTCGGAGCGCCACCGCTCCCCCGTCCGCCCCCGCTCCAGCACCACGTGCTCGACCCCGCGGTCGGTGAGGCTGCGGCTCAGCGCGAGGCCGGCCTGGCCTCCGCCGATGATCAGGGTGTCGATGCGCTCCATGGGAGTCTCGTGGCGAGGAGGATGGGCCGGACCCGGCGCGATGCCGGGCCCGGCTCCAAGGTCAGCGACCGTTGACGGTGATCTCCACCGGGGTCGGGTTGGTGATGACGTCGAAGACGGCGGAGCGCTTGCGGGACTGCTCCACGATCTTGCGGAGCGTCTCCTCGTCCGCGTCGCCCTCGATGTCGAAGTCGATGCGGATGTTCTGGAAGCCGTTCCGCACCTCGTCCGAGAGGCCGAGGATGCCCTGGAGGTCGATGTCGCCCTCCACGCGGGACTCGACCTTCGTCAGGGTCACGCCCCGGGCCGAAGCGATGTTCCCGATGCCGGCGGTCAGGCAAGAGGCGAGACCCATGAGCATGTACTCGACGGGCACGGCGCCCTTGTCGCTCCCCACCAACACGGCGGGGTGGTCCGCGTCGATCACGAACTCCTGCTGGTGGTCGTGGTCCGCACCGGCCCCGAAGTAGGTGGTGACCGTGTTCCGGCTGTGGGTGCCGGAGACCCACCGGTTGGTGGCCCGGAAGCGGAACTGAGCAAGCTCGCGGTTGCCGTCCACCGCGCCGATCGTGGCGAAGAGGGTGGGGACGTCGACGCCGTTCAGGGGACCGCGGGTGGGGGTGTCGATGGTTGCCTGCGACATGGGGGGTATCCTCCGTCTCGTTTTGAATCGCGGGTCGGGGGCTCCATCGTCCCCCTCGCCATCCCAAGGCGCAGGTTGCCCACGCAACCGCTCACGGGCCGGTGGCAGGGGCCCCACGAGGCACCTCGACTCGCATCCGACGGGGCGCGGGCGCACCTTGAGCGATCCGCCCCCGGCGCCTCGGTGGGCGTGGCTTCCGTCGGTCGCCCGGGCTGGAGGGCCCGGAGCCCAGACACCTTCGAGAACAGGAGACATGCCATGGATGCGAGCCCCGCGGTCTGGCCCCGGGGGCGGCCCGAGGTGGGTCTGCGCGCGGAGCGGACCCGCACCGTCGGCCCCGAGGACATCGGCCGCTTCACGGCCATCAGCGGCGACCGGAATCCGCTGCACTACGACGAGGACTTCGCCCGCCGCACCCGCTTCGGGGAGATCGTGGTCCAGGGCGGGATCACCACAGCCATCCTCAACGCGGTGGTGGCCGAGGATCTCCCCGGTCCCGGGACCGTGTTCCTGCACGTGGACTGGAGCTTCCGGGCGCCCGTCCGGCCCGGGGACCGCATCACCGGCGCGGTCGAGGTCACCGAGGTCAGGGAGGACAAGCCCATCACCCGTCTCCGGACCACGGTG
>DATHRY010000143.1:0-3158 GCA_035464715.1 Longimicrobiales bacterium
TGGGTCGAACTCTTCCCGGACCCGGTCACGCCCGTCACCAGAATCAGTCCCCGCTCGTGGTTGGCGATCTCCGACAGGATCGGGGGCAGCTTGAGATCCTCGATGGTGGGGACGTCGATGGGGATGACCCGCATCACCACCATGAAGCTCCCCCGCTGCCGCAGGATGTTCACCCGGAACCGGCCCAGCCCCGGGAGTCCCCAGGAGCAGTCGTAGTCCAGGAGGTGGTCGATCCGCTCCCGGTCCTCCTCGTGGGGGATCAGCTTGAGGGCCAGCTGCTTCACCTGATCCGTGGAGAGCTTCTGCTGGCTCAGGGGGATCAGGCGCCCGTTGATGCGGGCCCGGACCAGGTCCCCGGACTTGATGTGGATGTCGCTGGCCCCGCGCTGGATGGCGGCCTTGAAGATGTCGATCATGCGGCGTGTCCCGGTGGGCGGAAACGTCGGAAAAGGATGTTTACCAAAGATACCGGGGTCGATCCCCCGGAATCCACGATTCCGTACCGCAGGGATTCTTCATGGGCGGGGAGGGAGCCCTTGCTCGCCGCCCCGGGCCCGGTGGGAGGTCCTGGGGACGCCCCTGGGGCGCGGGGACCCTCGACGCGGCTAGCGGCCCCAGGCCCTCAGTACCCGGCCAGTGAAAGCTGCACCACGAGGATCGAGGGGACGCCCAGCGCGTCCTCCACATAGAACGCGGCGCGGCGACCGGGCAGCGGTGACACGATGAGCCAATTCGGGAACTCGGCACGGGTGACGACCCGTCTGGACCGGGGGTCGATCACCTCCAGGACGGACCGGTACAGCTCGAAGTGGGATGGACCGTGGATCGAGGGGATCTCCACGACCCCTGCCGGCACGTCCGGCCACGCCGAGGCCCAGTCCGGACGGGCGACCGTCGTGAACACCCAGAGGAGGCCTGCCTCGTCCTGGCTCAAGCCCTGGACGAAGGGCGGAGGCGGCCGGTCGGGGCTTCCCAGACTCCAAGGGGACGTCGTCCGGAACCATTCGGGTCGCCTCGAAAGCCAGGTCAGGTTCTCGGAGCCCGGCGTCCAGCGGAACACGTCGTAGTCGACGACGGCGGAGAGCCACACACCCTCCCGGTTGCCGATGGAAACGTGGCGCAGCAGCCGGGCCTGGTCGAGGGTCCGGAGGTCTCCGGCGTCGGAGGTGTCTCCGAACGCGGACAGGACGGTGCCGGAGGAGCCGGAAAGGTCGAGGAACTGGAGGGGCCGTCCGGCGAACTCCGGTGTGGCGACCGACCCGGCGATCAGGACCGAGTCCGGCCAACGGAGCACGTGCCCGCGACTCCCGGACCCGGGCATGCGGATCGTCCGCACCGACGACAGCTGTGGATCGACGACCGTGGCCCGCCGCAGTGCGCCGTCGAAGATCAGGACCGAGTCCCCCGGCACGGGCAGTATCCTTCCCGGCCCGACGAACTCGCCTGGACCTTCGCCGGCCCTGCCCAGGATCGCCTCGAAGGGGCCCGTGGCCGAGAACACCATGGGCAGATCATCGGACCACGTCACCCAGTAGCGCCCCCGCGCGTCCTCGGTCACGGCGAGCGGAGGGCCGAGCAGCGCACCGGGACCGTCAGGGGTGCCCAGTCGGACAGCGACCTCCGCCTCCACGGTGCAGCCCGGGCAGGCCACCTCGTCGGGAATCAGAACCTGACCTGACAGGCAGGCCGGAAGCAGGACCGAGGCGAAGAGGAGCGGGAGACGGCGCATCGATCTTCCCGGGTGTCGGAAGCAGAGGGAATGCAGCCGACCGAAGGATAGGCTCGAGGCGGGTCGGTGGCACGCCTCACCCTTCAGTCCCTTTCTCCGGCCTTCGCCTCAGCGCCAACTCGGAATCGGGCCGGGTGACCACGCTCCGGGTGGACGAGAGGGAGGCTCAGTCCAGCGCCGCCCTCCAGTTCAGCCCCATCCCCGCCCGCACGTGGTCCATGGTCTCCCGGGCGATGGTCCGGGCGCGCTCGGCACCTTCGTCCAGGATGCGCCGGATCTCGCCGGGGTCGGACCGGAGCTCTGCCGCCCGCTCCCGTACCGGAGCGAAGTGCTCACTGATGCTCTCCGCCAGGATCTTCTTGCAGTCCACGCAGCCGATGGCCGCCGAGCGACACTCGGTGTCGATGCGCTCGATGGTGGCGGCGTCGGTGAAGTGCTGGTGCAGGGAGAAGACGTTGCAGACCTCGGGCCGGCCGGGGTCGTCCCGGCGCACGCGCTGGGGGTCGGTCACCGCGGTGCGGACCCGGGCCCACACCTCGTCGGGCTCGGCGAGGATGCGCACGGTGTTGTCGAGGGTCTTGCTCATCTTGGCTTCGCCGTCGAGGCCCAGGATCCGGCCGGACGCCTTGCCGATGTGGGCCTGGGGCTCCGGGAAGAGCTCCTCCCCGTAGGCCGCGTTCCACTTGCGGGCGATCTCCCGGGCCAGCTCCAGGTGCTGCCGCTGGTCCTCGCCCACGGGGACCAGCTCCGCCCGGTACAGGAGGATGTCCGCCGCCTGCAGGATCGGGTAGTTCAGGATCCCCGCAGGCACGGACTCGAAGCGCTGCGCCTTGTCCTTGTACTGCGTCATGCGCTCGAGGTCGCCCACCGGCGTGACCGCATTGAAGAGCCACGCCAGCTCGGTGTGCTCGGGCACGTCGGACTGGACGAAGATGATGCTCCGCTCCGGGTCCAGCCCCACCGCCAGATAGCTGACGGCGAGGTCGAGGATGTGCCGGGGCAGCTCCTGTGGGTCGCCCCCCGCCGTGATGGTGTGGTCGTCCACGATGCAGAAGAGGCAGTCGTAGTCGTCCTGGAGGCCGACCCAGGGCCGGAGGGCACCCAGGTAGTTCCCCAGGTGGGCCTCTCCGCTGGGCTGCATCCCGCTGAACAGTCGCTTCCTGGCCATCGCGTTGCGTTCGTGGATCGTGACGGAACGGGAGCGAACCTCGGTTCTCCCGTGAGCGAGGGCGGTTAACTTAGCGCCGTCCTCGGACCGAACCCACCCCCGGAGGGTGCCGCATGACCGCCTGTTCCGACCGCGACCTCGACCGCTGGCTGCGGACGGCCCGTGACGCCGCCGACGCGGCCGCCGCCGTGCACCGGCGGGGCGCAGGGCGCTTCGACATCGTCGGCGCGGACCTGAAGGGGTTCTCCGACTTCGTCTCCC
>DATHRY010000144.1:0-8045 GCA_035464715.1 Longimicrobiales bacterium
GGCCGGCCTCCTGCTCCTCCTGGCCTGCGCGAACGTGGCGAGCCTGCTCCTGGCCCGGGGAGAGACCCGGCGGGGGGAGTTCGCCCTTCGGCGCGCCCTGGGCGCCGGACGGGGGCGGGTGATGGCCGGGCTGCTCACCGAAAGCACCGTGCTGGCCACACTGGGCGGGGCCCTGGGCGTGGCCCTGGCAGCCGTCGGGACCCGGGCGCTCCTGGCCCTGGCGCCACCCGGGCTTCCCCGGCTGGACAACGTCGGCTTCGACGGCCGGGTCGCCGCATTCGCCGTGGCGGCCACCCTGGTCGCGGGGGCGGTCTTCGGGACGGTGCCCGCCCTGCGGGCCTCCGGGGCGCGGCCGGGCGGGACCCGGGGCGAGTCGGGTCCTGGACGCGACCTCGGCCGGTCCCTGTCCACCCTGGTCATGGTCCAGCTCGCGCTGGCCGTCGTGATGATCTCCGGGGCGGCTCTCCTGTCCCGGAGCGTCGGCCGGATGCTCCAGGCCGAGAGCGGCATCGTCGCCGAGAACCGGCTGACCGCCTCCCTGTCGATTCCGACCACCAGGTACGGCAGCCTGGACGAGGTGGTGAGCTTCTGGGACCGGGCGAAGGCCGAGATCGAGGGCCTTCCCGGGGTGCAGGGCGTGGGGTGGATCCGCCAGCTGCCCCTGCGGGACGAGCTTCGGCGGGAGGGGATGCGTCGGGTCGCGGACGGCCCCCAGGGGGAGGCGCTCCCGGTGGCCGACCAGGTGGTGGGCCCCGGCTACCTCGACGTTGCCGGGGTACCCCTGCTGGAGGGGAGGAGCTTCGAGCCGGGCGACGTGGCCGGGGCACCGAACGTGGCCCTGGTGAACCGGACCGCCGCCCAGGCGTACTGGCCCGACGAGAGCCCCGTGGGCCAGGCCGTGAAGCCGCTCTGGCAGCGGGACGACCACGGTCCCCTGACCATCGTCGGGGTGGTGGGGGACGTGCGGCACGAAGGGGTCCGCGAAGCGCCGAACCCGGAAGTGTACGTCCCCTATCCCCAGCTCGCGGACCACGAGGCGAGCTGGGTCCGGTCCGGGACGTTCGTCCTCCGGACGGTGGGAGACCCGGAGGCCGTGGTTCCGGCCCTGCGGGACGCCCTGGCCGCGCTCGATCCCGCAGTCCCTCTCGAGGCGGTGGAGTCGTGGACCGAGGTAGCCCGGGGCGCCGTGGCCTCGGAGCGGTTCCTGGCCAGCGTGGTCCTGTTCTTCGCTCTGTGCGCCCTGGCCATGGCCACGCTGGGCACCTTCGGCGTGATCTCCTATTCCACCGCCCGCCGCACCCGGGAGATCGGCGTGCGCGTGGCCCTGGGGGCCCGGCGCGGCCGGGTGGTGGGTGAGATCCTCGGGCGGGCGAGCCGGATCGCCCTGGCGGGCGTCGTCCTCGGGGGTGCCGCCTCGCTCCTGGCGGCCCCGGTGCTCGAACGTTTCCTCTTCGGCGTCTCGGCCCGGGACCCCCTCACCCTGGTGGCCGTCCCCCTGACCATGACGCTGGTGGCGATCCTGGCGGCGGCGCTGCCGGCCAGCCGGGCGGCCCGCATCGAGCCCGTGGACGCCCTCCGGGAGGAGTGACCGGGACCGTCCCGGGATCGTTCCCCCGTTCGGGATGCGCCTAAGCCGTAGCGTTCCCGCATGTGGACCACCGAGGCCGCCACCAGCTCCCGCGGAGCCGTGTCATCCACATCGTCCAGGCGGCCCGCACCCCCGACCCGCACCACCCCTTGATCGCTCCCCCGGAATTGCGCTGATTTTCCACAGCCCCGGACGGAGCCGATCCGGGCATCTCTCGTCGCGGAGCACGTCATCGTGAGGATCGTAGTTCTGGGAGCCGGACGGGTGGGGGGCGCCATCGTGCGCGACCTCTCCAGCGATCCGGATCATGCCATCACCGTGGTGGATCTGGACCCTCAGGCCATGGAACGGCTCGAGGGCCTGGATGTGGACACCGAGCTGGCGGACCTCTCCAACGCCGGCAGCGTCGCCGCGGCGGTGGAGGATGCCGACCTGGTGGTGGGCTGCGTTCCCGGGTTCATGGGCTACCGGACCGTCGAGGCGGTGCTGGAGGCCGGCAAGCCGGTGGTGGACATCTCCTTCTTCCCGGAGGACGCGTTCCAGCTCGACGAGCTCGCGCGGGAACAAGGCGTCCCCTGCCTGGTGGACTGCGGCGTGGCGCCGGGATTGACCAACATGATCCTGGGCCGCATGGAGCAGGTCCTGGACGAGACCACCAGCTTCAAGGTCCTCATGGGCGGGCTCCCCGTGGAGCGGGGCTGGCCCTGGGAGTACAAGGCGCCCTTCTCCCCCCGGGACGTGATCCAGGAGTACACGCGGCCCGCGCGGCTGCGGCGGAACGGCGAGGACATCACGCTGCCGGCCCTCTCCGAGATCGAGCTGGTCCACTTCCCGGGCCTGGGGACGCTGGAGGCGTTCAACACCGACGGCCTCCGTTCGCTGATCGAGACCAGCCAGACCCCGAACATGGTGGAGAAGACCATGCGCTACCCGGGCCACGCCGAGCGGATGCGCATGCTTCGGGAGGCCGGCTTCTTCAGGGACGAGGAGATCCTCGTGCCCTCGGGCAGCGTCCGGCCCCGGGACGTCACGGAGACGCTCCTCTTCGACGCCTGGCAGTTCGAGGAGGGTGAGCCGGATCTCACCGTCGGCCGGATCGAGGTGGAGGGCCGCGACAACGGAGAGCGGGTCCGACACATCTTCAATCTCCTCGACTACTACAACCCCGACACCGAGACCTCGTCGATGGCCCGTACGACGGGGTACACCTGCGCCGCCGTCGTGCGACTGGTGGCGTCGGGGTTGTGGACCGACGCGGGGGTGGCCCCCGCCGAGTTCGTAGGACGGCGGGAGGACTGCTTCAATTTCGTGCTGCGGCATCTTGCCGAGCGCGAGGTCAGTCTCTTCCGGTCCGTGGAGACGCTGGACTGACGGGAGCTGCCGCGGGCCCCACGCCCCGTGGCGTCAGTCGCCGGAGAGGGGCTGGGAGAGCATGTCCCCCAGCCAGTGCCCGGCGCGCTTCACCTTGGCGCGGACGTACGGGAGGTTGTGCCGGTTCAGGGTTCCATGGAGAGGTCGTCGGACTTCCACCTGGATCCCGGCCTCCTCCATGGCGCGGACCTTCTCCGGGTTGTTCGTGAGGAGCTCGATCCGACGGACGCCGATCCGCTCCAGGATCCGGACCGCCACGTCGTAGCGCCGCTCGTCGGCGCCGAAGCCCAGCGCACCGTCGGCGTCGATGGTGTCGAGCCCCGCCTCCTGCAGCGTATAGGCCCGGAACTTGTTCCTAAGCCCGATCCCCCGTCCTTCCTGCGCCAGGTACAACAGGATGCCGCCGCCCCGGGCCGCGAAGTACCGCATGCTTCCCCGGAGCTGCTCCCCGCAGTCGCACCGCAGGCTCCCGAAGAGATCGCCGGTGAGGCACGCGGAGTGGAGCCGGACGGGCACGGGGACCGGCCATGTCGCCTGGTCGCCCACCAGGATGGCGACGTGCTCGTGGAGGCCGGTGGCCTCGCGGAAGAGGATGAAGGTCGAGTCCTCGGCCTCGGCCAGCGGGACCGGGGCCTCGCTCAGCTTCACGACTTCGGCCCCCGCAGAGGTCACGTAGGCTTCGATCTCGTCGACGCTGGCGTGAAGGACCTCGTGGCGGGCCAGCGCCTCCCTCAGAGCCGCCGACGGGGTCGATGCCGGGACGGACACCAGCGCCGGCAGGATCCGTCCGAGGCGGACGAGGGAAAGAGCGGCGTGCTCCGCGGGGTGCACCGGGCCCGGCGACCACGCGGCGCCGTTGAGGTCCGGGGCCGTCCCCGACGCGAGACGCAGCAGAGCGCCAGCGTCGCGAGCCTCGTCGAGGACGAGGGCCACCGAGTCGCCGAGGCCCGTGGACTCGAGCCCCATGGCCGCGATGCGGTGCCGGGTGAGGACCAGTCGGAGCGGGCCCGAGCCGAGTTCCACGAGTCTCCGGAGGTCCTCGTCGTCCACCCCCTCCACGGCGCTGAACAGGACGTCGCCGTCGAGCGCCCCGGGCGTGATGCCCGAGGTGACCAGCAGGGGACGACCCTGTCTCAGCTCGAAGAGGCCCCGTTCGGCAGTGTACATACGGCGTTCGCGATGGGGGGATCGGACCATGCCGGGATTTCCGGAGGCGACCAGAACCCCGCTGGTCTCACTTGGATCCGGCGCCGGGATGCCCTCGGCCGCCGTCAGGGCGGCGACCTCGGGAGGCGGGGCGATCTCCAGGGGAACGGCTAGAAGCCCCACCCGACGCGTCCAGCTCCCCTCCGAGGAGCGACTCGTCCAACGGAGGAGGGGGATCGACCACAGCAGACCCGCAAAGATCGGGCCCATCCACAGGAAGAAGCCGGGGCTCAGCGCGAGGGTGACGCCGCCCCACACGGCGCCCACGACGGTGGCCGCGGCTCCGGACCGGGCCGCCTCGGACCAGGAGAGACGGCCCGCCCCCCGATCCCGGGCGTCCCACTCCACGGAGCGCCCGGCGAGGATCTGGGTCACGAAACGGGCATGGTGGAGCATCAGGACGGGGGCGAGGACCACCGAGACCGTCGTCTCCAGGAGCACGCTGCCACCCAGGCGGATCGCGCCCCCGTAGCGTGACCGGTCCCGGAGGAGGGCCAGGCCCAGAGCCAGGATCTTGGGAAGGAAGAGGATCCCGGCGGTGAGAAGGAGGAGCGACCCCCGCGCCCCGGGCAGACCCATGGCGATCCGGGGGCCGTGCCAGGGGAGGAGGACGTAGGCCGTCCCCGCCAGGAGGATCAGGAGCCAGAGGAGGGACGAGACGTACCCCATCGCTCCGAGCGCCAGGTGCAGCCGGCTCAGGGGATGCAGGCCCGGAAGCCCCAGGAGCCGCAGGTGCTGGAGACTCCCCTGGGCCCAGCGGCGATCCCGGACGGCGTACTCGGGCAGATTGCCGGGGACCTCTTCCCAGCTCCCGCCGAGCCCGGCATCCAGAACGACCTTCCACCCCGCCCGTCGGAGAAAGGCGGCCTCGACGAAGTCGTGGCTGAGGACCTCACCGCCGAGGGGGGCCCGTCCCGGCAGGACCGGCAGGCGTACGTGGTCGGCGAAGGGCTTCAGCCGAAGGATGGCGTTGTGTCCCCAATAGTTGCCCGCATCACCCTGCCAGAAGCTGGCACCGGTGGCCAGGAGCGGCCCGTAGAGGGTGGCGGCGAAGCGGACGAGGCGTCCGAACAGGGTGTCGGGCGTCGCGGGGAGGGGGAGCGTCTGGACCAGCCCGAGCTCCGGATCCCCATCCATCGTCCTCACCCGGTGGACCAGGGTGGACCCGGCCATGAGGCTGTCGGCGTCCAGGACCACGGCGTAGTCGTAGTCGTCCCGACACCGCCGGAAGAACTCCCCGAGGTTGCCGGCCTTCCGACCGCTGTTCCGGGCCCGTCGCCGGTAGTGCACCCGGGCCGACGGATGGGCCTCCCGGAGGCCCTCGACCGCCTCCTCCTCCCGGGCCGCCACCGCCGGGCTCCGGGTGTCGCTCAGGAGGTGGACGTCGAAGGCGTCGGCCTGACCCGTCCGGAGGAGGGACTGGAGCATCGCCGAGATGCGGGCCGTCACCCGCGCCGGATCCTCCTCGTAGATCGGGACGGCCAGGGCGGTGCGGGAACCCAGCGCCGCCTCCGGGCCGCCCCGGGGCGCGTCGGCTACCTCCCCGGACCCGGGACGACGGGCGAGGGTCAGCGGGTCCAGGCGGAGCAGACGGAGCCCGAAGCCCAGGACCGCGGTCCAGAAGGGGAAGACGATCCAGGCGAAGGTGGGGAGGAAGAGGGCGAGGATCAGGGCCTCGAGAAGGGTGACCCCGCCGGTGGCCACGATGCGGGCCATCATCCATGCCCCGCCCGAAGCCGTAGCCGCCACGAGACCGAAGAAGACGGCCCTGCGGGTGCGGATCCACGGTATGCGAGGGCTACCGGTCACGGGACGGTGTCCAGAGATAGCTCCAGGTCTCGGTCACGACGGAGTCGCCCACCTGGAGTTGGAGGCGGAGGTCCGCGGGGCGGCCGTCATCGGGCCGGAGAACCAGCGTCGCCCGCCGTCCGCCGCCGGGAAGGGATAGCACCCGAACGTCCTCGAGGGTCCCGGCGGACGTGGTGGCCACGGCATCCACGGCGGCCTCGTCGGGAAGGGCCGAGAGGGGACCACCCTGGAAATCCACCAGAATGCGCCGCCGGCTCCGGGGCGGGGGGTCGGCCTGTCCGGGCAGGGCGTCCCAGCCGATCCGGGTGCGGATCACCTGCGCCAGATCCTGGCCCTGCACGGCCAGATCCTCGATCCGGATCGAAGGAAGTCGCTCGTCGAAGGTGACCAGGGCGTACCGGTAGCGCCGCTCCTCGCCGGCCGCCAAGCCTCCGTCCGGCGCCCAGTATGCGACGATGTTGTCGCCGAACTCCGATCGGGCGGGGATCTCCACCAGCTCCACGCCCCCGGGACCCCACTCCCCCCGGATCGCCACCCACTCGCTGGGCCGTCGGTCGTAGCGCGTCTCCAGGTCCAGGTAGCTCCCGAAGTCCCGGTCCCTCTGGACGAGCCCGAAACCCCGTGGGTCCACGTCCCGGAGCGAGGTGACCCGGAGGTCCTGTCGATTGGTCAAGGGCCGCCAGATCCACTCGTCCCTGGAGGTGTGCATCAGCAGCCCCTCCGAGTCGTGGACCCGGGGCCGGACGTCATCGTCCCCGGGGCCGAAGGTCCCGTGGAGGTACATGCTGGTGAGGGGGGCGACCCCCAGGCGCGCCACGTGCCGGCGCGCGAAGACCCGGGCATCCACCTCCAGGACGGTCCCTCGGCCCTCGGCGGCGTCCCCCGGCGTGAGCTCGAACCGGTAGGCTCCCGTCACGGAGGGCCCATCGAGCAGCCCGTGCGCCACGACGGACACGTCTCCGGGGGCGGGCCGCCGGATCCAGAACTCGACGAAGTCCGGGAACTCCTCGGGTCCGGATCCGGCCACGTCCACCGCGATCCCCCGGGACGACAGCCCGTAGACGTGCCCCGGGCCCAGGAGCCGGAAGTAGGATGCCCCCAGGAAGGAAACGACCTCGTCCATCCGATCGGGATCGTTCAGGGCGTGGAGGACGCGGAAGCCGGCGTACCCGGCGTCGGGGGGCACGTCCAGGGTCATCCCCCGGACCTCGTCCCCGTAGTTGAAGTCGCCGGGCCGGAAGGGGCGTTCCTCGCTGCGACCGTCCTCCACGAGGTGGATCCGCACCGGCAGGTCGTTCCCCCCGCCGGGGTGGAAGAACTGGAGCTCGAAGGGCGCCTCACCCCGCCAGACGGCGGAGTCGCGTCGGAACCTTATGCCCCTCATCTGACCATAGGTGAGGTCGGCGACCGTCTCGCCGATCCGTCGGTCCCGGGGACGGAAGGGCCGGGTGGACCGGTCCCGGGCGAGCCGCACGACGTGCTCCTCGAGGGTCGGGCCGCCGGGGCGGTCCTCCCAGCCGGCCTCCTGGACGGAGGGGGCGCCGCCGGAAGCCCCGACGGCCTCCGATCCGGGGGCGCCGTCGGCCGGCGGCGGGGGTTCGGCACCACAGGCCACGGCGATCGTCAGGACGCCGAACGACAGCAGCTTCCGGAGACGCATGGACGACATCGACCACCAGGGCTCGGGATCACGGGGACTCCTCGTGCGGGCGCTCGGTACCCTGCTCGGGGTCGATCTGCTCCTTCTGATCCCGTTGTGGATCCGGTTCGGCGGGCCACGGCCCCACCTCCTCGCCCTGGAGGCGGTACTCCTGACGGGGCTGTTCCTCGTCCTCCCCCGCCGGCGTTGGAGCACGGTCCTCGCAG
Source organism: Longimicrobiales bacterium (assembly GCA_035464715.1). GTDB lineage: Bacteria > Gemmatimonadota > Gemmatimonadetes > Longimicrobiales > Gaopeijiaceae > Gaopeijia. The sequence goes on from DATHRY010000144.1 coordinate 7,841, forward strand.
GGATCGCCGGCGTGCTGGTGGTGGTGGTGTCCCTGCTGTCCGTGGCCGACACCGCCGCACGCCTGAGCCTCGCCCGGCCCCTGAACCTGTACCTGGACGTGCGCCTGGCCGGTTCGGTGGAGGACCTCCTCACCGGGGCGGTGAGCGGAGGATGGGCCGGGGCCGTCCTGGTGGGCGCGGGGGCGCTGGCGGTGGCCCTCGCCGC
>DATHRY010000145.1:0-11357 GCA_035464715.1 Longimicrobiales bacterium
ACTGGATGGACCCGCTCGTAGGATGCCCCTCCCGATCGCTCCGTGCGCTCCGCCAATGGCCTCCACGCCCGTCCAGGCATCCTGGCGAGGTCGTCCGGAGTCGGATATCCGCGGACCGACAGGCCACTTCCTTCAGGAGCAGTGCGATGGCCGACAGTACTCAGAAAAAGCTGGGGCGGGTGCGCGCCCCCCGGGTGAACATCACCTACGACGTCGAGATCGGCGGTGCCATCGAGATGAAGGAGTTGCCCTTCGTCATGGGTGTCCTGGGCGACTTCACCGGGCACGCCGAGGACGGGAAGGCTCGGCTGAAAGAGCGGCAGTTCGTCGAGGTCAACCCGGACAACTTCGATGAGGTCCTCGCCCGCATGAAGCCGCACCTCTCCCTCAGCGTGGAGAACATGCTCACGGACGACCCCGATGCGGGCAAGCTGGGCGTGGAGCTGGACTTCAAGAGCCTCGACGACTTCTCACCGGATCGGATCGCGGACAGTGTGCCGGCGCTGAGGAAGCTCCTCGATCTGCGCACGCAGCTCGCGGACCTCCGTGGCAGCATCCAGGCTAACGAAGCTCTGGAGGAGATCCTCCAGGAAAGCGTCGTCGACGCCGATCGACTTTCGCGCCTCCGGTCCGAGCTGGAGGCCGAGGCCCCCGAGGAGGATTCCGATGGCGAAGACTGAGGCACAACAGGACGGCGCCCAGGGCCAGGAGGTCGAGCTCTCCCTGCTCGATCAGATCGTCGAGGAAGGCCGTTTCGGCACCGATGATCGCGCCCAGGCACGTGGTCGGGACATGATCAAGCAGTTCGTCTCCGAAGTGGTGCAGGGCTCGATCACGCCCTCGGCGAACACGGAGGGGATGCTCAACGCCCGGATCGCCCAGATCGACCATCTGGTCTCTCTTCAGGTGAACCAGATCATGCACCACCCGGACTTCCAGAAGCTCGAGGGGAGCTGGAGGGGGCTCAAGTATCTGCTGGATCAGAGTGAGACCGGCGAGAACATGAAGATCAAGGTGCTCAACGTCTCCAAGAAGGAGCTGTTGAAGGACCTGCAGCGGGCCCCGGAGTTCGACCAGAGCGCGCTGTTCAAGAAGGTCTACGAGGAGGAGTTCGGCGTCTTCGGTGGAGCGCCCTTCGGCGCGTTGGTCGGGGACTTCGAGTTCGGGAAGTCCGGCCAGGACATCGAGCTCCTCGAGAAGGTGTCCCAGGTTGCGGCCGCTGCCCATGCGCCGTTCATCACCGGTGCGTCGCACGAGATGTTCGGCCTGGAGAGTTTCACGCAGCTGTCCCAGCCCCGAGACCTCGGAAAGGTCTTCGATACCACCGAGTACGCGAAGTGGAAGGCCTTCCGGAATACGGAAGATTCCCGGTACGTGGCGTTGGCCCTGCCCCGCATGCTGCTCCGTGATCCCTACGGAAGCGCGACGGTGCCGATCGAGAGTTTCAACTACGAGGAAGGCGTCACGGGCAACGACCACGGGAGCTATCTCTGGGGTAACGCGGCCTGGGCCCTCGGGGCACGGGTGTCGCAGTCTTTCGCGAAACACAAGTGGTGCGCCACCATCCGCGGGGTTGAGAGCGGAGGCCTCGTCGAGGGGCTTCCCGTCCACAACTTCCAGACTGACGGGGGCGACATCGCGATGAAGTGCCCCACCGAGACCCAGATCACGGATCGCCGGGAGAAGGAGTTGGCCGACCAGGGGTTCGCTCCCCTGGTGCACTGCAAAGGCACGCCGAACGCGGCCTTCTTCAGTGTCCAGTCCGCCCAGAAGCCCAAGGTCTACGACTCCGATGCCGCGACGGCGAACGCGCGGCTCTCCGCTCAACTGCCCTACATCTTCGCCGTGTCCCGCTTCGCCCACTACCTGAAGTCGATGATGCGGGACAAGATCGGAGGCTATACCTCTCGGGCCGAGGTGGAGCAGTACCTCAACCGGTGGATCCAGAACTACGTCCTGGGGACTCCCGATGCGTCGTTCGAACAGAAGGCCAAGCGCCCGCTGGCCGAGGCTCGCATCGAGGTCATCGAGGTTCCCGGGAACGCGGGGGCCTTCCGGGCGGTGGCGTTCCTGAAGCCGCACTTCCAGCTGGACGAGCTCGACGTGTCCATGCGACTCGTCGCGGATCTGCCGGCACCCACCAAGTAGGTCTTCGCTGTTCCGGTCAGGACTGACACAACCCCTTCAAAGGACAGGAACGCATGGGAATGTACCTCGAGATCTCCGACATCCCCGGGAAGGCGCAGACCCCGGGCTACGAGGGCCAGATCGTCATCGATGCGGTGAGTTTTAACTGCCACGTGTCCACCGATGAACGAAGCGGTCTTATGTCGGGGCATCGCAAGCCGTCCTTGCTCCACTTCGTCAGTCCCGCGGGGTCGCATGGTGTGCTCCTGTGGGACAAGATGTCCAAGAACGTGGTGATGGGCACCGTGACCCTGAAGTTCGACGGAAGTCCGGGTGGTGGGCAGCACGAGCTCACCGTGGTGCTGACCAACGCGTACTGCCGATCGGTGGACTGGGGTCTCGCCGGGGAAGGGGGCCTTCGGAGCAGCTCGGTCAGCTTCGCACTCGCGTACCAAGCGATCGAGATCGTCTATGAGGATGGCGGAATCCAGACGCAGATGGACTGGCTCTCCGCGGGCGCCTGAAGTGGATCACGGGATGACCTGCAGCGGTGGTTGAATGGGACCAGGACTCGATGGTGCGACGTTGTTTCGGGCCGGTCGCCCCGAGGAGGCGGTCGAGGCCGTCTCTGCGGAGTTGCGTGCCGACCCGGCCAATCTGAGGAGCCGCACCTTTCTGTTCGAGCTCCTGTGCTTCCTGGGGGACTACGACCGTGCGGAGAAGCACCTGGACATCATCGCTCGATCGAGTTCCGACGCCGAGATGGGGGCATGGATGTATCGGACCGCCCTGCATGCGGAGAGGACTCGGCAGGAGATGTTCGATGCCGATGCGTTCCCGACGGCGTCCCCGGAGCCGCGCCCACCCTCCGGGGTCTTGAACGGTACGGCGTTCGAGACGCTGACCGACGCAGACCCGCGCATCGGCGCCCGTCTGGAGCTGTTCGCGGCCGGGCAATACACCTGGATCCCCTTCGAGCAGATCGAATCCGTCGCGGCCGACCCTCCAGCCCGGATCAGGGACCTGCTGTGGATCCCTGCCCGGGTGAAGGTCGGTGCGGACTTCACCGGCATGGAGTTGGGCGAGGTGATCCTCCCCGCCCTCGCTCCCGGCTCGCACCGCCACCCCGACCCCCAGGTCGGCCTCGGTAGAATGACCGATTGGGTCGAGACGGAGGGCGTCGAGGGCGGAATCCCCGTGGGTCAGAAGCTCCTCATCGTCGACGGCGCGGAGTTTCCCCTTCTCGAGCTTCGGGAACTTCGCATAGACGCACCCTCGGCGTCCAAGTCCTGACGTCCCGCCATGTTGCTTCGGGAAGACCTCCTCGACCCGATAGCCGGTGATCTCCCGGCCGGGGAACAACTCCGGTACGAGCCGATCTACGACGAGATCAAGCTCGCCCGCACCGAAGACGACGACATCCCCCAGGGGGACTGGACGCGGGAGCGAAAGACCGCCGATTTCGGGCGGGTCATCGAGCTTGCCCAGGAGGCCATCGCGACCCGGTCCAAGGATCTGCAGCTCGCCGTATGGTTGACCGAAGCCCTTCTTCACGAGCACGGGTTCAAGGGCTTTCTCGAGGGCCTGGAGCTGATCCGCGGATTGCTGGGAGAGTTCTGGGACGGGCTGTATCCCGAACTGGACGACGGCGACGCCGAGTTCCGCGCGACCCCCCTCGAATGGCTGGGCAACTACCTGGACCTGTCCGTCCAGTCGGTCGGGCTGAACGCCCGAGGCCACACCCTGCTCGAGTACGTGGAAGCGCAGGCCATCGGGTACGAGGCGGACGCAACGGACGACAAGGCGCGGGCGGCGCGGGAGGAGGCCGTCGCCGACGGGAAGCTCGTCCCGGAGGAGTTCGACGCCGCCTTCGCTGCCACGCCGAAGGCGTTCTACAAGGATCTCATCGCATCGATCGACGGGTGTGTCGAGACCCTCGACGCCCTGGACGGCGAGGGCAACGGGCTGTTCGGTGACGTGGCCCCGAGCTACGCGTCGCTGCGGGACAGCATCGGGAAGTTCCGTCGGGTCGCGGCAACCCTCCTTCAACGGAAGCTCGAGCTGGATCCGGACCCCGTGGAGGCGGAGCCGATGGACGCCGGGCCGGGAGACGCGACCACGGAGGCCTCCCAGGCGGGAGCAGCGCCGGCGGCAACGCGAGCACCGACCAACCCGTCCGAAGCCGCCGCACGGATCGCCGAGGCGGCCCGCTTCCTGCGGCACCTGGACCCGCGCAACCCGGCTCCGTACGCGCTGCTCCGTGGATTCCGGTGGGCCGAGATCCGGGCCACCGGTGATCCACCGGATCCGCGACTCCTCGAGGCGCCTCCGACGGCGGTCCGGACCCGGCTGAAGACGCTTCTCCTGGACGAGGACTGGCCCGGGCTCCTGGACGCGGGCGAGGAGATCATGGCCACGCCCCACGGCCGTGGTTGGCTGGACCTCCAGCGGTACATCGGCACCGCGCTCGCCGGCCTCGGTCCGGAGTACCATCCGGTCCGGCACCTGGTCATGGACGCACTGGGACGGCTGCTGAGCGACCTCCCATCCCTTCCGGACCAGACCCTCATGGACGACTCGCCCACGGCGAATCGCCAGACCCGGGAGTGGCTGGAGGCCGAAGGGGTGCTCGGGGCCGGGGACGGCTCCGCACGGCCTTCCATCGCTCGTGCGACACCGGCCTCGGGAGGGTCCGTCGCGGCCGTCGTCGCGCAGGCGATGGGCCACGCCCGGGGGGGAGATCCCTCCAAGGCCGTGGAGACGCTGCTCCGGGCCGCCGATCGCGCCAGTCACCCTCGCGAGGGGTTCCTGCTGCGAGCGGAGGCAGCCGCCGTGATGGTGGACCAGGGGCTGGACGCCGTCGCACGCCCCATCCTCGACGACATCCTGAAGGTGATCGACCTCCACAAGCTGGACAACTGGGAGGATGGTGGCGTGGTGGCCCGCCCGCTGGGGCTCCTCTACCGGGTCCGGACCTCCTCGGGGCAGAAGGCCGACGATCTCTACGAGAGGATCTGCCGTCTCGATCCCATCCAGGCGGTCGAGTTCCAGCGCAACGGACCCGGAGAGCGCCAGGCCTCCGCCACGCCGCCCCCTCCTCCGGCACCCGCGCCGTCGCAGGGTGGACCTCCTCCCCCGCGACCCCCGAATCCCCTCGGCCATAGCGCGGCCGAATGAGGAACGCATCCGGCCTGGAACGGACCGCGAGGCCAAGCCTGCTGGATCGACTGATCGACCTGCGGCCCCAGGAGCGATCCGATGAGCTGGTCGGCCAGGATGCCTCTGTCGCCCGGTTCCGGGCGTCCGTGCTACGGGACGTCGAGTGGCTCCTGAACACGCGTCGGACCATCGCGCACATCCCGGAGGGCCTCTCGGAGGTCACTTCCTCCGTGTTCGCCTACGGTCTGGCCGACGTCACCTCGATGAGCCTCGACTCACCTGAGGTCCGGGCGGGACTCGTGCGGCAGATCGAGCGTACCATCGAGCTCTTCGAACCGCGACTGACCGACGTGCGGGTCTCCCTCGTGGACGCCCCGGACGAGCGGCGTCAGATCCGCTTCTCGATCGAGGGCGTGCTCCAGATGGAGCCGGCACCGGAACGGGTGGTCTTCGATACGGTCATGGAGGTGGCACGGGGCGACTTCTCAGTGGGCTCCGGATCGTGAGCGACGAGCTCCTCCACCTGTACGAGCAGGAACTCAGCTTCGTCCGGAGGACCGGCGCGGAGTTCGCGCGTCGATACCCGAAGATCGCCGCCCGGCTTCAGCTCGACGCCACGGCGGTGGCCGACCCCCACGTCGAACGCCTCCTGGAGGGGTTCGCCCTGCTGTCGGCCCGGGTCCAGCACCGGCTCGAGCAGGACGCCCCTGAGGTCTCGCAGGGCCTGCTCGGACTCCTCTACCCTCAGCACGTGCGACCCCTGCCGTCCATGTCGCTGGTGGAGCTCGCCCTGGATCCGGCCCAGGGCCAGCTGACGTCGGGCTTCCACGTGCCCCGGGGCTCGATCCTGATGTCCCGACCCGTGGCCGGCTCCGTCTGCCGCTTCCGTACCTGCTACGACACCACGGTGTGGCCCCTCACCGTGACCGACGCCGGCTGGATGGCCGCCCACGAGATCCGGCCCCCGTTGTCCTCCGGGGACACGCCTTCGGCGCTTCGGGTCCAGCTGGAGCCGCTGCCGGGTCTCCTCGTATCGGACCTTGAGCTGAGTCGCCTCCGGCTCCACCTCCGGGCCGAGCCCGCGGTCGCCGCCACGCTCTACGAGCTTCTGGACCAGAACTGCGTCCGGATCGTGCTCCGGGATCCGCAGCAGCCCGGCGTCGACCCGGTGGTTCTTCCGGGATCCAGCCTGCGAGCCACCGGCTTCGACGAGGACCAGCTCCTCCTGCCGTCCACCCGGCCCAGCTTCCTGGCCTACGGGCTCCTCCAGGAGTACTTCGCGCTGCCGGAGAAGTATCTGTTCTTCGATCTCCACGGGTTGGAGCCGGTCCGGGACCGGGGGTTCACGGAGCGGCTGGAGATCCTCTTCCTCATCTCGCCGTTCCAGCGGGAAGAGCGCAGAACCTCCCTGGGCCACGGGATCTCCGCATCGTCGATCCGGCTGGGCTGCACGCCGATCGTCAATCTGTTCGAGCGAACGGCCGAACCCCTGTTGATGACGCATCGCCGCCCCGAGTACCGACTGGTCGCCGACGCCCGCCAGCGGACCGACACCGGGATCTACTCGGTGGACGAGGTCACCGGCACGAGTCCCGGCCTTTCGGAGCCCGTGCGCTACCTGCCCTTCCATGCTTTTCGCCACGGGACGGGCAAGGCCCAGCGAGAGCTGATCTGGCACGCCTCCAGACGGCCCAGCAACTGGCGGGGCGACGAGGGGACCGACGTCGTGCTCTCGTTCATGGACCGTTCGACCCGCGCGGCCCACCCCGACGAGGACGTGGTCACCGCGCGGGTGACCTGCCACAACCGGGACCTGCCCAGTCGTCTGACCTTCGGGGAAGCAGGAACGGATTTCGAGCTGGTGGACGGTGGGCCCATCGGGCGCATCGGAGTGCTGAGCCAGCCCACGCGGATCATCGAGCCGCCGCTGGGAAAGCCGATGCTGTGGCGCCTCCTGTCCCAGCTCAGCCTCAATTACGGGTCGCTGGTCGATGGGGGCGCCGAGGGGCTGCGGGAGCTCCTTCGCCTCCACAACAGCGGCGGGTCGGGGGCGGCCGAAGCCCAGATCCGCGGCATCGTCGGCGTCGAAGGGGCGCCGTGCCACTCCCCCATCCAGACCGAGCAGGGCCTCGCGTTCGCCCGCGGGAAGCGCATCGAGCTGACCCTCGACGAGGAGGAGTTCACCGGGAGCGGCGCATACCTCTTCGCCGCCATCCTGGAGCGCTTCTTCGGGCTGTACGCCTCCCTCAACAGCTTCTCCATTCTGGTGGCTCGATCCCGACAGCGGCGGGAGGCGATCCGGGAGTGGCCGCCGCGCTCGGGGCGCAAGGCACTCGTATGAATCGCGAGGCGGTCGGAAAGGACCTCCGGGAGAACCCGAGAGCCTTCTCCTTCTTCCAGGCGGTGAGGGTCCTCGAGGCGGTGCATCCCGACCGTTCGCCGGTCGGCGGGCCCGGGGACCCGGGCGACGAGGTCGTGCGCTTCTCCTCGCATCCGTCACTGGCGTTTCCTGCGTCGGAGATCGAGGACCTCGAGCCCGGCACGGATGGCTCGCCCCCTGTCATGAGCGTGAACTTCCTGGGTCTGGTGGGCCCCCAGGGCGTGCTCCCGCTGGAGTACACCCGCCTCGTGGCGGAGCGCGTCCAGGCCAGAGACACCACGCTCCGGGCGTTCCTCGACGTGTTCCAACACCGTGCCGTCTCCCTGTTCTACCGGGCGTGGCGCAAGTTCCGGTTCATGGAGCAGCGGGAGCGGGGCGAAGAGGACGTCGTCACCACACACCTCCACGACCTGGCCGGACTCGGCCTCCCGGCGCAACGCCGGCTCGCGGGGCTCGAGACCGAGGCTCTCGTGGGCTACGCCGGGCTGCTGGCGGCCCAGCCCCGGAGCGCCCAGGCGCTGAAACAGCTTCTCGAGGACTACTTCCAGGTGCCCGTGGAGGTGGAGCAGTTCATCGGGGGCTGGTATACGCTCCGGACGAGCGACCAGTGCGAGATCGGGAACGAGGACCGCAGATCGAGCCGACTGGGTCTGGGGGCGGTCTCGGGGGACGAGGTCTGGGACCCCCAGAGCCGGGCGCGGGTGACACTCGGGCCCCTGGACCTCACGCGCTACCGCTCATTCCTCCCGGGACAACCGGCGTGCGACGCCCTGGCCGCCGTCCTCCGGTTCTTCAGTCACGGGGAGCACCAGTTCGAGGTCCGTCTGGTGCTTGACGCCGACGAAGTGCCCGGACTACACCTGGACACGGCGGACAGCGAGCGCCTCGGCTGGACGACCTGGTTGCGCACGCGGCGTCCCACCCGGGACGCCGATCAGACCATCTTCCGCATCGACGAAGGGGACCCCTCATGAACGTGAACCTCCGCTCCCTGATCGGGAAGCTGAACCACGAGACGCGCGGAGCGGTGGAAGCGGCCGCGGGTCTCTGCCTGAGCCGGACGCACTACGACGTCGAGATCGAGCACTTCCTCATGAAGCTGCTCGACGTCACCGACGGAGATTGCCGGGCGATCCTCCAACACTACGGCGTGGACCGGTCCCGGCTGGCCGCGGGCCTGACCGCGAGCCTGGACAAGCTCAAGTCCGGGAACGCGCGCACCCCGGCGCTGAGCCCCTCCCTGGTCCAGATGCTCACCTCGGCCTGGACGCTGGGCTCCGTGGAGTTCGGTGCCGGGCAGATCCGGAGCGGCCACACCCTGCTGGCCCTGGTCTCGGAGCCGGAGCTGGCCCGCATGGCGTCGGACATGAGCCCGGAGCTCAAGAAGATCGTAGCCGAGGACCTGCGGAAGGAGTTCCACGCCATCGTGGGAGGGTCCGCGGAGGAGGCCGGAGCCGTGGCCGCACCGACCGGAGGGGGCGGGGCGCCGGGAGCGAAGCCCGGCGGAAAGACCCCCAACCTGGATCAGTACACCCAGAACCTCACGGAGCGGGCCCGGAACGGGGAGATCGATCCGGTGCTGGGCAGGGATTTCGAGATCCGTCAGATCGTCGACATCCTGACGAGGCGGCGCCAGAACAACCCGATCCTGGTCGGTGAGGCCGGCGTGGGGAAGACCGCGGTGGTGGAGGGGTTCGCATCGAGGATCGCCGAGGGCGACGTTCCCCCCATCCTCAGGAACGTGACGCTGCGAACCCTCGATCTCGCCCTCCTCCAGGCGGGCGCGGGGGTCAAGGGCGAGTTCGAGAACCGGCTCAAAGGGCTGATCGAGGAAGTGAAGTCCTCCCCCACCCCGATCATCCTCTTCATCGACGAGGCCCACACCATGATCGGTGCGGGGGGTCAGGCCGGTCAGAACGATGCCGCCAACCTGCTCAAGCCGGCGCTGGCCCGCGGTGAGCTCCGGACCATCGCCGCCACGACCTGGTCCGAGTACAAGAAGTACTTCGAGAAGGACCCTGCGCTGACCCGCCGATTCCAGCTCATCAACGTCGCGGAGCCCGTGGAGGACCAGTGCCTGGTCATGATGCGGGGCATCGTGCCGGCCCTGGAGGCGCATCACAACGTCCGGATCCTCGACGACGCGGTGGACGCCGCCGTGCGCCTCTCCCACCGGTACCTCTCGGACCGTCAGCTGCCGGACAAGGCGGTCAGCGTCCTGGACACCGCCTGCGCCCGCCTCTCCCTCGGACAGAACGCGACGCCGCCCCGCATCGAGTATGCGCAGCGGGTCCTGGCCGACCTGGGCGTCCAGGAGCGGATCCTCCGGCGGGAGGGGGCCGTGGGGATGGACCACTCCGAACGCCTCCAGCAGATCGGGGAGTCCCGGGAGGCCGTGGAGGCGGAGCTGGCGGCCCTCGCGGACCGCTGGGAGCGGGAGCGTTCCCTGGTCCAGGAGGTGCGGGGCATCCGTCGCCGTCTCGAGGAGCTCGCCGACGGCGACGGGGCCGGGCGGAGCAACGGCGCCTCGCCGTCGGATGCGGCCTCGCCCGACGATGCGGCAGCGAACGGGGAGCCCGGGCCGGATGGCGGGGAGGTCGCGGATGACGCCCTGAGCCCGGAGCTGGCTTCGGCCGACGCAGGCACGCTCCGGAGCCGCCTCAAGGAGCTGATGACCGACCTGGAGGAGGTCCAGGGCGACGAGCCGCTGGTCCCTGTGACGGTGGACGCGTCCCTGGTCGGCGAAGTGATCTCCGGCTGGACGGGGATCCCGGTGGGCAAGATGCTCCGGGACGATGTTCAGACCGCCCTCAACCTCGAGAAGCTCCTGGGTGAGCGGGTGATCGGCCAGGACCACGCCCTGGAGATGATCAGTCGCCGGATCCGGACCTCGAAGGCCGGCATCGAGGACCCGGACAAGCCCGTAGGCGTGTTCATGCTGGTCGGCCCGTCGGGCGTCGGAAAGACCGAGACGGCGCTCGCGCTGTCGGACCTGCTGTATGGCGGCGAGCGCAATCTCATCACGATCAACATGTCCGAGTACCAGGAGGCCCATACCGTCTCGAGCCTCAAGGGGTCACCCCCGGGGTACGTCGGGTACGGAGAGGGCGGAGTCCTGACGGAGGCCGTCCGCCGGAGACCCTACTCCGTCGTACTCCTGGACGAGATCGAGAAGGCGCATCCCGACGTCCTGGAGCTCTTCTTCCAGGTCTTCGACAAGGGCGTCATGGAAGACGGAGAGGGGCGCCAGATCAACTTCCGGAACTGCATCATCGTCCTCACGACGAACGCCGGCACCGAGACGATCATGACGCTCACGGCCGACCCGGAGACCTTGCCCGAGCAGGAGGGTCTGGCCAGGGCCCTCAAGCCGGAGCTCGACCGGCAGTTCAAGCCCGCCTTCATGGGGCGCACCGTGGTGATCCCCTACTTCCCGGTCCGGGACGAGGTGCTCCAGACCATCATCGGGCTCAAGCTGGGCAAGATCCGACGTCGGCTTCAGGCGACCCACGGGATCGCGTTGGACCTCGACGACGGGGCCATCCAGGCCATCGCCGACCGGTGCACCGAGGTCGAGAGCGGGGCCCGGAACATCGACAACATCCTCACCAACACCATGCTCCCGACCATCTCCACCCTCCTTCTGCAGGAGCTGTCCGAGGGAGTGGCTCTCTCGTCGATCCAGGTCACC
>DATHRY010000146.1:0-3095 GCA_035464715.1 Longimicrobiales bacterium
TCGCCGAGCAGATACCCGGAACGGAGCGGTGAGCCGTCGGACCCGTACCGCGCCAGGACCGTGCCCTGGAAGCCGTCCCCCGTCTCGAACACGGGGCTCCGATCGAAGAAGATGCTGGCCCGGGCCCTCATCCCCGCCATCAACGGGTCCCCGGTCCGGACCTCCACCTCAAGGAGCGAGCCCGCGGCGAAGAAGACGTCCCGCGGCAGGCCCGCCACCACGTTCTCCACCGGGAGCCCCAGGCGCTCGATACAGAGGTCCGCGGCGGCGCTCGGGCACACGAGGGTCCCTCCGTCCCGGACGAAGGCATCCAGGGCCCGGACGCCCTCCACCCCCATCCCCCCGACATACTCCGGGGGCATGTCCTCGGCGGAATGGCCCGTGAGGAGCCGGTCGGGGCGCTCCGAGGGCAGGACCACCACGTCGTAGGCGTCCCGCAACCCTCCGGCCCGGAGCTCCGCGTCCCGCAGGCTGGAGGAGGGGAAGCCGTACCGCTCCAGCACCCAGCGGGTCCACCCTTCGTCCATGCTGGCCGTCCAGGGGCGGTAGAGGGCGACCCGGGGGCGGCGCAGCGGCGTGCCTTCCTCGGCGCCCCGCTCGCCCCGGACCGCGAAGCGCTCGAGCAGACCCTCGGCCTCTCCCTCGTCCAGTCCCGTGACCTGGTATCCGCCCGGGACCTGGCGGACCGAGGCGCCCCGGTCCCAGGCCGCGTTGAGGACCCGGTAGGCGTTGACTTCCGCCGGGTCGAGCCGGAGCGCCGGGCCCGACCCCCTGCTGCCGCCCGGCAGGGGCAGGATCCCGGCGGCGACCGGGTCGGTGTCGAATCCGACCCCCGGCGCCGCGTCGAAGGGAGCGGCGTCCGCGGCGTCGGCATCCCAGGCCAGGACCTCGCCGGCCACCGGCGTCATGGCCTCCCGCACCTCCGGACCCAGGGGCTCGACCGCCTCCACCATCTCCACGTCCATCTGGAGGGGGAGGGTCCAGCCCGCGGCGTCGTACGGCTGCTCCGGGGGGCCCTCCGGATACTCCCGCAGATCGGGGTAGGTCTGCACCGAGAGGACCTGCCGGGCCAGCTCCGCGAAGGGCTGGTCCATGGCGATCACCCAGTCCCCGGCCTCCCAGGCACGACCGGCCACGGTCAGCGGACGGGTCAGGGCGTGCACCTCGACGCCGTTGAAGGCCAGCCGCCGGAGGAGCTCGACCGGGGCCACCGGGTCCCGCTGTTCCCGGGGCACCAGGTAGGCGAAGGGCGCCTCCGCGGTGTACTTCCGCACCACGTCCCGCCCGGACTGATAGCGGTTGAACAGCAGGTCCTCCCTGTACTTCGCCGCATAGTCCAGGACGGCGATCGAGGCCACGGTCATGTACTCCACCGCGTCGGCGAGCCGCCACCAGCCCGGGGCCCAGGGCGAGGTGTACAGGGATTCGGTCCGCAGGTCCCTGCGGTTCTCCGGGAAGTCCTCCAGCGTGTACTCCCGGGGCGTGGCGTACCGGTGGAGGGCCGTCTCCGTCCAGAAGGCGGCCTGGTGCTGGAGCACCGGCAGGTAGTCCACGTAGCCCGGGTACCAGGCGTCGAAGCCCGTCCCCATGTGCACCGCCCCGGGCAGGCCCCGGGCGTCCAGCATCTGGGCGATGGTCATGCCCAGGGTATTTACCGTCCGCGAGATGAGGGGCGGGGCGAAGGTCGCGATGGGCTCGGCGAAGGGCGGCACCCAGATGCGGGTGGGAAAGGGCGAGCTCTGGTGGTGGACGTGGATGATCTGGGGATCCCAGTGCTGCCAGACCCGGGCCAGGACCCGGGACTCCACCATGTTCAGCATGTAGGCGTCGCGGTTGTTGTCGTGCCCCACGTACTCCTGGTAGAGGCCCGGAAGCGGGGCCAGCTCGAACTCGGTGCCCACGTTGCCCCGGTACCACTCGGTGACCATGGTCTGGCCGTCGGGATTCAGCGACGGCCACAGCACCGTGATGACGTTCTCCCGGATGGCGGCGATGCGCGGGTCTTCGCTGGCCACCAGCTCGTGGGCCAGGACGATGGTGTGCTCGGCACCGGCCACCTCGGTGGCGTGGAGCCCTCCGCTGATGTCCACGATCGCCCGCCCCTCGGCCGCCAGCTCCCGGGCCTGGTCGTCGGTGAGGGACCGGGGATGGGCCAACCGGTCCGCCAGCCTCCGAAGCTCCTCGGCCCGGGCCAGGTTCTCCGGCGACGAGATGAGGGCCACGTACCAGTCCCGACCCCGGGTGGTGCGCCCCACCCGCTCCAGCCGGATGCGGTCCGAGGCGGCATCCAACGCCCGGAAGTACTCCAGCGACTCCTCGTAGGTGGTCAGCCGGTAGTCGGCGCCGGGGACGTAGCCCAGCATGGACTCTGGGGTCGGGACGCTCGCTGTGCCCTGGGCGGCCAGGGGGGACGCGCCGCCGATGGCGAGGACGGCCGCCAGGGCCAGGCCCAGCCAACGACGGAGCGGCGCCGAGGAGGCGGCCGGCGCACCCGCAGGCCGAGTGGACCCACGGCGGTGCCGCCCCGGGGAGGCGGTCGGTGCACCGGGCCGAAGGGATCCGCGGCGGACGGAGGGGGCGGGTCGATGGGACGGCGGCACGGGGTCTCCGGAGGCTGGCGGATCGGCGGTGACCCGGCGAAACTCTCCCCCCCGCCGCCCTCACGCCACCCCGCCCTCCCATGGACCGACGCCACTTCCTCCGGGCCGCTGCCGCCCTCCCACTGGCCCCTTCGCTGCGCGCCGGGCCGGAGCCGGGCGGGACCTCGGGCGGGGGTCACGGGACCGCCCAGGAGGTCCCGCCCTCCATCGACGGCCTCGGCGAGATCCGTCTGGACTATCCCCCGGCCCTCTTGGACGAGATCCGTGCCAGCGGGCTCCGCTGCTGCGTGGTGACGGTGGGCAACCCGGGCCTCTACGGGTCCGAGGCCCTCCCGGACACCCTGGGAGAGATCGAGGCCTACGAGGCCCACATCGACGCACACCCGGATCGGCTCCTGCGGGTCCGGACCCTGGCCGACATCGACGAGGCGGCCCGGACCGGCCGTATCGGGCACGTCTACTATCCCCAGACGTCGAGTCCCCTTGAGCGGGACC